>JBGQKQ010000200.1:0-4654 GCA_041499655.1 Gammaproteobacteria bacterium
CCCATCTGCTCATCACCTATCACCGAACGGCGGCCTCAAGAACGAAGTCGCGAGAATCTAACTCTTATATTTCGGCCGCCCGGCGCGCCACCGGGGGTCACATCCCCGCTCATATATGATCGGGGCCCCTGTTCCGCCCCTCGACGCGCCCCCATCACCTATCACGCATCACTCGATCTTGATTCCCGCCTCCTTCACCAGCTTCGCATAGCGCGCGTATTCCGATTTGAACATGGTGGCGAATGCCTCCGGGCTGGCCGTGCGGGCGCCGTCGGTGCCCAGCTGGTCCATTTGCGCCTTCACTTCAGGCAGGTCCTGGGCGCGGTTTATTTCGGCGTGCGACATGCTGCCGTGACCGGACGACGGCGTCGTGAGCTGTCCCGGATTGGCCCTGGCGAGCGCGATCAGCTCCTTCACCGTCTTTACCGGCACCGACGGGTGCACCGAGACGAGGTGCGGCACCGAGCCCGCGAGGGTGACGGGTGCGAAATCCCTGTATGGATCGTAGGGGAGCGTGTGGTAGAGCGCGGGCGCGACCGTGTTGGTGCTCGCGTGGCCCATCAGCAGCGTGTAACCGTCCGGGGCGGCCCGCGCGACCATGCCGGCGGCAATGGTGCCGGTCGCGCCGGTGCGGTTGTCGATCACGATCTGCTGGCCCCACGCAGCGACGAGCCGCGGAGCGAGGATGCGCGCGACGACGTCGGTGCCGCCGCCGGGCGCGAACCCGACCAGCATGCGGACCGGCCGGTTGGGATAGTCCTGGGCGCCAGCGGAAGTGCAGAACAGAAATGCGGCGCAGAACAGGATGGCAGTGCTGCGGTTCTCAAACCTCGTCAATGGTTGCTCCAGCCGCTTGACGAAGACCGAAACATGACCGACGGACTACTTGCTCCAGGAATCGCGGAGCGTAACCGCCCGGTTGAACTCGGGCGCGCCTGAAACCGGGTCGATCCGGTCTGCCACGAAGTAACCGTGCCGCTCGAACTGGAATCGCTCTTCGGCCTTCGCTTCCTTGAGCGCGGGCTCGAGCTGTGCCGTGATCACTTTTTTCGAATCCGGATTCAGGTCCAGCAGGAAATCCGTGTCGCCCGCTCCCGGGTGCGGGAGCTTGAACAGGCGGTCGTAGAGCCGCACTTCGGCTGCGTATGCGTGCTTCGCGCTGACCCAATGGATGTTGCCCTTGACCTTCACCTTCTCTGCGCCGGGCGTGCCTGATTTCGTTTCGGGGTCGTAGGTGCAGCGCACGACGAGGTTACCCGCATCGTCCGTGCTGTGGCCGGCACACTCGATCACGAACCCGTAGCGCAGGCGCACCTTGTTGCCGGGGAAGAGACGGAAATAGCCCTTGGACGGCGTCTCCATGAAATCGTCGCGCTCTATCCACAGCTCGCGCGAGAACGGCACCTTCCGTTTGCCCCAATCGGGCTTCTGCGGGTGGTTGGGCACTTCGCAAAGTTCCTCCTGCCCTTCCGGGTAGTTCTCGATCACGAGCTTCACGGGGTCCAGCACCGCCATGCGGCGCGGCGTGACTTCATTGAGGTGCTCGCGCATGCAATCTTCGAGAATCGCATATTCGATCCAGGAGTCGGCCTTGGACACGCCGATGCGCTCCGCGAAAAGGCGAAAGCCTTCCGGCGTGTAACCGCGGCGACGCGCACCGGCGAGCGTGGGCATGCGCGGGTCGTCCCAGCCCTCGACGTGGCCTTCCTCCACGAGCTGGATCAGCCGGCGTTTGGAGAGCACGACATAGGTCAGGTTGAGCCGCGCGAACTCGATCTGCTGCGGCAGCGGCCGCTGCAGCAGCCCGGGCCGGGGCACGCCGTCGTACCCGGTCCAGTTTTCCGCGAGCCGCTCGTTGAACCAGTTGTACAGCGGCCGGTGATCCTCGAACTCGAGCGTGCAGATCGAGTGGGTGATGTTCTCGAGGGCGTCCGACACGCCGTGAGCCCAGTCGTAGGTCGGGTAGATGCTCCACGCATCGCCGGTGCGATGGTGATGCGCGTGGCGGATGCGGTACATGGCCGGATCGCGCAGGTTGATGTTGGGCGAGGCCATGTCGATCCTCGCGCGCATCACGTGCTCGCCCTCGGCGTACTTGCCGTCGCGCATTTCGCGGAAGAGCTTCAGGTTCTCGTCGACCGTGCGCGTGCGATAGGGGCTTTCCTTGCCGGGCTCGGTGAGCGTGCCCCGAAGCGCGCGCATCTGCTCCGCGGAAAGGCTGTCGACGTAGGCGTGGCCGCGGCGCACCAGTTCCTCGGCGAACTCGTACAGGTACTCGAAGTAGTCCGAGGCGTAGTACTCGTTCCGGCCTCCGCTCCTGTCTTCCCACGAAAAGCCCAGCCACTGCACCGCGTCGCGGATCGAATCGACGTACTCCGTCTCCTCCTTCGTCGGGTTGGTATCGTCGAAGCGCAGATGGCAGGCGCCGCCGTAGTCGCGCGCGAGGCCGAAGTTGAGGCAGATCGACTTGGCGTGGCCGTAGTGCAGATAGCCGTTCGGCTCGGGCGGAAAGCGCGTGCGGATCTTCGCCGTGTCGAGCGGCGCGTGCTCCGCGGAGAGGGCCGAGCCCGGCCTGCCGCTCCACCTGCGCTTGGCGAACTTGCCCGCCATGAGATCGGCCTCGACGATCTGGCGGATGAAGTTGGAATGCGAGGCTTCCTGCTGCTTCTTGGCGGGGGAGGACATCGCGTGACCGTATCCGGGTTTCCGGTGATTTTACCGCAGGCCCTCCGGCGGCCCGGGATTTACCGGGACGCTCCCGTTCCGGACGCGGTGAACGCGAGCGCGAGACAGATCGCCACCGCGGCCGACAAGGCGGCGGGCGCGGTGAAGAAGTACATGCCGCACAGCACGGTGAACGCGAGGTAGCCGGCGAACAGCGTCGCGATCAGCGGGCGCGCGCGGGCCGGGTCGCTCCGCGCCATGGCGCCGAGCTGCCACAGCAGCACGGCGAGCAGCAGCAGCGTCACGCTGAACAGCAGGCCGAAGCCGCGGTAGAAATCCCAGTGCGTCCTGCGAAATCCCATGATGCTGAACGGGAAGGCCTGCATCGCCATGAATACCGCCGCTTCCTCGGGGCCCCGCGACGACGGGTCCAGGGCCCTGTAGGACTGCCCGGCGCAGAAGATCAGCGTGAGCGCCGAGGCGGTACGCAGGAGGATCGACTGTTTCATTTGTTTCATGGAGGCCTCGTGGTGTGAGAAAAGTCTCCGCTCCGGGTGTCCCGCCGGGCCGGATCACCGACATTATGTGTTAGCATCGTCGGCCAGGCACGGATAGTCGGCGGATCAGCGTTTCCGTCGCAGTTGCAACCGCGATTCGCGTGCTGGCGAAACGCGGAGTTGCAGGGGCACATTGGGAGGTTTGCCGCTGTGAGACCGTTTGGTATTCTCGACGACCCGCGCCGCCGCATTCTCATACAGGCGCTCGCCGCAGGGTTCTTCTCCTCGGCTGGAAGCGCCGCCGCGCAGATCTTCGGCCGCTCCCCCGGCCCGCTTCCCGCAGGACAGTCCGTCTACCGCGTCTCCGGCGCGGTGAGCGTCAACAGCCAGCCGGCGAGCCTCCAGACCCTAATCAAGCCCGGCGATACCATCGAGACCGCGGCCAACGGGGAAATCATCTTCGCCGTCGCCGAGGAGGCGTTCCTCCTGCGCGGCGGCAGCCGCATGGTGATCGAGAAGCCGCCGGAGAGATCGGGGCTCGTGACCGCGATGCGGCTGGTGACCGGGAAGGTGCTGTCGGTGTTCGGCAAGGGCAGGCCGACGCGCATCGTCACCGCAACCTCGACCATCGGCATCCGCGGCACCGGCGTGTACGCCGAGACCGACCCGGAGCAGACCTATTTCTGCACCTGCTACGGGGTCGCCGACGTCACCGCCAACAACGATCCCGCGAGCAAGCAGACGGTGGTGGCGACCCATCACGACAATCCGCTGTACATCCTGGCGAAGGGCAAGGAGGGCGCGAGCATCCGCAAAGCGCCGTTCATCAACCACACCGACCAGGAGCTGATGCTGATCGAGTCGCTGGTCGGGCGCACGCCGCCGTTCGTGTTCCCGCTTCAGGACTACAATGCGCCGCGGCGCGACTACCCGTAGGAGGCGGAGGGCGATTCTGGTTGCCGCCGCGGCCCTGCTACCCGCCGCTGCTCCCGGTATCGCCCACGCCCTGGATTTCGAGTTCACCGCCGCGCGCGTGGAGGCGAGCCTGACTGCGGACGACAACGTCACCCGGGCGGGCGGCAGCGACGCGCTGCGCGACTCCATTTTCGGCGTGCGGGCGAGCAAAGGCCTCACGCTGCCGGTGTCGACGCACACCCGCGCCATCGTCCAGGGCTTCGTCGGTGGCGAGAAGTTCCAGAAGTACGACGGCCTGTCGCACAATTTCTTCGGCGCCCAGGCGGATATGCAGTACCGCTCTTCCGGCGAGTTCCGCGCCGCCACGTACTCCGTGTTCCTGCGCACCCAGGCCGAGTACTACCAGTCGACCCTGCGCGACGGCTACCGCCACGCGTACGGTGTGACGGTGCTCAAACCTCTCACCGACCGCGTCACGTTCCTCGGGGCGCTTCAGCAGAACATCAGCGACGGCAAGAGCGAGGTATTCGATACAAAGAACACCGCGCTCCGTGCCAACTTCGACTGGAGCCTCAGCA
>JBGQKQ010000201.1:0-4639 GCA_041499655.1 Gammaproteobacteria bacterium
TGACGAGTACGCGCGCGTGATCAAGGGGGCCGGCATCAAGCCGCAATGATCCTCAAGGGGCGCACCGTCACTCCCGCATGGGGGTGACCGGGAATTGACCGGCTACTCGGCGCAAATCCATGGGCGACACGTATCCGGTTGTGAAAGTGGCGGCGGTGCAGGCTGCTTCGGTGTTCCTCGATCGCGAAGGTTCGACCGAAAAGGCCTGCCGCCTGATTCGCGAGGCAGGCAGGCAGGGCGCGCGCGTCGTCGGCTTCCCCGAGGGCTATATCCCCGCGCATCCGGTTTGGTATCACCACCATCCGGCGACGAGCGCCATCGCGAACGAGCTTGCCGTCGCGCTCTTCAAGAATTCCGTCGAGATCCCGGGCCCGGAAATCGATGCGCTCTGCGCAGCCGCGCGCGATGCGAACGCCTACGTCGTAGTGGGCGTATGCGAAAAGCTCCCGCGCACGATCGGCACCATGTTCAACACGCAGGTCTACATCGGACCTGAGGGGAGGCTTCTCGGCAAGCACCAGAAGCTTGTCCCCACGGTCGGCGAGCGGCTGGTGCATGCGGGAGGCTTCGGCGACACTTTCGGCGCGTTCCAGACGGAGTTCGGACCGATGAGCGGCCTGATCTGCGGCGAGAACTCCAACCCGCTTGCCGTGTTCGCGCTTACCGCCGAGGGCACGCGTATTCACGTGATGAGCTGGCCGAATCACTTTCCGACGAGCGGCGACCCGATGCGCAACCGTGTCGCGGTCGATTCGCAGGCTTTTGCGCAGATGAGCAAGGCCTTCGTGATCTCGGCCTGCGGGACGGTGGATGAGCCGATGATCCGCATGCTCAGGGCCGGTCCCGAAGCGGAGAAGTTCCTGCGCGATGTCGACTGGTGCGGCGGCAGCGTCATCGTCGCTCCCAACGGCCGAATCCTCGCCGGTCCGATGGGCGCAGAGGAAGGCATTCTGTACGCTGACTGCAATCTGGAGATCGGCGTGCTCGCCAAGTTGCGGCACGACTTCGCCGGACACTACAACCGGCCGGACGTTTTCCAGGTGCACGTCAACCGCGCCGCGCCGCATATCTATACGGTCTACGGAGCGCGCGACAGCACGGCGCTCCCGGCCCCCGATCAGGAGCAATTGCCCGGGATGCCGCCGGCGATTCCACACGCGGCCGCCGACTGGCGCGTGGTCGAGGCTCCGCCCGCGGAAGACCCGCCGACAGACAAGACCAAGCATTAGATGGGTGGGCGCTGGCCCATCGCTTGCAACTCTGCGTGCGAGAAGGCAGACTTTGAAAGATGTTGCGACCGGCCGATCGGCCCGCGAGGAGACCCATGGCAAAGCAGAGGATCAGCTACGTACCGCTCGAAGAGATGGACGAGGAGATGCGCAAGGAGATGGAGCGCTGCCAGCGGGAGGGCACGCCCCGCCCCGAGAGCTCTGCGATCCGCGCGCACGTTCCGGCCTGCTTCTGGTTCTTCGCGAACTCCTGGCGCGATATCTTCAGGAAAGGCGTGCTCGATCATGCCATCAAGGAGCTGTGCCGCCTCTACGTTTCGCGCTCCGTCGAATGCGAGTACTGCGGCAACCAGCGTTCGGTCAAGGCGACGGCCAGCGGCGCGCTGATCGAGGACCAGGTCAGGGATCTGCTCGATTTCGAGAAATCGACGCGCTACAACGAGCGCCAGAAGGCCGCCCTCGCTTACGCGGAGGCGATCACCTGGCACACGCCGACCGACGATGCTTTCTGGCAGCGCATGACCAAGCACTTCAGCGAGGCGGAGTTGGTCGAGCTCGGTTGCATGATCGGGTTGACGCTCGGACAGCAGAGCTGGCTGCGGCTGCTCAACATCGACCACCATCAAATCCTCGCCGGGACGTCCGCGTCCATGGCGCCGGGCTTCGAGGACGCGAGAACGCTCGCCGACACCAAGGCCTCGTCCGAGTACTGGGCGAAGTCCGCCAAGGCCCGCTCGGCCGCATAGTCCAAAGCGGGCCGTGAGGTTTAGCGGCAAGAATTGCCTGATTACCGGCGCGGCGGGCAATCTCGGTCGCGCGGTCGCGCAGGCGTTCGCTTCCGAAGGAGCCTCGCTGATCCTCATGGACCACCACGACGAGCATCTGCGCTCGGCGTACGGCGACGAGGGCGCGGGCAAGCGGTTTGCTCTCGCCGATCTTCGCGACGCGCAATCCGTGGCGCGAGCGCTCCCGGCCGGAACACGGATCGACATCCTTTGCAACATCGCGGGAGGATTCCGCATGGGGCAGCCGGTACACGAGACGCCCGAGGACACCTGGGACCTGATGCTCGGCCTCAACGCGAAGTCGGTGATCAATTGCGCCCGCGCCGTGGTTCCCGGGATGCTCGCCGCGGGGCACGGCAAGATCGTCAATATCGCCGCCCTCGCGGGACTGTCGGGCAAGGCGAACATGGGCGCCTACAGTGCATCGAAGAGCGCGGTCATACGCCTGACCGAGAGCATGTCGGCGGAATTGCGCGACAAGGGCATCAACGTGAACTGCATCCTGCCCAGCACCATCGACACGCCGCAGAACCGCGCGGACATGCCCAAGGCAGACCCGCGCCGCTGGGTAGCACCCGAGGCGCTCGCCGAGGTCGTGCTATTCCTTGCCTCCGATGCGGCGAGGGCGATCCACGGAGCCGCGATTCCCGTCAGCGGCCTGGTCTGAGATTCTCCGGGGGGCGGGCTGATTTACAATAGCCGGCTTCCCGATCTCTCGAGACCAAAATGAACGAAGTTTTCATCTGCGACGCCGTTCGCACCCCTTTCGGACGTTATGGGGGCGCGCTCTCCTCGATCCGCACCGACGATCTCGCCACGCTTCCGATCAAGGCGCTGATGGAGCGCAACCCCTCGGTCGACTGGGGTGCCGTCGACGACGTGATCTACGGCTGCGTGAACCAGGCGGGAGAGGACAACCGCAACGTCGCGCGCATGGCGCTGCTGCTGGCCGGATTGCCGGAGAAGGTGCCGGGCGCGACCGTGAACCGCCTGTGCGGGTCGAGCCTGGACGCCGTGGGCACGGCGGCGCGCGCCATCAGGTGCGGCGAGACGCAGCTCATGATCGCCGGCGGCGTGGAGAGCATGTCGCGTGCGCCCTTCGTCGTTCCGAAGGCCGACAGCGCGTTCTCGCGCGCGGCAAAGATCGAAGACACGACCATCGGCTGGCGTTTCGTCAATCCAGCGATGAAGGCGAAGTACGGGATCGATTCGATGCCCGAGACCGCCGAAAACGTCGCCGACGAATTCAAGGTGGCGCGGTCCGACCAGGACGCATTCGCGCTGCGGAGCCAGCAGCGCTGGGCGGCGGCGCAGGCCAGGGGCTTCTACCGCAGCGAAATCGTTCCCGTGTCGGTCGCGGGGAAGAAGGGCACGTCCGTCTCTGTCGACCGCGATGAGCACCCGCGCCCCGAAGCGACGCTCGAGGGGCTCATGAAACTGAAAGGGGTCGTGAAGCCCGAGGGCACGGTTACCGCGGGGAACGCCTCGGGCGTGAACGACGGCGCTTGCGCGGTGATTCTTGCCTCCGATGCAGCGGCGAAAAAGCACAAGCTCACTCCGCGTGCGCGCGTGATCGGCATGGCCACGGCAGGTGTCGCGCCGCGCATCATGGGCGTCGGGCCCGCGCCCGCGACGCGCAAGGTGCTCGAGAAGACCGGGCTCAAGCTCTCGCAAATTGAGGTCATCGAGCTGAATGAGGCGTTCGCCGCGCAGGCTCTTGCGGTGACGCGCGATCTCGGGCTGCCCGACGACGCCGAGCACGTCAATCCCAACGGCGGCGCGATCGCCATCGGGCATCCGCTCGGCGCTTCGGGCGCGCGCCTGGTGACGACGGCGATGTATCAACTGCAGACGGTCAAGGGCCGCTACGCCCTGTGCACCATGTGCATTGGCGTCGGACAGGGGATCGCGCTCGTGATCGAGCGGGTCTGATCTAGTGCGCAACGCTTTTTACTAGATAGCCGCCCGATTTTTCGTCGCGCTCGAGCTCCAGCATGTGGCGCGCCTCGGCTTCGTCGAGGAGCTTGGAGAATGAAGAGAACCCGTAGTAGGACTCGTTGAAGCCGGGGTTGCGCCGCTTCAGCGCCTGCTTGACCATCGAACCCCAGAGCTTTTCCTCGGCGCCGCGCTCGGCGATCAGGGCATCGACGGTCTGCATCACCAGATCCAGGGCCTCCTCGGTCTTGTCCTCACCGTCCTTGGGCGTGCCCTCGGCCGAGGCAGGCTTGCTCTGGGGTTTTCTCTTCGGTGGGCGCCGCGACGGCTTCTCGCGCACCAGATCGTCGTAGAAGATGAACTCGTCGCAGTTTGCGACCAGGAGGTCAGAGCTCGAGTTCTTCACGCCGACACCGATCACGGTCTTGTCGTTCTCGCGAAGTTTCGAGACTAAGGGGGAAAAGTCGGAGTCGCCGCTGATGATGACGAAGGTGTCGACGTGCGACTTGGTGTAGCACAGGTCTAGCGCGTCCACCACCATGCGGATGTCCGCAGAATTCTTTCCCGACATGCGCACGTGCGGGATCTCGATCAGTTCGAAGGAGGCCTCGTGCATGTCGGCCTTGAAGTCCTTGTACCTCTCCCAGTCGCAGTAGGCCTTCTTGACGACGATGCTGCCTTTCAGGAGCA
>JBGQKQ010000202.1:0-4629 GCA_041499655.1 Gammaproteobacteria bacterium
CTTACAAGGCGAATGTCGGCGGTTCGATCCCGTCAGCACCCACCATTGGCAGCAAGGCCGGTTGCGGAAAGAACCGGGTTGCGTCTGCGCGGTCTGGCAGACGATGAAACGCGGAGCGGTAGTTCAGTTGGTTAGAATACCGGCCTGTCACGCCGGGGGTCGCGGGTTCGAGTCCCGTCCGCTCCGCCAGATTCGATGACTTGAGGGGAGCCCGTGCGGGCTTCCAGGTTCGCTGCGAGAATCCCGTCCATGTTCGATCTAGTCCACAACAACAAGCGCCTGATGCAGGTCGTGCTCGCACTGGTCGCGCTGCCGTTCGCCTTCTGGGGGATCGATTCCTACCAGCGAGTGATGAGCCGCGCCGGGGAAGTGGCCGAGGTCAGCGGACAAAAGATCAGCGAGCAGGAATTCAGCGAAGCGCTGCAGCAGCAGCAGGACCGGCTGCGCGGCATGCTGGGCAGGAACTTCGATCCCGCGGTATTCGATTCGCCCGCGATGCGCCGGGAGCTGCTCGACGGGATGATCTCGCAGCGGCTGCTGATGCAGTACGCCTCGCGCAACTATCTGATGGTGCCGGACCAGACGCTGGTCGAAGCGACCCTGTCGATTCCCGCGTTTCAGGTGGATGGAAAATTTTCCAGGGAGCGCTATGACGCCGCGCTCCAGAACGAGAGGATGAGCCCGGAGACGTTCGACGCCGCCCTTCGCCGCGACCTGACGGTCCAGCAGCTCAGCGGCGCCCTGGCCGATTCCGGCTTCGTGTCGAAATCGGCGGCCGACCAGCTCGCTCTACTGCGCGCGCAGCAGCGCGAGATCGCCGAGCAGCGGATTCAGGCGGACGCGCGCGGGGTGCGGGTCGCGGCGGACGCGATCCGCGCCTTCTACGACGGCAATCCGGCGCGCTTCCAGATCCCGGAGGAAGTGCAGGCCGAATACATCGTGCTGAGCGCGGACGCGCTGCTCTCCTCGGAGCAGCTGGATGCCGCCGAGACACGGAAGTACTACGAATCGAATCTGTCGAAGTACGGCGAGCCGGAGCAACGCCGCGCCAGCCACATCCTGATTTCGGTGAAGGGCGGCGCGACTGACGAGGACAAGCGCAAGGCGCGCCAGCGCGCTGAAGGCGTCCTGTCGCAGCTGCGCGCTTCCCCCGGGAGCTTCGCGGATCTCGCGAAGAAGGAATCCGGCGATCCGGGCTCGGCCTCGCAGGGGGGCGACCTCGGGTTCTTCTCCAGGGGCATGATGGTCCGTCCGTTCGAGGAGGCGGCTTTCCGCCTCAAGCTCGGGCAGATCAGCGATCTGGTCGAGTCCGACTTCGGCTTCCACATCATCAAGGTCACCGGCATCAAGCCCGGCAAGATGAAGACCTTCGAGCAGGTCCGGCCCGAGATCGAGCTGCAGCTGAAAAAGCAGCAGGCGGGACGGCATTTCGCCGAGGCGGCGGAGGTGTTCAGCAACCTCGTCTACGAGCAGTCAGACTCGTTGAAGCCCGCGGCCGACAAGTTCAAGCTCGCCATTCAGAAAGCGCAAGGCGTGACGCGGCAGGTGGCCAAGGTTCCGGCGCTGAACAATGTCCGTCTGCTGGCCGCCCTGTTCTCGGAGGATTCGATCAAGAACCGTCGCAATACCGAGGCGGTGGAGACCAGCCCGGGCACGCTCGTCTCGGCGCGAGTGCTGGAGCGCAAGCCCGCGAGCCTGCGTCCCTTCGGGGAAGTGAAGGACGGCATCGCCAGGGACCTCGCACGGCAGGAAGCGCTGGGCCTTGCGAGAAAGCAGGGCGCGGCGCTGCTTGAGAACCTGCGCAAGGGCGATGCCTCCCAGGCGCGCTTCGGAGCGGGCAAGCTCGTCAGCCGTGACGATCCCAAGGGGCTTGCGCCTGCGGCGATCTCGCAGGTGTTCGGGGCCGACGCGAGCAAGGTGCCGGCCTATGCCGGTGTGGAGTCCGGCGACGGCTACACGATCTACCGCATCGCCCGGGTCGTCGAGGTCCGGCCCGACGAGGCACGAGCGCGCAGCGTTCAGAGCGAGCTCGGCCGGACGAGCGGCGCCCTGGAGTTCAAGTCTTTCCTCGACGCCTTGCGCGCCGACGCGAAAGTGGAGATCAACCGGGAAGCGCTGGAGAAGAAGGTCCAGTAGCGGCTGCCGGGGCCCGGCTCGTTCAGGCGGCCGGAGGTCCCGCGTCTCCGGCGATGCCGCCCACCACGGTGCTGAATCCGGAGTCGGCGTGAACGATCTCTCCGGTGACGGATGACGCGAGATCGGAAAGGAGGAAGGCGGCGACGTTGCCGACTTCCTCGGTGGTGACGTTGCGCCGCAGCGGCGCGTTTTCCTCGACGTACTTGAGAATCTTCCCGAAGCCCGAGATTCCGCTGGCCGCGAGGGTCTTGATCGGGCCGGCCGAAATGGCATTGACGCGAATTCCCCTGGGCCCCAGGCTGCTCGCGAGATAGCGCACGCCGGCTTCGAGGCTCGCCTTGGCCAGCCCCATGGTGTTGTAGTTCGGAACCACGCGCTCGGCGCCCAGGTAGGTCAAGGTGAGGAGCGCCGATTTGCGCCCCTGCATCATGGGCAGCGCCGCCTTCGCGAGCGCGGCGAAGCTGTAGGCGCTGACGTCGTGGGCGATGCGGAACGCTTCGCGCGACAGGCCCTCGAGAAAGTCGCCGGCGATCGCCTCGCGCGGGGCGAAAGCGATCGCATGCACCAGCCCCTCGAGACCGTCCCAGGTCTTCGCGAGCCCGGAGAACAGCGCGGCAATCTCGGCGTCGTTTGCCACGTCGCAGGGAAAAGCGAGCTTGCTGCCGAACTCGCCCGCCATTTCGGCGACGCGGTCGCGGAAGCGGTCGTTCTGATACGTGAATGCGAGTTCGGCGCCCTCGCGCCGCGCGGCCTTCGCGATGCCGTAGGCGATCGAGCGGTTCGAAAGCAGGCCGGTGACGAGGACGCGCTTGCCGGCGAGTAAACCCATGCGATCTCCCTCGGAATGTGCGAACGATAAAAGCGCAAGCTAGCGAAAGTGCGGGTGATTATATCCGATGCGTCCGATGACTCAGGACAGGCGTTCGGCTACACTTGGCGCGCCATGCGCGGCACGCTCCTTCCGGTGATACTGCTCGTTTGCGGCCTCGCCGGTTGCGGCCGCGCCTGGAACGATCCGTATCCCGCCGAGGATCGCGGGCGGAACATCCTCTACACCTTTTTCATCGAGCGGCCGAAGCACCTGGATCCGGCGCAGTCCTACACCTCCGACGAGTACGACATCATCCAGCAGATCTACGAGCCGCCCTTCCAGTACCACTACCTGAAACGCCCCTACGAACTGATTCCCGCGGCCGCAAGCGGGATTCCCAGACCGAAGTTCTTCGACGAGGGCGGCCGCCCGGTCCCCGAGGACTCGGATCACGTGGCCTACAGCGAATACGACATCCGCATCCGTCCAGGGATCCTGTACCAGCCTCATCCCGCGTTCGCCAAGGACGACAAGGGTCAGCCGCTGTATCTTTCGCTCGCCGAGAGCGAGATCCGGTCGAAATACAAGTTGTCCGATTTTCCGAAGACCGGCACGCGTGAGCTGACCGCGGAGGACTACGTCTACGAGATCAAGCGGCTCGCCCATCCGCGCGTGGTGTCGCCCATCTACGGCCACATGAGCGAGTACATCGTCGGCTTGAAGGAATTGGGCGAATGGCTCAAGCGCGACAACGATGCGCTGATGGCCGAGCATCAGAAACGCCGCGGGGCATCGGACCGCGGCTACCCGTGGATCGACCTCCGGACCTACGACATCTCTGGCGTGAAGGTGGTGGACCGCTATACGTACCGCGTGCGCATCCGCGGCAAGTATCCGCAGTTCGTCTACTGGCTCGCCATGCCGTTCTTCGCGCCCGTCCCCTGGGAGGCGGATCGCTTCTACTCGCAGCGCGGCATGAACGAAGGCCGCAACCTCACGCTCGACTGGTATCCGGTCGGAACCGGCGCGTACATGCTGTCTGAAAACGACCCGAACTCGCGCATGGTGCTCCAGGCGAATCCGAATTTTCGCGGCGAGCTCTATCCATCGGAAGGCGAGCCCGGAGATTCCGCGGCGGGCCTGCTCGCCAACGCGGGCAAGCGCGTGCCCTTCGTAGAACGAATCGTGATGTCCCGGGAAAAGGAAAGCGTTCCCCTGTGGAACAAGTTCCTGCAGGGCTACTACGACAGCGCGGGGATCGGCTCGGACAACTTCGACCAGGCGGTGCGGATGAACGTGGAAGGCGATTCGGCGCTGACTCCGGAAATGGAAGCGCGCGGGATCCGTCTGCGCACCTCGGTCGCGCCGAGCACTTTCTACATGGCGTTCAATTTTAACGACGCGATCGTGGGCGGCAAGGACGAGAGGACTCGCGAGCACAACCGGAAGCTGAGGCAGGCCGTGTCGATCGCGCTCGACTGGGAGGAATACATTTCCATTTTTGCGAACGGGCGCGGGCTGCCCGGCATGGGACCTCTGCCGCCTGAGATTTTCGGCTACCGCGAGGACGCGCAAGGCTACAACCCCGTAGTTTACGACTGGGTGGACGGCAAGCCCAGGCGCAAGCCGGTCGAGGCCGCGCGCAAGCTCCTCGCCGAAGCCGGGTATCCCGACGGCCGCGA
>JBGQKQ010000203.1:0-4603 GCA_041499655.1 Gammaproteobacteria bacterium
AGACGAGCGCGACGGCGAGCAGGCCCACGGGGAAAATCACCTCGTAGAGCAGGAAGAAGCGGCCGCGCTTTTCGGCCTTGGCGATTTCGTTGATGTAGGCCGCCGCGATCGGCACCTGACCGCCCAGGCCCAGGCCCTGGAAGAAGCGGAACACGAGCATCGACGGGTAGCTCCAGGAAAACGCGCATACCAGGCTGAACACCGAGAAGATGCCGATGGTCCAGGCCGCGACGCGCACGCGGCCCAGCTTTTCGGCAAGCCAGCCGAACAGGATCGCTCCGACCAGCTGCCCGGCGAAGCCGATCGAGATGAGGAGTCCGATCTGCCCCGGCGCGAGCTTCCACAGCGGAATCAGCACCGGCAGCACGTAAGCGATCGCGAGCGCGTCGAAGGCGTCGAAGAACGTGGCGACACCCATGATCAGGCGCAACTTCACGTGCCAGGGCGAGAAGGGCAGGCGCTCGATCCGCGCCGCGATTTGCGTGGGGGTGACAGGCGTTGCGTTGCTCATGTTTCCCTCCTTTCGGTGATGCAGGTTTCTCGGCCGATCTCCATGCTATTCCTCTTTCATCTCCGCGCGCCGCTTCGCCGTCGCCGCCGCGTCGACCGCGAACGTCCGGGGATCGAGGACGACGCCGTAGGTGTCGCGCGCGACCTCAGGCGAGACGTATCCCTGGCGCACGTCGCGTGCCACCGCTCCCGGGGCACGCTCCGCGGGCGGTCCGAAGCCGCCGCCGCCGCCCGCGCGGATGGTGATGGCGTCGCCGCGCTCGAGCCGTTTCATCAGCACTTTCGCGTTGGGCAGGTCGGCGATCTCCTTGCCCGCGATGCGCAGGGCCACCTGGTTGCCGGCGCCTGCGTGCCCCCCGGCGAGGCCCCAGGGCGGGCAATGCACGCGGTCCACCTGGATGTTGATGTTGATGGCGCTGAGTGCCTGCACCACCTGCTCGGTGCCCAGGCCCCCGCGGTGGCGTCCCGCGCCGCCCGAATTCTCGCGCAGCGCGTGGCGCTCGAAGAGCATCGGATACTTGGCTTCCATCTGCTCGACCGGGTGATTGTGGGTGTCGCCGTCGTTGAGGCACACGGTCGCGCTCATCCCGTCCTCGGTGAGTTTCGCGCCGAAGCCGCCGCCCGAGGGCCCGATGCCGGCGAGAAACAGCCTTCCGTCCTTCGGCGAAACGCCGTTGATCAGGCACACCAGCAGGTCGGCATGGTGCGCGGCGATGGTGCGGTCCGGGATCGCCCGCTCCAGCGCCTTGAAGACCGTGTCGACCACCGTCATCGGAAAAGTCATCCACCAGCGCATCGCCGCGGGCTTCACCGCGCTCACCACCGTGCCCGGCGCGAGGATCACCTTGAGCGGGCGAAAACTCCCCTCGTTGATCGGGTAGTCCGTCGGCGAGGTGAGGCACTTGTAGGCGACCTGAGCGCAGGAGTAGCCCGTGGTGGCACCGGAGTTGAAGAAGCCGCGTACCTGCGGGCTGACCTGCGAGAGGTCGATGGTCATCTCGTCGCCCTTCTTCACGACGCGCACCTTGATCGGCACGCGCTTGCCGAGATCCACGCCGTCGTCGTCCATGAAGGATTCGGCTTCGTAGCTGCCGTCGGGGATGGTTCGCGTGCGCTCTCGCGCGGCTCTTTCCGACTGGTCCATGATGTTGCCGATGGCGGCAAGCACCTCGTCGCGCCCGTAGCGGTCGAGGAGCTCGAGGAACCTGCGCTCGCCCGTTTTCACCGCCGTGATCTGCGCGCGCAGGTCGCCCATGGCGCGCTCGGGGATCCTCACGTTCATGCGGATGATGTCCACCAGATCCTGGTTCACCACGCCCGCCCTCTGGTACTTCACGATCGGGATCTGGATGCCCTCCGAATAGATATCGGTGGTGACGCCGCCGAGCACGCCGCCCACGTCGGTCCAGTGCGCCATGCAGCAGGCGAACCCCGAGAGTTTGCCGCGGTGGAAGATCGGCAGGCTGAAGGTGAAGTGGTAGAGATGGCTGCCGGTGGTGTAGGCGTCGTTGGTGACCAGGATGTCCCCGGGCTCGATTCCCTTACCCGGTCCAACCTGCGCGAAATGCCGCAGCTTCGCCTTCACCGTCTCGGCCATGCCGCGGATGAAACTCGGCAGCCCGAGGCCGATCGAGACGGTCTCGCCCTCGGCCGTATACAGGCCCACCGTGAAGTCGAGCGCCTCGTACACGATCATGTTGTAGGCGGTGCGCATCAGGTTGGTCTTCATCTCCTCGGTCACCGCGATCACGCCGTTCCTGACGATCTCGGTGAGCACCGCGTCCGCCTTGGCGCGCTTCATGTTCGCCTCCGCCCGACTTCGATGTCGAGGTTGCCGAAAACGTCCACCCGCAGGCGGTCCCCTGGGAGGACGACGGTGGTCGAGGCGTGTTCCTCGATCAGCGCCTGACCGTCGATGCGGTTGCCGGCCTTCAGGTCGTCGCGCGCGTAGGTCGGCGTGGGAACCGCCCGGCCGAGTTCGGCGAAGTAGACCTTGCGCTTGCCGCGTCGCGCCGATGCGAGCGGCGCAGGCCCGCCGCGCGCGATGCGCTCGAGCGCCGGTTTCTTCAGCACGCCGGCCACCGTCACGCGCAAGCTCACGATTTCCGCCTGCTCCTCGGGCGCGCAGGTGCCGTAGCGTTGCAGATGCTCTTCGTCGAAGCGCCGCTTCAATGCGCCGCGGCTGCGGCGCCGGAACACCTCGGGCGGCAGCGCCACCGTCACCGGGTGCTCCTGGCCGACGTAGCGCATGTCGGCCGCGCGGGTTACGGTGATCCTTGCGGGCTCGATGCCGCTGGAGGCGAGCGCTTTCTTTCCATCGTCGATCAGCGCGGCGTAGACGCGCTCGATCGCTTCGAAGGATACGTCCGAGAGGCGCGTGAACCAGGTGCGCACCAGGTCGTAGCGCAGGTCGGAGAACAGCATCCCGAACGCGCAGAAATGCCCGGGGGCGCGCGGCACGACGACGCGCCGCATGCCGATCTCGCGTGCGATGGCGGAGGCGTGCAGCGGGCCGGCTCCGCCGTAGGCGACCAGGGCGAACGCCGCGGCGTCGAGGCCACGCTCGGTGGAGACGGCCTTCACGGCGTAGGACATCGCCGTTGCCGCGATGCGCAGAATGCCCTCCGCTGCGCGCACGGCGTCGATCCCGAGCGGCCTGGCGATGTGCTCGCGCAGAGCGCGCTCGGCGGCGGCCGCGTCGAGTTTCATCTCGCCGCCCAGGAAACGGTCCGCGCCGAGGCGTCCGAGCAGGAGGTTCGCGTCGGTCACCGTGGGCCGCGTGCCGCCGCGGCCGTAGCAGGCGGGGCCGGGCTCGGCTCCCGCGCTCTGCGGCCCGACCCTGAGCGCGCCGCTCGCGTCGACGGCGGCGATGCTGCCGCCGCCCGTTCCGACCTCGAAGATATCCATCATCGGGATCTGCACCGGCAGCGCCTGGTTGTAGCCGCCGATGAGTGCCGCGCCCGTGGTGAGCGCCTCGCCCTTGTGGATGACGCCCGCCTTGGCGGTGGTCCCGCCCATGTCGAAGGCCACGGCGTCTTCGAGCCCGAGCGCGCGACACAGCGCCTGCGCGCCGATCACGCCGGCGGCCGGGCCCGACTCGAGCATGCGCACGCACTGCTGCTGCGCCTGGTGCGATTCGTATAGGCCGCCCGTCGACTGCACCAGCAGGAACGATCCGCCGAATCCGGACTGCTTCAGATGCGCGCCGATGCCGCCCAGATACTCGCTCACTACCGGGCCGATGTAGGCGTTGGCGACCGCGGTGGAGCAGCGCTCGAACTCGCGGTATTCCTGCGAAAGCTCGTGCGAGGCGGTGACGAAGGCGCGCGGCAGGCGCTGCCGCACAATGGCCCTCACGCGCGCCTCGTGCGCCGGATTGACGTAGCAGTGCAGCAGCATGATCGCGACCGCGTCCACGCCCTCGGCCTCGAGCCGGTCGCAGGCCGCGTGCACGCTCGCCTCGTCGAGCGGAACGCGCACCTCGCCCTCGGCGGTGATGCGCTCGCGCACTTCCAGCCTCAACGCGCGCTCGACCAGCGGCACGTGCTTCCTGAAGTACAGGTTGTACGCGTCGGGGCGGTTGATGCGCCCGATCTCGTAGACGTCGCGGAAACCCTCGGTGGTGAGCAGCGCGGTTTTCGCGCCGGTACGCTCGAGCAGGGTGTTGATCGCAATGGTCGAGCCGTGCAGGAACACGGCCGCGTCGCCGTAGCGCGTCCCGGCGCGGTCGATGCCGGCCGCGATCCCGTCGACCAGACGTGCGGGGGTCGAGAGGGCCTTGCCGAGGACCAGCCGCCCGCTCTTCTCGTCGAACGCGGCCACGTCGGTGAAGGTGCCGCCGATGTCGGAAGCCAGGCGCGTGCGGCTCGAGGGCTGCGGCTTCATGGTGCGCGGATGATACCGATATCTGCGACAATTGACCGCCGGGAGCGAGGCCATGGATCTGAAGGACATCCGTCTCTACGTTGACGATCGTCCCGCGGAGGGCGTGTTCCGCGTGCACCGCGACGTGTACTCGGACCCGGAGTTGTTCGAGCTGGAGCACAAGTTCATCTTCGAGCGCACCTGGAATTTCCTCGCGCTCGAATCGCAG
>JBGQKQ010000204.1:0-4586 GCA_041499655.1 Gammaproteobacteria bacterium
ACCGAAGAGCCGACCTACACCAAGGACGAGACCTCCAAGTACACGGACCTGCAGCCCGACGGGCGCGCGCTGCAGTTCACCTTCGAGATGGGCGTGAAGTCGGTGATCACCAAGCCCTCTTCCACCATGAAGCTGCCGCGCACCGGGTTCTACGAGATCTCGGGCATCGCCTGGAGCGGCGCCGACCGCATCCGCCGCGTCGAGGTCTCCACGGACGGCGGCGCCACCTGGGCGGAGGCCGCACTCACCGGAGAGGAACGCCCGAAGGCCCTGGTACGTTTCCGCCTTCCCTGGGAATGGACCGGGAAGGAGGCGGTGCTGCAAAGCCGCGCCACCGACGAAAAGGGACAGGTGCAGCCGGCGCGCAAGGCGTGGCTCGCGCAATACTCGGCCGCCAATGCCTATCACAACCACTCCATCGTGAGCTGGGCCGTGGGCACGGACGGGAGCGTGAAAAATGTCTACGCCTAAACGCATCGTCGTGATCGCGGCCGCGGCGCTCGCCGCCTGCGCGGGCCCGCAACCCGCTGCGCCGGGCAAGCCGCCGGCCTTCGGCACCGCGGTGGGCGCGGAGGAGATCGCGCGCTACGACATCAGCATTCCGCCGAGCGGCGCCGGGCTGCCCAAGGGCGGCGGCAGCGCGCGCCAGGGGCTGCAGGTGTACGAGCAGAAGTGCATGGCCTGCCACGGCGCGAAGGGCGCCGGCAAGCCCGCCGATGTGCTGGTCGGCGGCGTGGGCTCGCTGGCGACGAAGACGCCGCTGCGCACCGTCGGGAGCTACTGGCCTTACGCGACCACACTCTTCGACTACGTGCGGCGGGCGATGCCGATCACCAACCCGCTTTCGCTCTCGGACGACGAGGTCTACGCGGTGAGCGCCTACCTGCTCTTCCTGAACGGCATCATCGGCGAGGACGCGGTCATGAACGCGCAGACGCTGCCGCAGGTGAAGATGCCCAACCGCGACGGCTTCGTCAGCGACTGGCCGCCGCGCGCGCGGAACTGAGACAAGGTCTTCGGCGCGCAGCGCGGCAGCGGATCCCGGGCCGGCGCCTTGCGGGACGCGTACCATCTGACGATGCGCGACTATGACTGTGTCATTGTCCACGCTTTTCCGCTTCCGGCACGCGTTTTTCCGTCCGGCGTAGCTCACAATCGTCTCCATCCACCGAATCTCCGGCGGATTCCCGGCCGACTCCTGCCCGAATGAACCGACGCCTTTTGCATTTCGAGCAAACGCGAAGACGGGTCTTCGACTTCGCGGCGCGCAAGGCGCCCGCCTTGGACCGTCCGGTCTCGTACCTGGCGAAGGTCGTCGTGCTCGCCGCCGCGTATTTCTTGACCGCGAAGCTCGCCCTGCTGGTGGCGATACCCCCGGGCTACGCCACCGCAGTGTGGCCGCCTTCCGGGATCGCCTTCGCGTCGGTCCTCCTCCTGGGCAGCCGCATCTGGCCCGGTATCTGGCTGGGCGCTTCGCTCGTCAATATCACCGTCCAGTCTTCGTTCCTTGCCGCGACGCTCATCGGCGCGGGCAACACTCTCGAAGCGCTCGCCGGTGCGGCGCTATTCCGCGCGTACGTCGGCCGGCCCGGTGTGTTCCAGCGTGGAGAGGACGTGGTCAAGTTCGTCGCCGTCGCGGCGTTGAGCGCGACGATCGCAGCCACGGTCGCCGCGGCGCCGCTCGTCCTGGTGCATTCACTGAATTCTCTCGAGCTCCTGTGGAACTGGTGGACCTGGTGGCAGGGCGATACCGTCGGAATCATCATCGTCGCTCCGCTGATCCTGGGCTGGTCCGTTCGGATCCATCCCGCTTGGACCCGCTGGAAAATTTTCGAGGGATGCGTTCTCATCTGCCTTCTGTCCGGAGTGACGTACGTGATATTCGGTGCGGGCATGGCCCCGTACATCCCTTCGCTGTCGCTTACGTTCGCGATCCTGCCGTTCGTCATCTGGGCCGCTTTCCGCTTCCGGCAGCGCAAAGTCGCGACCGTGAACGCCCTGGTGTGCGCGGCGGCCGTCTGGTTCACGCTCGAGGGCAGCGGGCCGTTCGCGCAAGGGTCGCTGAACGAATCGCTGCTGCTGTTGCTCGCGTTCATGTGCACGGTCGTGACGACGGGACTGGTGCTGAGCGCGGTCATCGACGAGCGCCGGCGTGCGGTCGAAGCCATGCAGCGCGTCATGGGCGATTTGCGCGAGCAGGCGATCCGCGATCCGCTGACTGCGCTCTACAACCGCCGCTTCCTGCGCGACTACCTTCCGCGTGAGCTCATCCGCGCCGAGCGCGAACCCGCGCCGCTCGCAGTGATCATGATTGATCTCGACCATTTCAAACAGCTCAACGACCTGGCCGGCCACCAGGCGGGCGACCAGGTGCTCGTGGAAATGGGCGCGCTCCTGGAACGCCACATTCGCGGCAGCGATATCGCCTGCCGCTACGGTGGCGAGGAGTTCGCGCTGGTGTTGCCCAAGGCGACGCTCGCCGGTGCGCGCCGGCGCGGCGAGGAAATATGCTCGGCGATCCGGGGCGACCGGGTCCGGCTTCGCGGGGTCACGGCGTCGCTCGGAATCGCGCTGTACCCGGAGCACGCGGGCGGCGCCGAAGCGCTGCTGCGCGCCGCCGACGAGGCGCTCTACGATGCCAAGGCCGCGGGACGCGACCAGGTGAGAGTGTTTGCCGGTCGCACCAGGAGCGCGAGAAGGTAGGGCTCTCAAGAGCGCCGGGCGTTCAGTCCGGGATTTCGTCTAGACTTCGCATGGCCCCGCCATGCCCGCCCCTTCACAGCAGATCCGCTTCTGCACCAGCGCCGACGGTGTGCGGATCGCCTACGCGACTTCGGGCAACGGGCCGCCGCTGGTGAAGGTCGGGACGTGGATGACGCACGTGGAGCTCGACTGGGAGAGCTCGGTGTGGCGCCCCTGGCTGCGCGAGCTGTCGCGCGATCACACTTTCGTCCGCTACGACGCGCGTGGCTGCGGGCTCTCGGATCGCGAGGTCGCGGACATCTCGCTCGAGGCTTGGGTTCGCGACCTGGAGGCGGTGGCCGACGCAGTGGGCATCGAGCGCTTCCCGCTGCTCGCGCTCTCGCAGGGCGGCGCCATCGCCATCGCCTACGCGGCGCGCCATCCCGAGCGGGTGAGCCACCTCGTCCTGCACGGGGCGTTCTACCGCGGCCGCCTGCGCCGCGATCCCTCGCCGCAGGAACGCGAGGACGTCGAGGCCCAGATCAAGCTCGCCGAGGTCGGCTGGGGCAGGGACGACCCGGCGTACCGCCAGTTCTTCACTACGCAGTTCATCCCCGACTCCACGCTCGAGCAGCAGCGCTGGTGGAACGAGCTGCAGCGCGCCACGATCTCGCCCGCGTACGCGGCGCGGTTCATGCGGGCGGCAAGCGAGGTGGATGTCACCGTGCTCGCGCGCTTGGTGCGCTGTCCCACGCTGGTGACGCACTCGAAGTCGGAAATGCGCGTCCCGTTCGAGGAAGGCCGCAGGCTGGCGGGCCTCATTCCCGGCGCGCGCTTCGAGCCGGTCGAGAGCCGCAACCACGTCCTGCTCGAGCACGAGCCGGGGTGGGCGCAGTGGCTCAAGGCGGTGCGCGAATTTCTGCCGGCCGTTCCGGGCGGCGCGCCGTTCTCGGGGCTCACGCCGCGCGAGGCGGAGCTGGTCGAGCTGATCGCGCAGGGCCTCGACAACGCCCAGATCGCCGCGCGCCTCGAGCTGAGCGACAAGACCGTCCGCAACCACATCACCAGCATCTTCGCCAAGCTCGAAGTCGACAGCCGCGCGCGGGCCATCGTGCTCGCGCGCGAGGCCGGCTTCGGCAAGAGAGTGCCCTAAGCCGCTCACCGGGACTCCGGTCCCAGGCAATCCGGCCCGGCAAGCGCGGTTTTCCCCGGCGTCTGGGGCGCAGGTCTCATGACGCGCCGCTTCCGCCTCCCCACAATGGGCACCGTAGGCCATTGGAACAGGAGACAGATCATGGACGGAAATCTGCTGCGGCTCAGCGAAACGCGCGAGATCGCGATCTACCGGCGCAACAGCGCCGCCTGGGTGGCGGACTTCAGGGGCGGGCGCGGCGAGCTCTTCACGGCGGGTGAGTGGTTCGCGCTCAACGGCCGCGGGACCGCTCTGCGCCGTGCGGGGTGCGAACCCATCGATCCGCTGCCTGCGGACGTGATCGAGAAAATCAAGCGGCTGCACGATGCGGAAGACCGGACATCGCTCTTCGCTCCGGGAGCGCGGCTTCGGGATCGCCTAGTGAGATTTTATCGCGCGTTTTCATGCCGCGCGCCGGCGGTCGCCCTCGGCCCGCTCCAGTGACGAACCTCAAGTCGCGAAACAAACGAAACAAGAATGGCCTCCTGGCGAAATTTCTCTGATGCAGCTCCTCACTAAAATTTCCCGCTCGGGCGGGCGCGCTAGCGCACGCAACGCAGCTGAATCGACCGAGAGGATGGGCCGATCATGGACAGGGATTCCGGACGGAACGAGGAGGCAGTGGAGAACGGCAACCTGCTGCGGCACGGCGAAACGCGCGAGATCGCGATTTACCAGCGCGGCGGCCTGGTGTGGGTTGCGGACTTCAGGG
>JBGQKQ010000205.1:0-4583 GCA_041499655.1 Gammaproteobacteria bacterium
ATGCTGCGCGACTCGGTACGCGCATTCGCCGCCGCGGAGATCGCGCCTCGCGCCGGGGAGATCGACCGGTCCAACCAGTTTCCTCCCGACCTGTGGAAGAAGCTCGGCGCGCTCGGGCTCCTTGGCGTCACCGTGGAAGAGGAGTTCGGCGGCACGGCGATGGGCTATCTCGCCCACATCGTGGCGATGGAGGAGGTCTCGCGTGCTTCGGCTTCGGTGGGCTTGTCGTACGGCGCGCATTCCAACCTGTGCGTCAACCAGATTCACAGGAACGGCAGCGCCGCCCAGAAGAAGAAGTGCCTGCCGAAGCTCATCTCGGGCGAATGGGTGGGGGCGCTCGCGATGTCCGAGCCTGGCGCCGGCTCCGACGTCGTCGGAATGCGCCTGCGCGCGGAGCGGAGGGGCGATCGCTACGTCCTCAACGGCAACAAGATGTGGATCACCAATGGCCCCGATGCGGATGTCCTCGTGGTCTACGGCAAGACCTCCGAAGCGATCACGGCCTTCATCGTCGAGAAGGGGATGAAGGGATTCACCACGGCGCAGAAGCTGGACAAGCTCGGCATGCGCGGGTCGAACACCTGCGAGCTGGTGTTTCGCGACTGCGAGGTGCCGGCGGAGAACGTGCTGGGCGGCGAAGCGAAGGGAGTGAAAGTCCTGATGTCGGGTCTCGACTACGAGCGTGCCGTTCTGGCGGGCGGACCCCTGGGGATCATGGCGGCGTGTCTCGACGTGGTCGTGCCTTACGTCCACGAGCGCAAGCAGTTCGGCCAGCCGATCGGCGAGTTCCAGCTGATGCAGGGCAAGCTCGCCGACATGTATACCACCCTGAGCGCTTGCCGCGCCTACGTCTATGCCGTCGGCCAGGCGCTCGACCGCGGAGAAACCACCCGCAAGGACGCGGCCGGCGCCATCCTCTACGCCGCCGAAAAGGCCACGTGGATGGCGGGCGAAGCCATTCAGTGCCTCGGCGGCATGGGCTACATCAACGAGACCCCGACCGGCCGCCTGTGGCGCGACGCCAAGCTCTACGAGATCGGCGCGGGGACGTCCGAGATACGCCGCTGGCTGATCGGGCGCGAGCTTTTTTCCGAAACGGCCTGAACACTCTTATCAACCAAGGAATTTTCCGGAGGCTCTCATGACCAATGATCCGATCGTAATCGTTTCCGCTGCAAGAACGCCCATGGGCGCTTTCCAGGGCGAATTGAAGGATTTCTCCGCGCCGCAGCTCGGCGCGGCCGCGATTCGCGCCGCGGTCGAGCGCGCCGGCATCAAGCCCGAGCAGGTTCAGGAGGTCATCATGGGCTGCGTCCTGCCCGCGGGTCAGGGCCAGGCGCCAGCGCGCCAGGCGAGTCTCGGAGGCGGCCTGCCGCTCGCCACCGGAGCCACCACAGTCAACAAGATGTGCGGCTCGGGCATGAAGGCGGCGATGTTCGCGCACGACATGCTCGCGGCGGGCGTGAACGAGATCATGGTCGCCGGCGGAATGGAGTCGATGACCAACGCGCCATACCTCCTTCCCAAGGCGCGCTCGGGCTACCGCATGGGTCATCAGCAGGTGATCGACCACATGTTCTTCGACGGGCTGGAGGACGCCTACGACAAGGGCAAGCTGATGGGCGTCTTCGCCGAGGATTGCGCCGCCAAGTACAGCTTCAGCCGCGAAGAGCAGGACAAGTTCGCGATCAAGTCGCTGGAGCGCGCGCAGGCCGCCAGCAAGACCGGCGCTTTCGCGTGGGAAATCACGCCCATAAACGTAAATGCGGCGATCAAGACCGGCAAGAACGAGCGCTTCATGGAGCAGGACGAGCCGCCGTTCAAGGCCAACTTCGAGAAGATCCCGACGCTGAAGCCCGCGTTCCGCAAGGACGGCACGGTCACCGCGGCGAACTCGAGCTCGATCTCCGACGGGGCAGCGGCGCTCGTCATGATGCGCCGGTCCACTGCCGAGAAGCTCGGCCTGAAGCCCCTCGCCGTGGTCGTTGCGCACACCACTCATTCGCAGGAGCCGGGCTGGTTCACCACGGCGCCGGTGGGCGCGATCAAGAAACTCTACGAAGCCACCGGCTGGAGCGCGTCCAAGGTCGATCTGTACGAGATCAACGAGGCGTTCGCCGTCGTCAGCATGGCGGCGATGAAAGAGCACGGGTTGCCGCACGACAAGGTCAACATCCACGGCGGCGCCTGCGCGCTCGGGCATCCGATCGGCGCCTCGGGCGCGCGCATCCTCGTGACCCTCATCGGCGCGCTGAAGAAGACGGGCGGCAAGCGCGGCGTTGCGACCCTGTGCATCGGCGGCGGGGAGGCCACCGCGATGGCGATCGAGATCGCGTGATGCCGAGTCCGATCGACTTCTATTTCGATTTCTCCTCGCCCTACGGCTACCTCGCCAGCCACAAGATCGACGCGCTCGGATCGAAATACGGCCGCGAGGTGAAGTGGCGCCCGTTCCTGCTCGGCGTCGCCTTCAAGACGACGGGCGGAGTGCCCCTGCCCTCGATACCGGTGAAGGGTCCCTATCACCTGCGCGACATACTGCGCACCGCGAAGTATCTGGGCGTGACCTACCGGCACCCCTCGGTGTTCCCGATCTCCTCGGTTTCCGCGTGCCGCGCCTTTTACTGGATGGATGCAAAAGATCCGAAGCGGGCGAAGGAGCTGGCGAGGGTGCTCTACCGCGCCTATTTTGTCGACAACGTGGACATCTCGGGCGCCGACAACGTCGTCTCCGTGGGCGCGAAGGCCGGCCTGGACGCGGACGAGCTTCGCGCCGGTATCGGCGACCAGGCGACCAAGGACCGCACCAGGACCGAGGTCGACCGGGCGGTCGCCATCGGGGCGTTCGGCTCGCCCTACATCGTCATCGACGGCGAACCCTTCTGGGGCTCCGACAGGCTGGATCAGATAGACAAATGGCTGGCCACCGGCGGCTGGTGAAATGCCCGTCATCAAGAGCAGGCTGAACCCGGGCTCGGCGGAATTCCAGGGCAATGCGGCCGCGATGGCGGCGCTCGTCGCCGATCTGCGCGCCAAGGTCGAGCTCGCGGCGCAAGGCGGCGAGGAAGCGGCGCGCACCAGGCACCTCGCCCGCGGCAAGCTCCTTCCGCGCGAGCGGCTGCGTCTCCTGCTCGACCCGGGCTCGCCGTTCCTGGAGCTCTCCCAGCTCGCCGCCTTCGGCATGTACGGCGGCGAGGCACCGGGGGCGGGGATCATCACCGGCGTCGGCCGGGTCTCGGGCCGCGAGTGCGTGATCGTCGTGAACGACGCCACCGTCAAGGGCGGGACCTACTACCCGATTACGGTGAAGAAGCACCTGCGTGCGCAGGAGATCGCGCTGCAGAACCGCCTTCCCTGCGTCTACCTGGTCGATTCGGGCGGCGCCTTTCTGCCCGAGCAGGACAACGTTTTCCCCGACCGCGAGCACTTCGGCCGGATCTTCTACAACCAGGCGACGATGTCGGCCGCGGGCATCCCGCAGATCGCGGCGGTGATGGGCTCGTGCACGGCGGGCGGCGCCTACGTTCCGGCGATGTCCGACGAGTGCATCATCGTCAAGGGACACGGCACGATCTTTCTCGGCGGCCCGCCGCTGGTGAAGGCCGCGACCGGAGAAATCGTTTCGCCGGAGGAGCTCGGCGGGGCCGACGTCCATACCCGGCAATCCGGGGTCGCCGATCATGCCGCGCAAAACGACACTCACGCGCTCGCGATCGTTCGCGGGATCGTCGCCCACCTCGGCGGCGCGAAGCCCGCGGAGGTAGGCGTGCGCGAGCCGGCCGAGCCGCTCTACGCCGCCGAGGAGCTGCATGGGGTCGTCCCGGAGGACAAGCGCAAGCCCTACGACGTGCGCGAGGCGGTCGCTCGCATCGTCGATGCGAGCGAGCTCGACGAGTTCAAGGCCGAGTACGGCACTACGCTGGTGACGGGTTTCGCGCGCATCTGGGGCTACCCGGTCGGCATCGTCGCGAACAACGGCATCCTGTTCTCCGAGTCGGCGCTGAAGGGCGCGCACTTCATCGAGCTGTGCAGCCAGCGGCGCATCCCGCTCGTGTTCCTGCAGAACATCACCGGCTTCATGGTCGGGAAAAAATACGAGGCGGGCGGCATCGCCAAGGACGGCGCGAAAATGGTCACGGCGGTGTCCTGCAGCCGCGTGCCGAAATTCACGGTCGTCGTCGGCGGCTCATTCGGTGCCGGCAACTACGGCATGTGCGGGCGCGCGTTCTCGCCGCGCTTCCTGTGGATGTGGCCGAACGCGCGCATATCCGTGATGGGCGGAGAGCAGGCGGCGTCGGTGCTCGCGACCGTCAAGCGCGACGGCATCGAGGCGAAGAATGGCAGCTGGAGCAAGGAGGAGGAACAGGAATTCAAGCGTCCCATCCTCGAGCAATACGAGCGCCAGGGACACCCCTACTACGCCACCGCGCGCCTGTGGGACGACGGCGTCATCGCGCCCGAAGAAACGCGTCGCACCCTGGCCCTCGCGATCTCCGCCTCGCTCAACGCACCGATCGAGGAAACACGGTTCGGCGTCTTCCGGATGTAGGACCCATGTCCGTCCACCGCGCATCGATAGAATG
>JBGQKQ010000206.1:0-4567 GCA_041499655.1 Gammaproteobacteria bacterium
CGCGAACAGGTCGACCAGCTCGCCGTCGTTCGGCATGGTCTTCACGTTCGGGTGCGGAAAGTCGGTTCCCCAGAGCACGCGATCCGGCGCGGCCTGAACGAGCGCGGCGGCAAAGGGCATCGCGTCGCGAAACGGTTTTCCCGCCGCCGACACGCGCTCGGGGCCGCTCACCTTCACCCAGGCGAGCGGATTCTTCATCAGTTCCAGGAGCATGGCGAACGGCCTCTGGCCGAGCCCGTGTCCCGCGTCGACCCGCCCCATGTGGTCGATGACGAAAGGCACGCGCATGCGGCGAAAGAGGTCGGCGTGGGCTTCGATATCCTCCGCGTCGAAGTGCAGCACGACATGCCAGCCCAGCGGCTCGATCATCGCCAGCGTCCGCTCGAACACTCGGGTATCGGGTGCACCGCCCAAGTGGCGCACGAAGTTGAAACGCACGCCGCGCACGCCGCCGTCGTGAAGCGCGCTCAGCTCGCTCTCGCTCGCGTCATCCCCCACCATCGCAACGCCCCGCCACGCGCCCCCCGACCAGGCGATCGCGTCGAGCATCGCTCGGTTGTCCCCGCCGTGGCAGCTCGCCTGCACCAGCACCGCGCGGGACAGGCCCAGGTGCTGGTGGAGTGCGCGGAGCTTCTCCTTGGGAGCATCGGGCGGCGTGTAGCGGCGCTCCGAGGCATAAGGAAACCTCGCCGCGGGCCCGAAGATGTGGCAATGCGCGTCGCAGGCGCGGGACGGCGGGATGTATTTCGGCTTGACCGGCTTCGGATCGGGGCCGGCGATCGGCTTGGTCATTCGGTCAGCGCGCTACTGCTTCTCGATCTTCGCGCGTTCGATCACGCCCTTCCACTTGGCAATTTCGGAGACGAGCAGTTCATGCAGGGCTTCCGGGGTTCCCGCGCGCGCGTCTACCCCGAGTTCACCGAGCCGCTTGCGTACTTCGGGCTGGGCCACGGCGGCATTGACCTCGCGGTTGAGGCGCTCGAGCACCGGCCTTGGCGTCTTCGCCGGCGCGGCAACGGCGTTCCACGACGAAGCCTGATAGCCTGGTACGCCGCTCTCTGCTACGGTAGGCACTTCGGGGAGTCCGGAAAAGCGCTTGTCCGAGGTGACCGCGAGCGCTTTCAGCGTCCCGCCCCTGATCTGCGCCATCACCGGGGCGAGAATCTCGAACGCAGCCTGCACATCGCCGCCCTTGAGCGCCGTGATCACCGCGGGAGTGGCCTTGAACGGAACGATCTGAGCGTCGATTCCCGACAGCGATTTAAACAGCTCGGCCGCCAGGTTCTGCGTGCTGCCCGGGTTGATCGTGCCGATATTGAGCTTGTTCGGATTGGCCTTCGAATACGCGACCAGGTCGCGCACTGAGCCGATCTTCGAGGCCGAATCCACCACCAGGACCAGATCGAAGAAGCCCACAGTCGAAACCGGCGCGAAATCGCGGACTGTGTCGTACGGCAGAGACTTGAACAGCGACACGCTCACCGCGTTGCCGTTGGTGAGGAAGAGCAGCGTGTAGCCGTCGGGCTCGGCCTTCGCAACCGCTTCCGACGCGACAATGCCGCCCGCGCTCGGCCGGTTTTCGACAAGCACCTGCTGCCCCATCGCCGTGCCCATCTGCTGGGAGACGACCCGGGCCGTGATATCGGCAACGCCCCCGGCCGCAAACGGGACCAGCAGCCGCACGGGACGCGTCGGATAGCCCTGCGCCATGACGGCGGTCGTGACCACCCCGAGCAGAGCAACGCTGAGCGATCGCAGGGTGAAACAGACTGGGTTCAAGTGCCGGCTGAAAGAGTTGATTGGTCGGGGCGGCGAGATTCGAACTCGCAACCACCTGCACCCCATGCGCACGTGGTTCCGCCCCAAATCAATAGTTTACACGTTTTCTTCTAAGCGAAATACCCCGGAGCATCCCCAGAATTGGCGCGGTTTCGCAGGAATTCCCTAGAAGGATTTAACAGCTCGCCACGAGTCCATGATCCCCTTGGCCGTGGCCGAGCGTCTTGCGGCTGGTATCGACCCTGAACGGCCATTCCCGCTGGTTGTTAATCCGGGTCGTGGTTCAAGCCTCGATCCGGGGGACATCCAGGTGCAGAACTGGGCGCTGATTTGACGCTGATGTCCGGAATCCCAGTGCGTAACGGCGCGGGATCGATGATTGCGCAATTATTCGCAGCAATTCGGGCTCATGTTTCGTATGCTGGACGCCCTCCCGAGAACGGGCTAGACGGTCATGACCGAAGACCCCCTACCGTTGCGCATTCTGCGATACGCGCTGCTCGATCCGTTCGACGACGCACGCGATATCCTGCGACGGTTACAGAACAATGAGGCGTTCCGGCATTATCTGCGGAAACGCACGTTGCGCGCGCTCCCGCTCGTCGTGGGGATCGTGCTTACGAGTCTCGCGTCTTCCGCAGCGGCGGTGTTCTTCTTCTTGCGCGCCGGTACCTTGCTCGCGTTGGCGGCGACTATAGTAGTTGCGCCGATCGTGCTGATTGCGAGTTTTTCGGTGCAGGCGTACACGCTCCTCTCCTGGCTCGAGGGGCGTTCGCTCGCGAAGCTTCAGGAGCACCGCCGCCCCCGTCACCGCGGGCCGATCGGCCAATGGCTCGTGCGGAGCTATCGCATCGATATGGGGCCTCTTCCCCGGGTGCCGTGGATTCCTGCGCTGGTGTTCTTCCTGCTGCCCGCCGCGATGCTGGCCCGAGTCGCGGCGCCGGTCGCCGCGGCGCTTGCGGCTTTTCAGATTGTTGCCGCGATCATTTACGCCAGACGAGACCCTGTGTCCAGGGTCGATCATTCTCCCGCGCGGGGCGAGGTCGAGGCACCCAAGTCTTTCGCGGCAGCTCCTGTGCGGAACGTGCGGGTTCCCAAGGAGGCAAGCGACCTGGACTTCGCCTCTCCCGCGGCCCGATCGGGCACCGGAAGCCGGACCCGGCGCCTTCGTTCCTTCGTGCGATCCGGCTTCCGCTCTGTTCGTTTCCTCGTTGAACTCTGCTTACTCAACCTTCTTCCCTTCGTCGAATACTGTGCGCTCATTGCCGGCATTCTTACCGTCGCGGAGGGCCGACGGTCCGCCGCCGAACGGGACGTTGCGCTGGGGATGCTTCTCGTCGGCGCCGCGCTTCTGCTCGCGGGGCTGGCGTCGATCGTCACGAAACGCATGAGTTTTCGCTTCCACGGCAGCGCGCGTACAAGCTATGCGGGAGGGACGGCGCTCATCACGGGCATGATGCAGGTGATCGTGGGTGGTCTCGCCGTCGCGACGGCTTATGCTCTTGCGACCCACGTGTGGCAGGCAAAGCTCGATGCCCTCATCACGAACCCTTGGCCCTTGCTTATTCCGCTCGGGCTGCTGCTAATTAGCGCAGGCCTGCTGCTGGTTCGCCGCTCCAGCAGTTACGTCGGTCCTCTCGGGACCGTGCTCTTCATCCTGCCGAAGACGCTGACCGGCGTTGCCGCTCTGGGTGCCGGCGCCGCGATCCTTGTCGGCTGGGCCTGGAAGATTTACGACCCGCAGGCATTTCTCAGCTTTGTCCGCCTCTTCCCGGAAGAGGATATGAATCTCCTCGCGAACTGGTGGAGCGCAGCAATCGCATTGCTGCGCTGAAGGTGAACGCCCGGAACCCGCTTGCGCCGGACGCGAGCCGTTAAAGGATCACGCGCTTTTGCGACCGCGCTTTGTTTCGTAGCCCAAAGTGGGGAAGAATCAATTGTTATGGCGCACAGACAGTCACCCCTATATCGCGCACGCCCGCTTTTGGCAGGTTGCCGACATTCTGCGTGCCGGACATGAGTTCGCCGCGAGTCCAGCACGGGACCAAGCCGAGCACCAGATGTGCAGGCACGCTCGACGGAGCAACTATCTGATTTGATGGTCGGGGCGGCGAGATTCGAACTCGCGACCACCTGCACCCCATGCGCACGTGGTTTCCCCCAAAAACAACGGCTTACCTGTTTTCTTCTAAGCGAAGTACCCCGGAACATTCCTAGAACGGGCGCGGTTTCCCAGGAATTGCTTAGAAGGGTTGCCTGCTCGCCACCGAGTACAGGATCCGCTTGGCCGTGGCCACCCGTCTTGCGGCTGCTATCGACCCAAGCGACATTGCCGCCGACTGTGATCCAAATCCTCGGATCGATCCAGGCTGAGTAGTCAACTAGTGCGCACCCCACTTACTGTTCATGCTGTTTGCGCTAGATTGCGTTATCTTCATTCCTATGGGCCGCTGGGTTCATCTTCTGGTCTCCTTCTTTGAGAAAGCCACCAGAGGTCAATCCTCGCCGCCCTTACATAGGATCTATCCCTTTCTGATGCTGCGGCGCTGGCGCCGGAGGCGGCTGGAATGACCGCACGATGAAACCAGTACCGCCGCACGCCCGCAGCGACCCGGAGCTCCTCGAAGCAAACCGCCGCTTCTACGATCCGCTGTGGACGGACGCGCGCCTGGTCGAGCCCGAGCGCTTCAACACCTGGCCGCTCGTAAGCTCCCTGCTCTCGCCGTCGCGCCCGCGGCTCGAGGTCGGCCCCGGGCTCAGGCCGCGACTTCCGCTCGCGGGAACGCAC
>JBGQKQ010000207.1:0-4541 GCA_041499655.1 Gammaproteobacteria bacterium
CATTGTCGTCGCGTCCCGGCCCGCCGGCCAGCCGGGAGTTTTTATCGCCCGATGAGCACCGGGGCGAGACCACATTCAAGGCCTCTATAAGCGCATAGCGAACTCTGAGGCGCCCCCCCTTGGGCGGCGCTTAAAATCCGCTCAGGAACGGCGAGGAGACAAGAGATGTTCACGAGCAATCCATTTGCCGGGCTGTCGGCGTCCATATCGCCTGCCGCCATGCAGGCCTATGTGGTCATCATGATCGTCCTGGTTGCGGCAGGGACGCTGTTCGACGTCGTTCACAAGGGCAGCGCCAAGTATTTCTTCGAAAACTGGCGCAAATCGAAAAGCAGGGGCGCCAAGCAGATCGGCGGCGGCGAACTGCTGACGCTCGCCGTCAGGACCGGCCTTGTCGACGTCCTGACTTCCGGGGAATTCTGCAACGCGCGGCGCCGGCTCGCCCATCTGCTCACCATGTACGGATTCGTGATCTACGTGGTCACCACCGCCATCCTGGTGTTCGTCTACCCGACGACCGCGACGCCCGCGCCCGCCATCCTGCCGCAGCTCTGGTGGCTCGGCGGCCTGATGGTTTGCTTCGGCGGATACTGGTTCTGGTTCTTCATCCGGGTCGATGTCGCCGCCGAGGGTAACTCCCCGTTCCGCGTCATGCGCGCGGATCTGTTCATCCTGTCGCTGCTGGCCAGCGTCACGCTGGGCCTGATCTGGGCCTTCCTGCAATCGCGGGGCGGTTCCGGCGCCAAGGTGTTCTTCGGCCTGTACCTCATCGCCACGACGGTGCTGTTCGGAGCGGTGCCGTGGTCCAAGTTCGCGCACATGTTCTTCAAGCCCGCGGCGGCCTTCGAGAAAAGGGTTTCCAACGCGGACGGCTCCAGGAGCAACCTGCCCGGGCCCGCCGACAAACCCGAGACGTTCGGCAGCGCGCGCGAACAACCCCGGCACTACTGAGAGGCGACGAAAACCCATGCCAACTTTCGTTTACATGACGCGGTGCGACGGTTGCGGTCATTGTGTCGACATCTGCCCGTCCGACATCATGCACATCGACAAGACCTATCGGCGCGCCTACAACGTCGAGCCGAACATGTGCTGGGAGTGCTACTCCTGCGTGAAAGCCTGCCCGCAAAACGCCATCGATGTCCGAGGCTATGCCGACTTCGCCCCTCTGGGCCACAGCGTCCGGGTGCTCAGGGAAGAGGCCAAGGCGACCATTTCATGGAAGCTCAAGTTCCGCGACGGCCGCGAGAAGAACTTCGTGTCGCCGATCCGCACCACGCCCTGGGGATCGATCAAGGGGCCGGCCGAGTACGAAGCGCCTCGCCCCGAGGATTTCGCCAGCCAGGAACTCGCGCACGAGCCGCAGTCGCTCAACATCAAGGGCGGCCTGCCCGCGCTGCGCAAGGACCAACTGAAGCAGGGAGTCGTGTGATGGGACTGTTCGGCGGCAGGAAAACGGTTTTCGTCGACGCGGACATCCTCGTCATCGGCGGCGGCATGGCCGGCTGCGGGGCGACCTACGAGGCCCGGCACTGGGGGCGCGACCTGAAGATCGTGTGCGTCGAGAAGGCGAACATCGAGAGGAGCGGCGCCGTCGCCCAGGGGCTGTACGCCATCAACTGCTACATGGGCATGCAGTGGGGCGAGAACCAGCCCGAGGACCACGTGCGCTACGCGCGCAACGACCTCATGGGCCTGGTGCGCGAGGACCTGGGCTACGACATCGCCAGGCATGTGGACGGCACGGTGCACAAGTTCGAGGAATGGGGCCTGCCGATGATGAAGGACCCCAAGACCGGACGCTACCTGCGCGAAGGCAAGTGGCAGATCATGATCCACGGCGAAAGCTACAAGCCGATCGTCGCCGAGGCGGCGCGCAAGGCCGCGACCGAGGTCTACAACCGCATCATGGTCACCCACCTGTTGATGGACAACAAGGCGAACCGGGTCGCGGGCGCCGTCGGCTTCAACGTCCGCACGGGCGATTTCCATGTGTTCCGCGCGAAGGCCGTCATCGTCGCCGCCGGCGGCGCGTCGCACATCTTCAAGCCGCGCGCCGTGGGCGAAGGAATGGGGCGGACCTGGTATGCGCCCTGGAGCAGCGGGTCGTGCTACGCGCTGCCGATCCAGGTCGGCGCCAAGATGACGCAGATGGAGAACCGCATCGTCCTCACCCGCTTCAAGGACGGCTACGGACCCGTGGGCGCCTACTTCCTCCATCTGAAGACATACACGCAGAACGGCTTGGGCGAGGAGTACGAGAAGAGGTGGGTCGAGGACACCAGGGCGCTGGTGGGCGAATACATCGACCATCACCCGGTGCCGACCTGCCTGCGCAACCACGCCCTCCTCAAGGAGCTCGCGGCCGGCCGCGGTCCCATCCGCATGGTGACCAAGGAGGCCTTCCAGGATCCCCACAAGGAGACCGTCGGCTGGGAGAACTTCCTGGGCATGACCATCGGGCAGGCGGTCGTCTGGGCGTCGCAGAACATCGACCCCAAGCACATCAACCCCGAGCTGACCACCTCCGAGCCTTACGTCATGGGCTCCCACGCCACCTGCTCCGGCGCGTGGGCGAGCGGGCCGGAAGACTATGCCCCCGCGGAATACCAGTGGGGATACAACCGCATGATGACGGTCGACGGGCTTTTCGGCGCAGGCGACACCATCGGCGGCACCGCGCACAAGTTCTCGTCAGGGTCGTTCACGGAAGGCCGCATCGCCGCGAAAGCGGCAGTCAAGTACGTGATGGAAAAGGGCAGGGACCAGCCCCAGGTGAGCGAGAAGGAATATCGCGACCTCGAGAAGGAGATCTACCAGCCGTTGGAGAACTACCGGGTCGGCCGCAACGAGATCGTCGCCGGCACCGTATCGCCGAGTTACCTCCTCCCGATCCACGGCCTGCAGCGGCTCGAGAAGATCATGGACGAATACGTCGGCGGCATCAGCACCAATTACATGACCAACGGCCAGCTGCTCGACCGCGGCCTGGAGTTGCTGACGATGCTGAGGGAAGACATGAGCCACATGGGCGCCGAAGACCTTCACCAGCTCCAGCGCACCTGGGAACTGCACCACCGGCTCCTGGCCTCGGAGTCCGTGACCCATCACACGCTATTCCGCAAGGAAACGCGGTGGCCGGGGTATTACTATCGGGGCGATCACATGAAGCTGGATGACGAGAACTGGCATTGCTTCACCTTGTCCCGCTACGACCGGCATACCGGCAAGTGGGCAATGGAGAAGGCGCCGGTTTACCACATCATCGACTGACATCGCCTCCGGCGCGCGGCCCGGTCAATTCAGGACCCGGGCGAAGGTGCGGCCGCGCAGCAGCGCCGTCGCCTCGGGCCGCTCGTCCACCAGCTCGAGCAGCTCCTGCGAGATCTCCTCGACGAGCGTCGCGGCCTGGTCGCCGTTCAAGGGCTGGTGCCAGACGACATCGGCGAGCAACAGGCCGGCATGCAGGTCCTGCGCGACCCGCTCGCGACTCACGCTCGAGCCTTGCTGCACCGAGAAGCCGTGGAGCGCCGGGCAACGCTGGAACAGCGTCTGCATGCGCGCCGCCAGATCCAACTCCAGCCCGGCCACTTCCGTCCTGTCCAGTCGCGCGTTCATATCGCCTCCTTGCGCGTCCCACCTTGCGCGCGCAAACCGCCCGCCGCGAGGAAGGAATGCCCTGCGCTACAGACTCTTACAAGGGGCTGGGACAAACGGCGCGCCGGACTGGACGTGCGGTGCAGCAACCGGACTTCGGCAATTCCGACACGATTAGCGGGGCTTTCGGGCGCCTTTATGGCAGCCCGCCTTTATGCTTCAATAACGGCCCCTGATCACTGTTGCGGAATGTCATGGCGGACCGTCGCCTGCAGGTCTTCCACGCGGTAGCAAAGCACCTCTCCTTCACCAAGGCGGCCGAGGCGCTGTTCATGACGCAGCCGGCGGTGACCTTCCAGATCCGCCAGCTCGAAGAGCACTTCAACACGCGCCTGTTCGACCGCGCGCACGGCCGCATCGCGCTCACGCCCGCGGGAACCCTGGCGCTGGACTATGCCGAGCGCATCCTCGCGCTGTCGGCGGAGCTCGACACGCGCCTGAAGGAAATCAGCGGCCAGTTGGGCGGTCCGCTGCTCATCGGGGCGAGCACCACCATCGCGGAGTTCCTGCTGCCGCAGATCCTCGGCGAATTCAAGGCGCGCTACCCGGCCGTGGTGCCGCGGCTGTTCGTGGCCAACTCCGAGGCGGTGCAGGACCGGGTCGGCGAACGCGCGCTCGACCTCGGCTTCATCGAGGGCGATTCGCACCTGCCGTCGCTGGTGACCGACGTCTGCTGCGACGACGAGCTGCAGGTGGTGTGCGCGCCCTCGCACCCGCTGGCGAAAATGAAGACGGTGACGCCCAAGGCGCTCACCGAGCACGCCTACATCAGCCGCGAGCCGGGTTCGGGCACGCGCGAGGTGATCGACCATTACCTGCAGAAAGCGGGCGTGCCGCCCGATACGCTGCAGGTGGTGATGGAACTGGGCAGCCCCGAGGCGCTC
>JBGQKQ010000208.1:0-4493 GCA_041499655.1 Gammaproteobacteria bacterium
AGTCGCGCCGGCCGGGGTCCAGGAACTGCTTGCCGTGGATGATCGTGCCGTGCGAGAGAATGCGCATCGCGTCGGGACCTTCTCCCCAGTCGCTGACGTTCAGCACCCCGTAGAAATTGCGCGAAAGGACGAGAGCCCCGGCCGAGCTGTTGCGGTAGACCCGCGTCAAGGCGAAGCTGAGCGCCAGCATCAGCGCCAGAAAGGTGATTCCCAGGGGCGCGCGCCATCGGCCGTGCAGCATGCTCCGCGGATCCCGATGGAGCGCGACCACCGCGAGGATGCACAGCACGATCATCGCGAACGGAAGTTCGTAGAGATCCCGGAAAACGGCAGGCGCGACGAGGCCCACGAAAACACCTCCCAGGGCGCCTCCCAGCGCGACCATGAGGTAGAACTCGGTGAGGTAGGCGGCGTGGGGCTTCAGGCGCGCGAGCTCCCCGTGGCAGACCATGCACGCGGCGAAAAGGGTCGCCGAGTAGAGCGGAATCAGGCTCCAGATGCTGGGGTTGGAGTGGCTCAGCGTGACACAGACCGCGGCGAGCCCCGCGGCGAGCAGCGGCAGGAACAGCCAGCGCCGGTACCAGCCCGACGCCTCGAAGCACAGGACGAAGCTGAGCAGGTACAGCGCGAGCGGCACCACCCACAGAAAAGGGATGGCCGCGATGTTCAGCGTCATGTGCCCGGTGAAGGCGAGGAGCAGCGTCGAAGCGCACGCCGCGAGCGCAGCCCACAGCGCCTGCAGACCCGGTCCGGGCTTCTGCTCCGCCTCGCCGGCGGAAAAGAGCGCGTCGGCACTGCGGCTGCGCCCGACGAGCAGGCCGCAGAGCAGCGCAAACACGACGAAGCCGCCGGACCAGATCGCCGCCTGCTTCCCGAGCGCCAGCATCGGCTCGACCAGAAGAGGATAGGAGAGCAGCGCCAGCATCGATCCCAGGTTGGACAGGGCGAAGAGGCGGTAAGGCGCGGCGCCCGGGTGCGAGCGCGCGTGCCACGCCTGCACCAGGGGCCCGGTCGTGGAGAGGATGAAATACGGCAGGCCGACGCTGGTCGCGAGCAGCCCGAGGATCCGCCATGTCGGGTCCTCGCCCCCCGAGGGTTTCCAGGCCGCGCTCGCCGCGAGCGGCAGGGTCGCCGCCGCGAGAACGAGCAGGGCGATGTGAATGGTGCGCCGGCCCGGGACGCGCAGCCGCACGTAGGCGTGCGAGTACACGTAGCCGGCGAGGAGCAGCACCTGGAAGAACAGCATGCAGATCGTCCACACCGCCGCGCTGCCGCCGAACCACGGCAGGATCATCTTGGCGATCAGGGGCTGCACCTGGAAGAGCAGAAACGCGCTCAGGAAAATCGTAACCGCGTACAGGATCATGAGTTAACGGGTTGTCGAAAAAGTACGCGCCACACCGATTTTCTTGTCATCCCGATTCTTGTCATCCTGATTCTTGTCATCCTGATTCTTGTCATCCTGAGCGAAGCGAAGGATCTGCTGCTGTTGTAAAAGCCGAAAAGCAGATTCTTCGGGCTGCGCCCTCAGAATGACAAGGCATTTCGAAACGGACTCCTAGAACGTACCGGGGTAGATGCCGCCGTCGATCAGGAAATTCTGGCCGGTGATGTAGCCCGCCTGCACGCTGCACAGATAGGCGCACAGCTCGCCGAACTCCTCGGGCGTGCCGAAGCGGCCGGCCGGGATCTCTTTTTCCCGCTCGCGCTTGATCTCCTCCGGCGTCCTGCCCTGCTCCTTCGCGGCAAACTCGGTGTTGCTCTTCAGCCGGTCGGTCCAGAACCGCCCGGGGAGCAGGTTGTTGATCGTCACGTTGTGCGCGACGGTCTTGCGCGCGAGGCCCGCCACGAAGCCGGTGAGCCCGCTGCGTGCGCCGTTCGAGAGGGCGAGCTCGGCGATCGGCGCCTTCACCGCGCTCGAGGTGATGTTGACGATGCGCCCGAAACGCCGGGAGATCATTCCGTCCACCGTGGCCTTGATCAACTCGATCGGCGTCAGCATGTTCGCGGCGAGCGCTTTCTCCCAGTCTTCGCGTGAGAACTTGCGGAAATCCCCCGGAGGAGGGCCGCCGGCGTTGGTGACGAGGATATCCGGCTGCGGGCAGGCGGCGAGCGCCGCGATGCGGCCCTGCTCGGTGGTGATGTCGGCGGGGACGGTGACGATGGTCGCGCCGGTGGTGGCACGCATGTCCTCCGCCGTCTTTTCCAGGACCGCGCGGTCGCGCGCGACCAGGGTGACGCGGCAACCTTCGCGCGCGAGGGCTGCCGCGCAACCCCGCCCCAGTCCCTTGCTTGCGCCGCATACGAGCGCGGCCTTGCCGCGAATGTTCAGATCCACGATCGATCTCCCGGAAAAATCATCTCGCCGGCCGCAGCGTAACCAGCATCACGCCACCCAGCACCAGTGCGGCACCCGCCAATTGTACCGGGGTCATGGTTTCGTCCAATCCTATCCAGCCGAAAAAAATGGTGGTCACCGGACCGAGCGCCCCGACCAGCGCCACCTGGTTTGCGCCGATGCGGCGCAGCGCCTCCGAGGTGATGAATACCGGGAGCACGGTCGAAAAAATCGCCATGGCGATCGCGATGCCGTATACAGGCGGCGGCAGTGCGAGCGCCGAGAGCGGTCTGAGCAGGAAGAACTGCGCGATGCAAAAAATGCTCGCGACCGTCGTGGCGTAGGCGGTGAAGCGGATCGAGCCGACCCGTTGCACAACCTGGCCGCCGGCCACGAGATAGACCGCGTAGCCTGTCGCGCTCGCGAAACACAGGGCTGCGCCCAACGGCAGGTTCGCGTTGCCGCCCCCGAGCAGGGTCGACATCACCAATGCGATGCCGGAGTAGCTGAGGACCAGCGCGACGATCTCCCGGATGCTCGGGCGCTTGTGCAGGAAACCGATCGAGAGCACGACGACCAGCGTGGGATACAGGAACAGGATCAGGCGGCCCAGTCCCGCCGAAACGTACTGCAGACCCAGAAAATCGACAAAGCTGGCGAAGTAATACCCGATGAATCCCAGAAAGACGATCGTCCACCTGTCGCGCCGGGTGAGCCGGGCGTGGTTCGCGTCGCGTCCGACCCAGGCCGCCGCCGCGAGGAAGAACGGCAGCGAGAAGATCATCCGCAGCGCGAGCAGGGTGACCGGGTCGACGACGTAGCCGTAGGCGAGCTTGATCAGGATGGGGCGAAACGAGAAGCACACGACTCCTGCGATCGCCATCGCGACGCCGATGGCGCGATAAGAAGCCCGCGAACTCACCGGCGGCGTTTCCCGCCGCCGCCCAGGATGGAGCCGAGCACGCCTCTGACGACTTCCCTGCCGATCTGCGAGCCGATGGTGCGCGCGGCCCCTTTCGCCATCGACTCGATCAGGCCGTCGCGATGCCCGCCGCGGGGGCCGGTCTTGCCCATCAGGACGCCGCCCAGCGTATCCATCAGGCCGCCTTCCTGGCCGGCCGGGGCGGGCGCGCCCGCGGGAGCCGCTTCCTGGCGCGCCGCGGTGCGGCCCTTCAGCTTCTCGTACGCCGACTCGCGGTCGATGAGCGTTTCATAGTGCCCGTAGATCGACGAAGCCTTGATCGCGGCGCTCCGCTCGGCGTCGCTCAAAGGCCCGATACGGCTCGCGGGCGGTATGACGAAAGCGCGTTCGACCACATTCGGCCGTCCCTTTTCGTCGAGCAGGGAGACCAGCGCCTCGCCCACCGAAAGCTCGGTGATCGCCGCCTCGACGTCCAGCTTCGGGTTGGCGCGCATGGTCTGCGCGGCCGCTTTGACCGCCTTCTGGTCCCTGGGCGTGAAGGCGCGCAGCGCGTGCTGCACGCGGTTGCCGAGCTGCCCGAGGACCGAATCCGGGATGTCGAGCGGATTCTGGGTGACGAAGTACACGCCGACGCCCTTGGAGCGGATCAGGCGCACCACCTGCTCGATCTTCTCGAGCAGCGCCTTGGGCGCCTCGCTGAACAGCAGGTGCGCCTCGTCGAAGAAGAACACGAGCTTGGGCTTGTCCGGATCGCCGACCTCGGGCAGGTGCTCGAACAGCTCCGACAGCAGCCAGAGCAGGAACGTCGAGTAGAGCTTGGGCGCGCCCATGAGCTTCTCGCCCGCGAGGATGTTGATCACGCCCCGGCCGCGGTCCACCTGCATCAGGTCGTCGATGTTGAGCGCCGGCTCGCCGAAGAGCTTCTCGCCGCCCTGGTGCTCGAGCTCGAGCAGCCCGCGCTGGATCGCGCCGATCGAGGCGGTCGAGACGTTGCCGTACTCGGTGGTGAAATCTTTCGCGTTCTCGCCGACGTGCTGGAGCATCGCGCGCAGATCTTTCATGTCGAGGAGGAGGAGCCCCGAATCGTCGGCGATCTTGAAGACCAGCGTGAGCACGCCCTGCTGGGTGTCGTTCAGGCCGAGCATGCGGCCGAGGAGCAGGGGTCCCACACCGCTCACGGTGGCGCGCGCCGGGTGCCCGCGCTCCCCGAACACGTCCCAGAAAACAGCCGGG
>JBGQKQ010000209.1:0-4468 GCA_041499655.1 Gammaproteobacteria bacterium
GCGCCCAGCAGCTCGAGCCGCGCGCCTACGCCAACCTCCCCGTGGGGCTCAATTTCCTCCTCATGGGCTACGCCTATTCGCAAGGCGACGTGCTGCTCGATCCTTCGCTGCCCGTGTCCGACGCGAAGGCAAAGGTGAACACCCTGATTCTGGGCTACGTGCGCTCGCTCGATTTCTGGGGGAGATCCGGAAGCATAGGGATGGTGCTGCCCTACGCGGGGATTTCCGCGTCGGGGCAGATCACCACTTCGGGACAGACCGAGGCCCAGCCGGCGAGCGTGACGCGCAACGGGTTCGGGGATCCCGTGCTGCGTCTCGCGGCCAACCTCTACGGAGCGCCCGCGCTCCCGATGGAGCGATTCCGCGAGTACCGGCAGGACACGATCGTCGGAACGAGCCTGACGGTCACCGTCCCCTGGGGCCAGTACGACGGCTCCAAGCTCGTCAACATCGGCACCAACCGCTGGTCGTTCAAGCCCGAGGTCGGCGTGTCTCAGGCGCTCGGCCCGTGGATACTGGAGGGTGATTTCGGCGTCACCTTCTTCAGCGACAACAACGACTTCTTCGGCGGCCACACGCGCAAACAGGAGCCTCTGTACGCCGCGCAGGCGCATGTGATCTACACCTTCGATTCCGGTCTGTGGGCATCGCTGAACGCGACCTACTACACCGGGGGCCGCACCTCGGTGGATGGGACGCTCAACGACGACTTGCAGCAGAACTCCCGCTGGGGCGCGACACTGGGGAAATCGCTGGATGTGCGCAATTCGCTGAAGTTTTACTTCAACTCCGGAGCGACCGCGCGGGCCGGGACGAACTTCCAGACCGTCGGGGTCGCCTGGCAGCACCTCTGGGGTGCCGGGCTCTGAGGGCCCTCTACGCAACCAGGCGCAACAGCCCCCGCAGCGACTCGAGGTTGTGCGCCGGAGCGAAGTGATCGACGTAGGGCAGCGCCGCGCGCATCCCGGCGCACTCGGGACGGTAGCGCGCGTCGCCGAGCAGCGGATTGAGCCAGATGATCTTTCCGGCGCGCGCGCGCAGCTCGCGCATCGAGCGCTCGAGCAGCTCCGTGTCGCCCTGGTCGAGGCCGTCGCTCACGCAGACGACGACGGTGTTCCGGTCCACGCGTACGTCCTTGTGCATGGCGACGAACTCGGCGAGGCAGGCGCCGATGCGCGTGCCGCCCGACCAGTCCGGAACACCCGCGGAGAGCGACCCGAGGCTTTGCAGAACCCTGCCCGGCGCGATCATGCGCGTGACGCGGACCAGCGTGGTGTTGAACGCGAAGATCTCGACGCACCTGACGACGCGGCGCAGCGCAAAGGCAAACGCGAGGAGCACGCGCGTGTAGGCGTCCATGGAGCCGCTGGTATCGAACAGGATCACGAGGCTGGCCTGGTCGAGGGGACGGGCGCGGCGTGCGAGCTTCAGGAAATCGCCGTCGCTCGCGAGCGCGCGCCTGAAGCTGCGGCGCAGGTCGACGACCCCGCGCGCCGCGGTCGGCACCAGGCGCCGGCTCCGGCGCGTCGCGAGGCGCCGCGCGAGCTGCGCGACCACCCTCTCCATCGCCGCGAGGTCGCCCTCCGAGAATTCCTCGAAGGGCTTGCGGCGCAGCGCCGCCTCGGGGCTGTAGCCGGGGGTGTCGCCCTCGGGCCGCTCGCGCTCGTCGGGCATTTCCAGGCGCACGCGCTGGCCGTCCCAGCGCCACTGCGCCGGCTTGCGCGACTCGCGCTCAAGGGCGTGCTCCAGGGCCGGATGCTGCGGCGCGCGGCGTCCGTCCCAGTACTCCTCGAAGAGGCGATCGAATGCGTCCCAGGCGTCGCGCGGCAGCCGGAAGGCGATGCGCAGCGTGCGGTGCACCTCGGCGCGGTCGAGGAGGTCGACCAGCGCCAGGGCCGCCGCGGCATCGATCTCTTCGGAGAGCCCCACGCGGAAACCCATGGTCCGCAGCGCGCCGGCGAAGCGCGCGAGCTGCACGACCATGCCGTGCGCCACGCTCATCGCAGATCTTCCCTAGTCTTTCGCGGCGGCGTACGCCAGCAGCTCGGCGAGCCGTTCCTCGCCCGTCGACTTGATGTCCTGCTCGTCCTTGAGGAGACAGCCGAGCGTTGCGCGCGTAGTCTCGGCGTCGAGCGTGTCGCGGTGCAGGCGCAGCAGCGCCTGCGCCCAGTCGAGCGTCTCCGCCACGCCGGGGAGCTTGCGCAGGGGCTGGGCGCGCAGCCGCTGCACGAAGCGCGTGATAGCCTGCGCGAGCTGCTCGCTCACCGCGGGCACCTTGCCGCGGAGAATGCGCAGTTCCTTCTCGAACCCCGGGTGCTCGACGTAGAGGTAAAGGCAGCGCCTGCGGAGCGCGTCGCCGATCTCGCGCGAGCGGTTGGAGGTCAGGACGACGACCGGAACGTGCTCGGCGTGTATCGTTCCCAGCTCCGGAATCGTGATCTGGAAATCCGACAGCAGCTCGAGGAGAAAGGCCTCGAAGCCGTCGTCGGCGCGGTCGATCTCGTCGATGAGCAGCACCGCCGGCCCCTCGCGGCGGGTGATCGCGCGAAGGAGCGGGCGCTCGAGCAGGTACTCGCGGCCGAAGATCAGGTCTTCCAGCTTGTCCGGATCGCGGTCCTCGCGCTCCGCGATCTTCAGGCGCAGCAGCTGCCGCTGGTAGTTCCACTCGTACAGGGCCGTGTTGCTGTCCAGGCCCTCGTAGCACTGCAGCCGCACGAGCTCGGTCGAGAGCATGTGCGCGAGAACTTTCGCGATCTCGGTCTTGCCGACCCCGGCCTCGCCTTCGACCAGCAGCGGCTTGCGCATCTCGCGCGCCAGGTACACCGCGGTCGCGATCTCGGGCTCGGCGACGTAGCCCCAGCGCTCCATCGCCGCCTGCATCGAGCGGATCTGCTCGTTCACGATCCGGCCGCCTTGGACCCAGCCCCGAGAAAACGCGCCGGCTCGGCGAGGAACTTGCTGCGGCAGCCGGCGCAGCAGAAGCAGTAAGTGACGCCCAGAACCTCTGCGGTATGGCGCGCTCCGGCGACGGCGACGCTCATGCCGCATACGGGATCGACCGCCTCCCGCGGCCGTTCACGAACCTGCGCGCTCGTGGTCTGCGACGCCGAGCGGCGGCGGTGCTCGACGATCTGCGCCATGATGCTCACGGCGATCTCCTCGGGAGAGCGCGCGCCGATGTCCAGTCCCGCGGGCGCGGTGACGCGCGCCAGCGCCTCGTGAGAGACGCCTCTGGAGAGCAGCGCTTCGCGCAGCTGCGCGAAGCGCTTGGAGCTCGCGATCACGCCGAGGTAGGCGGGCGAGCGCGAGAGCGCCGCCTCGATCGCTTCGATGTCCCTGTCGCCCATGGTGGCGACGAGCACGTGGGCGCCGAGCGGCAGCGCGTCCGCCGCGGGCGGGCGCCGCACCCTGGCGTCGGGAAAATCGGCCTCGGCCGCGTCCGGGTCGACGACGTCCACGCGGTAGCCCATCGCATGCCCGATGCGCGCCAGCACGCGCACCGCGGGCGAACTTCCGAAGAGCAGCAGCCGCGCCGACGGCAGCACCGGTTCGACGTAGATTTCCACGGTACCTCCGCTTTCGCAGGTCATGGGAAGGAAGACCACACCGGGGCGCTGCCCGCCCTCGGGCTCGGGCGAGAGGCTCAGGAGGCGCGGCTCGCCGTCGGCGATCGCCCGCATCGCTTCGAGCAGGACGCTCGAGCGCGTGCAGCCGCCGCCCGCCCAGCCGTGATACTCGCCCCGCGCGGTGACCAGCGCGACATCGCCGACGCGCGCCGAGCTCGGCGGCTCGCGCCGCACGACCGTCACCAGCGCGAAGCGCTCTTCGCGCTCGACAAGGCCGGCGGCGAGGGTCAGCAGATCAGGACGCACGGGCTCATTGTAAGCCTCCCGTGCAACTGCTGGTAGGATAGCGGCCCGCCACAATCAATCTCTTTACCTGGAGGAGTCATGGGCTTTTCGATCCGGATCAGGCTGCTGCTCGCGGCGCTCGCCGTGCTCTCGAGCGGGGCGTTCGCGCAGAGCGAAAACCTGCGCGTGGGCTTCCTCACCGTGCGTACAGGTCCCTTGGCCGCGGGCGGACGCCAGATGGAGGAAGGCATCAACCTGCTGCTGAAGGAGCGCAACTACGCTTTCGCCGGGCGCAAGGTCGACATCATCTTCGCCGACACCGCCGGGCAACCAGCGCTCGCGAAGACCAAGGTGCAGGAGCTGGTCGAGCGCGAGAAGGTCCACGTGATCATCGGGCCGCTCGCGACCTTCGAGGCGCTCGCCATCGACGGCTACATGCTCGAGTCGAAGACGCCGCTCATCACGCCCACCTCCGCCGCGCAGATGGACCTCGCGCAGCAGAAGAAAAGCGACTACGTGATCCATGTCTACGGCACCGCCGCCCAGCCGATGCACGTGCTCGGCCAGTACGCGGCGAAGAAGCTGGGGCTGAAGCGCATCGCCACGATCGCCGACGA
>JBGQKQ010000210.1:0-4426 GCA_041499655.1 Gammaproteobacteria bacterium
CGGCCCGGCAAGCGCGGTTTTCCCCGGCGTCTGGGGCGCAGGTCTCATGACGCGCCGCTTCCGCCTCCCCACAATGGGCGCCGTAGGCCATAGGGACAGGAGACGGATCATGGACGGGAATCTGCTGCGGCTCAGCGAAACGCGCCAGATCGCGATCCACCGGCGCAGCGGCGCCGCCTGGGTCGCCGACTTCAGGAGCGGTCGCGGCGAACTCTTCACGGTAGGCGAGTGGTTCGCGCTCAACGGTCGCGGGAGCGCCCTGCGGCGCGCAGTTTGCGATGCCGGCGAGCCGCTGCCCCCGGAAATGATCGAGGGAATCGAGCGGCTGCACGGTGCGGAAGGCTTGGCGCCGCTCGCCGCTCTGGGAGAGCGGCTTCGGGACAGTCTGGCGAGATTTTCGCGTGCGATTTCGTGCCGCGTGCTCGCCGTCGCCCTCAGCCCGCGCTCTTGATCCACCTGGATTCGCGAAACAAACGAAACAAGAATGGCCTCCTGGCGAAATTTCTCTGATGCGGCTCTTCACTAAAATTTCCCGCTCGGGCGGGCGCGCTAGCGCACGCAACACAGCTGAATCAACCGAGAGGATGGGCCGATCATGGACAGGGGTTCCGGATGGAACGAGGAGGCAGTGGAGAACGGCAACCTGCTGCGGCACGGCGAAACGCGCGAGATCGCGATTTACCAGCGCGGCGGCCTGGTGTGGGTTGCGGACTTCAGGGGCGGGCGTGGCGAGCTGTTCGCCGCGGCTGATTGGTTCGCGGTCCACGGCCACGGTAGCCTTCTGCACCGCGCGGGGCTCGGTGCCGTCGCGCCGCTGCCCACGGACGTGATCGAGAGGATCGAGCGGCTGCACGCCGCAGAAGACCGGGCGGGGCTGCTCGCTCCGACGGCGCGGTTGCTGGATCGCCTGGCGAGATTTTGTCACGCGCTTTCACACCGCGCACCGGCGGGCGCGCCCGTCCCGCGCGCGCAACGCAGCTAAATCAACCAAGGAGAATCGCTCATGTTCGCACGCACCTTCATCTTTCTGTACGGCATCGCAAGCTACGCGGTATTTCTGGTGGCGATCCTGTACGCCATCGGCTTCGTCGGCAACCTGTGGGTGCCGAAATCGATCGACACCGGCGTTGCCGGGCCTCTCGCCGAGGCGCTGATCGTCGATGCGCTCCTGCTCGGCATCTTCGCGATCCAGCACAGCGTGATGGCACGGCCCGGGTTCAAGCGCTGGTGGACGCGCATCATCCCGCACGAGTCCGAGCGCAGCACCTACGTGCTGGTGGCGAGCCTGATACTGTTGGGGCTCTACTGGCATTGGCAGCCGATCCCCGCGCAGATCTGGCACGTCGATAGCGAGGCCGGCCGCATCGTCCTGATGGCCGTGTACTGGCTCGGCTGGGGCATCGTCTTTTTCTCGACCTTCCTGATCAACCATTTCAACCTGTTCGGCCTGCAGCAGGTGTTCGCCGCGCTGCGCAAGCGCGACCTGCCCGATCCCGAATTCAGGACGCCCGTGCTCTACAAGGTGGTTCGCCATCCGATCATGCTCGGCATGCTGCTCGCGTTCTGGGGGACGCCCGACATGAGCGCGGGGCACCTGCTGTTCGCGGTGATGACCACCGGCTACATCCTGGTTGCGTTACAGTTCGAGGAGCGCGATCTGATCAAGCTCTTCGGCATGGCCTACCAGGAATACCGCCGGCGCGTCCCGATGCTGGTACCGTTCCTGCCGAAGCGCTGAAGAAAGGGGAGGCGGAAGTGAGCGACGCAGTCGTCGAGCAAGACAACAGCATTCCGATCGAGGCCTGGAACACCATCCTCTACGACAAGTTCTGCCGCTTCCGCTACGTGCTGACCGAGGGCCTGTCCGGCCACAGCGAGGAGCTCCTCCGGCGCCGGCCTTACGCGCCCGGCGCGCGCGTGCTCGACGTGGGCTGCGGCTTCGGCGACACCACGCAGTGCATCGCGAAGCAGGTGCGGCCCGGAGGCGCGGCGGTGGGCGTGGACTGCGCGCCGAACTTCGTCGACGGCGCCGCCCAGGACGCGGCGAAGGCCGCGGTGAAGAACGCCTCGTTCTTCGCGGCCGACGTGCAGACGGACAATCTGCGCGGGCCTTACGACCACGCTTTCTCCCGCTTCGGCACCATGTTCTTCAACCTGCCCGGGCAGGCGCTGCGCAACATCCGGCGCTCGCTCGTGCCGGGCGGCGAGCTCTCGATGATCGTGTGGCGCAAGCGCGAGGACAATCCCTGGCTGCACGAGGCCGAGCTGCGCGTGAAGGAGATCGTGCCGGTGGTCTCGCACGAGGAGACCAACCAGGTGCACTGCGGCCCGGGGCCGTTCTCGATGGCGGGCCCGGACATGGTGAGCGACATGCTCAAGGGGGCGGGCTACGAGCGCGTCGCCTTCGAGCGCTACGACGCCGACATCTGCATCGGCAAGACCCTGGACGACGCGGTCGAGTTCGCGATGGCGCTCGGGCCGGCGGGCGAGATCATCCGGCTCGCGGGCGAGGAGGGCCAGAAGCGCAAAGGGCAGGTCGTCGCGGCCCTGCGCGAGACGCTCGCCCGCCAACAGCGCCCCAACGGCATCTGGGCGGGCTCCAGCACCTGGTTCGTCAGCGCGAGGAATCCCGCCCACTGAAGGGGTCATCGGCGCCTCCACCGCAATACGGCGCGCACAAACAGCCCGGGCCGTGCCAGAATTCCGCCTCGCGGGTGTGATCCGGGAGGCCGCTGTGTCGCAGGTGATGTCCCAGGGGATCGGTCCCTTAGCGGTCTTCGACGAGAACGCGTTGCGCGAGCTCGCGCCTCACGGTGCCACACGCTCGTTTCCCAAGAACGCGGTGATCATCACCGAAGGCGACGAGACCGACTCGCTGTACGTCCTGCTCTCGGGGCGCGTCAAGGTGTTCGTGAGCGACGAGGAGGGCAGGGAGGTCGTGCTGAGCACGGCCCGTGAGGGCAACTACTTCGGCGAAATGGTGCTCGACGGAGGCCCGCGTTCCGCCTCGGTCATGGCCTTGGAGCCCTGCCGCTGCTACGTCATCCCGATGAGCGACATCGAGGGACTGCTCGAGCGCAACCCGCTGTTCGCGCGCCACCTGATTCGCCTGCTGATCGCCAAGACGCGCAGCCTCGTCAAGCAGGTCCGCGACCTGGCGCTGAAGGACGTGTACGGGCGCTTCGCCAAGTTCATCGACGAGAGCGCGGTCGAGCAGGACGGCGCCCGCGTGGTCCCCGACCGCCTCACCCAGCAGGACATCGCCGAGCGCATCGGCGGCTCGCGCGAGATGGTGAATCGCATCGTCAAGGACCTGATCGCCGGCGGCTACATCTCGGTCGACGCCAAGCAGATCAGGGTCCACAAGCGGCTGCCCGCTCACTGGTAGGGCCGCCCCGGGGCGGCCCGGCCCCGGAATGTGCGTTTGGCACAAAGCCGCCGTGACGTAGGTCGCGCGGCCGGCCGGAATGTGGCGTGCGGCACAAACCCCCAGTGCCGTGCGACAGCGAGCGCGGCGCTGCGAAATCCTAAAGTGGTCTCCATCGGACAGGCGATTTTCGCCGGTCCGCAAACGAAGAGGAGACCCAACATGAGCAACCGCGAAAATAACGAGTCCGGATCCTTCAGCCTCACCGCGCTGGCCCTTCTTGCGATCGCGATCTGCGCCATCGCAGTGCTGCTGATGCCGGCCCACGCGGGCACCGAGGTGTCCGCCGCGACCTACAGCGCCGCCAGCGACTATCTCCCGGCCCAGATCGCCAACCAGGCCAGGGAAATCGAGCCGATGCCGGAAATGTACTACTGAGCAGGACGAGCTCAGTTCACCGGGAGACCGAAATCATGACGACCTTGACCTTGACGATCCACGTAGCAGTCATCGCATTCCTCGCCTGGGGCGGGATGCTCTCCCTCCAGTGCCTCATCCAGGCGGGCGGCATCGGATTCCCGAGCCGCGAGCCGAAGGTGGCGTAAGCAGACGATTCATCGCAGGTGCGCAGGCGCCGGGTGAGCGGGGTGGGGCTCCCCGGCGCCTTTTTTCTCAGCGGACCAGCCCCTGCTCGGCGAGCCAGCCCTGAATGAGCGAGGCGATTTCCAGGTTGTTCCGGTCCATGATCAGCATGTGGCTGTTGCCGTGAATTCCCGCTTTCGGCAGATCCACCACGCGCACGTTGCCGCCGGCCTTGCGGACCGCGTCAAAGTAGGTCTCCGCGGTCTTTCTGATCGTCGCCCAGCGCGCATCGACGTCGAAATAGTCGCCCCACACGGCGAGCACCGGGATGTTCCTCAGCGCAGCCGCCCGGTCGGCGTCGCCGATGCCCGCGGGCTCGACCGCCACCAGCGCCTTGATCTTGCCCGGCCGCGCCTGCGCCGCCCTGAAAGCGAACAGGCCTGCCTGGCTGTGCACGACGAGCACGCAGGGACAGAC
>JBGQKQ010000211.1:0-4405 GCA_041499655.1 Gammaproteobacteria bacterium
CGCGGGGCCGAGGTGGCGCTGGAGCGCAAGGATCTGCCCCAGACCGCCGAGCACGAGTTCTACCAGGCCGATGTGATCGGCTTCGAGGTGGTGAACACCCGGGGCGAGCGCCTCGGCCGGGTAAAGGAATTCTTCAGTGCCGGCAGGCACGATGTGATGCGCGTCGAGCACGAGGGCGGCGAGCGGCTCCTGCCGGTGGCGGGGGACGTGATCCGGAAGATCGATTTGAGGGCCGGCAGGGTCGAAGTGGAGTGGGGAGCGGACTGGTGATCCGCTTCGATTGCGTGACGCTCTTCCCGGAGGCGTTCGCCGCGGTCGCCGACCACGGCATCACGCGGCGGGCGAGGGAAGACGGGTTGTGGAGCCTCGCGCTTTGGAATCCGCGGGGTTTCACCACCGACAACTACCGCACGGTCGACGACCGGCCGTACGGCGGCGGTCCCGGCATGGTGATGCTGGCCGAGCCGCTCGCGAAGGCGATCGCCGCGGCGAAAGCCGCGGGGCAGGGCGAAGCGAAGGTGATCCATCTCTCGCCCCAGGGAGCGGTGATGGACCACCGCAAGGTGATGGAGCTTTGCGCGGAGCAGCGCTTGATCTTGCTCTGCGGGCGCTACGAGGGCGTGGACGAGCGCCTGATACACGGCGTGGTCGACGAGGAACTGTCGATCGGCGACTACGTGCTCTCGGGCGGTGAGCTTGCCGCGATGGTGCTGATCGACGCGGTGGTGCGGCAGCTGCCCGGCGCGCTCGGAGACGGGATGTCGGCGCAGCAGGAGTCGTTCGTGAATGGTCTGCTTGACTGCCCGCAGTACACGCGGCCGGAAGTGTACGAGGGACAGGCGGTGCCCCCGGTCCTGATGTCGGGGCACCACGCGCACATCGAGCGCTGGCGGCTGAAGCAGTCGCTGGGGCGAACGTGGATGAGAAGGCCCGAGCTGCTCGAGCGGCGCGGGGTGAGCGAAGCGGAGCAGAAACTGCTCGAGGAATTCAAGCAGGAAATGAATAAGGCATAGTTCGAACAAGGAATGATGCGATGAACGTAATCCAGCAGATCGAGCAGGAAGAAATCAAGCGCATGGGGAAGAAGTTCCCGGAGTTTTCCCCGGGCGACACCGTGATCGTCAACGTGAGCGTGGTCGAAGGCGAGCGCAAGCGCGTCCAGGCCTACGAGGGAGTGGTCATCGCCAAGAAGAACCGCGGCATCAACTCGTCGTTCACCGTGCGCAAGGTGTCCTCGGGCGAGGGCGTCGAGCGCACGTTCCAGACCCACTCGCCCTTGATCGCCTCCGTCGAGCTCAAGCGCAAAGGCGACGTCCGCCGCGCCAAGCTCTACTACATGCGCAAGCTCTCCGGCAAGGGCGCGCGCATCCGCGAGAAGATCGAAGGCGAAGATCAGGCCGGCGAAGAGTAACTCGTCGCTCCGTCCCGTCGCCGGACGGAGCCTCCCGGGCGCGGCCCGGCGCCGATAGGCGTAAAATTCTCGCCCGGAAATCGGGCGAATCCATGAGCCTCAATTCGATCCAGGAAATCATCGCCGAGCTGAAAGCCGGCAGCATGGCCGTGCTCGTCGACGACGAGGATCGCGAGAACGAGGGCGATCTGATCTTCGCAGCCGAGTTCGTCACGCCCGAAAAAATCAACTTCATGGCGAGATTCGGCCGCGGACTGGTCTGCATGCCGATCACCGAGGCGCACGCGGAGCGCCTCAACCTGCTGCCGATGGTGGCGCGCAACCGCTCCGTGCACGGCACCAATTTCACGGTGTCCATCGAGGCGGCATCGGGCGTGACCACCGGGATCTCGGCGGCAGACCGCGCTCACACCATCAAGATCGCGGCGTCTCCGAAAGCCACGCCCCGCGACATCGTCCAGCCGGGCCACGTGTTCCCGCTGATCGCGCGGGCGGGAGGCGTGCTCGCGCGCGCCGGGCACACCGAGGCCTGCTGCGATCTCGCGCAGCTCGCGGGGCTCTATCCTGCGGCGGTGCTGTGCGAGATCATGAAGGACGATGGAAGCATGGCGCGGCTGCCCGACCTCATCGAGTTCAGCAAGAGGCACGGCCTTAAGATCGCCTCGATCGCCGATCTCATCCGCCATCGCAGCCAGAACGAGTCGCTCATCAAGCGCGTGACCGAGCGCACCATCCAGACGCGTTTCGGCCCGTTCCGGCTCGTCGCCTATCTCGAGAAACTCACCGGCGAGACGCAGCTCGCGCTGGTACGCGGCGAAATCTCGCCCGAGAAGGAAACGCTGGTGCGGGTGCACGCGCCGCTCTCCGCGCTCGACCTGATCGAGGCCGGACCCGGGACGCACTCCTGGCCGGTCGACGACGCGCTCGAGCGCATCGCCGCCGAGGGCAGGGGCGTGATGGTGCTGCTCGACTGCGCGGAAACCGCGGCCCAGCTGATCGAGCGCGTCGCCTCGCCCGAGCGCCCGGAGGCGCCCTCGAGGATGGATTTCCTGACCTACGGCATCGGTGCGCAGATCCTGCGCGATCTCAAGGTGGGCAAGATGCGCCTGCTCGCCTCGCCCCGCAAGATGCCCAGCATGGCCGGATGGCAACTCGAAGTCACCGGCTACGTCGAGAAGGCGGCCAGGACGCGGGACGGCTGATGACGGAGATCAAGCCCGACTTGAGCGGGGAAGGTTTGCGGGTCGGGATCGTGCGCTCCCGCTTCAACGAGAGAATCGGCGCGACGATGCTCGAAGCCTGCGGCCGGCGTCTCGCGGAATTGCGCGTCGCCGCGCCCACGGTGGTCAGCGTGCCGGGAGCGCTAGAGGCACCGCTCGCGCTGCAAAAGCTCGCCAACACGGAGAAGTACGACGCTCTCATCGCGCTCGGCGCCGTGATCCGCGGCGAGACCTACCACTTCGAGGTCGTCGCGAACGAGTCCGCGTCGGGCCTGATGCAGGTGCAGCTCGACAGCGGCATCCCGGTCGCGAACGGCATCCTCACCGCCGACACCGAGAAACAGGCGCAGGAACGCGCTGCGAAGAAGGGACGCGACTGCGCCGAGGTCGCGGTGGAAATGGCGAACCTCGCCAGGAACGTCGCGAAGAGCCACCGATGAAATCGGCGCGGCGTCGCTCGCGCGAGTTCGCGCTGCAGGCGCTCTATGCCTGGCAGCTCTCGGGCGAAGGCGCGGCCGGGCTGCAGATCCAACTCGCCCAGTCGAAGGAATTCGGAAAGGCCGATTCCAAGTATTTTTCGCGCCTCCTCGAAGGGACCATCGGGGACGCCGGCGCGCTCGAGGGCCTGATTGCGCCGTTGCTCGACCGCAAGCCGAAGGAGCTGTCCCCGGTCGAGCGCGGCATCCTGCTACTCGCGGCCTTCGAGCTGAAGAACGCCCCCGACATTCCCTACCGGGTCGTAATCAACGAGGCGGTCGAACTGGCAAAGGAGTTCGGCGGCACCGACGGCTACAAGTACGTCAACGGCGTGCTCGACAAGCTCGTTGCCAGCCTGCGCCCGGACGAGCGGTCCCGTCCGAAGCCCCGGTGATCTCCGAGTTCGAGATCATCCGCAGGTACTTCACACGGCCCGCGCGGACCGCGGTGCTCGGTGTCGGCGACGACTGCGCCCTGGTTCGTCCTCGCGCCGGCGCGACGCTGGCGGTATCGACCGACATGCTGCTCGCGGGCAGGCACTTTTTTCCCAACGCGGAACCGGGCAAGCTCGGGCACAAGGCACTGGCGGTCAACCTTTCCGATCTCGCCGCCATGGGCGCCGACCCGCGCTGGGCGCTGCTCGCGATCGCGCTTCCCAGGGCCGACAGGAGATGGATCGCCGCCTTCGCCAGGGGGTTCTTCCGCCTCGCCCGCCGCTTCGGCACCGAGCTGATCGGCGGCGACACGACCAAGGGGCCGCTCGCGATCTCGATCACGGTGATAGGCGAGGTGCCCGCGGCCCTGGCGCTGCGGCGCGACGCCGCGCGCGCGGGCGACGACATCTGGCTCTCCGGCGCTACGGGCGAAGCGGCGCTCGCGCTCGCGCACCTGAAGGGCCGCGTCAGACTGAAGGGCCGCGCGCGCGAGGCCTGCCTTGAGCGCCTGCACGCGCCCGAGCCGCGCGTGAAGCTCGGCCGGTGCTTGCGCGGCCTCGCGCGCAGCGCGATCGACATCTCCGACGGCCTGCTCGCCGATCTAGGGCATATCCTCAAGGCTTCGGGTGTGGCTGCGGAACTGCGCTGGGAGGACCTGCCGCGCGCCGCAGCGATCGCTTCGTGCCCGGACCGAGCTCTGGCGAAAGACTGCCTGCTCGCGGGCGGAGACGATTATGAGCTCGTGTTCACCGCGCCGCGATCGAAGCGCTCCGAAATCGGGGCAGCGGCGAAAAAGGCCGGCGTCCCCGCCACCGCGATCGGCGCGATCGTCGCGGGCAGGCCCGGCATCCGGATGCGCGACG
>JBGQKQ010000212.1:0-4379 GCA_041499655.1 Gammaproteobacteria bacterium
CGGAGGAAAATCTCCTTGTTGCCGTAGAGGGAATGGATCATCAGGTGAAGCAGCTGCTTCACCTCCGCCTGGAAGCCCAGGGTTTCCTTCGTGGCTGCTGCGGTCATGCGGAACTCCGTGCTGTATACATACGTACGATGCGGGAAACCGGTGTGCGGCCCGAGCGAAGAATGAGGCCCCGGCGGGCGGAATTCAAGCCCGCCCCGGGATACAATTGAACTTGCTCACCCGCTGCCGGTCAAGAAAAGTCCGATGACCCTCTCCAGAATCCTCGCCGCCCTGCTCCTGTTCGTGCCGGCGCTCGCCCCCGCACAGCCCGTGGGCTCGGGCCTGCCCGCCGGGGTGACGCGGGGCGTCTCGATCGAGGGCGTCACCGAGTACCGTCTCCCCAACGGCCTCCGGGTCCTGCTCATACCGGACCGCTCGATCGACACGATGACCGTCAACATCACCTACCTCGTCGGCTCCCGCCAGGAAGGCTACGGCGAGACGGGCATGGCGCATCTGCTGGAGCACCTGATGTTCCGCGGAACGAAGCGCTTTCCCGGCATCAAGGCCGGATTCCAGCAGCGCGGGGTGCGCTACAACGGCAGCACCTCCTTCGACCGCACCAATTACTTCGGAACCTTTCCGGCGAGCGAAAAAACGCTGGCCTACGTGCTCGACGCCGAGGCCGATCGCATGGTCAACGCCCCGATCGCGCGCAAGGATCTGGACGCGGAAATGACCGTGGTGCGCAACGAGTTCGAGTCGGGGGAGAACAGCGCCTCCAGCGTGCTGCGCGAGCGCATGGCCGCCAGCGCCTATCTCTGGCACGGCTACGGACGCGCGATCATCGGGGCGCGCTCGGACATCGAGAACGTGCCGATCGAGCGCCTGAGGGCGTTCTACCGCTACTACTACCAGCCCGACAACGCCGTGCTCCTGATATCGGGAAACCTGGACGAGAAGGGCGCCCTCGCCATGGCGCAGAAAAGCTTCGGACCGGTCAAGAGGCCGGCGCGAAAGCTGATCGGCACCTACACGGTCGAGCCCACGCAGGACGGCGAGCGCACGGTCACGCTGCGCCGGGCGGGCGACATACAGATCGTCTCGGCCCTGTATCACATACCGCCCGGCACGCACCCGGAGTACGCCGCGATCGACGTGCTCGTCGCGCTGCTCAATCACGTTCCCTCCGGGCGCCTGCACAAGGCGCTCGTCGAAACCGGCCTTGCCAGCTCGATTTTCGGCACCGAGCGCCAGCAGCGCGAAGCCGGTTTCGCCTACTTCGGCGCGAACCTCAGGCAGGACGCCTCGATCGAGGCCGCGCGCGACGCCCTGGTCGGGGTCCTCGAGTCGTTCGCGAGCAAGCCGGCGACCGGCGAGGAGGTCGATCTCGCGCGGCGCAGGCTGCTCAACGACATCGAGCTCACCCTCGCCGATTCCCGGGAGCTGACGATGGCGCTCTCCGAGTGCGCCGGCATGGGCGACTGGCGGATTCTGTTCCTGTACCGGGACCGGTTGAAGGCAGTCGACGCGGCGGCAGTCCAGGCTGCCGCCCTGCATTACCTCAAGACTTCCAACCGCACGCTCGGCATGTTCCTCCCGACCCCCTCGCCCGAGCGCGCCGAGATCCCGCCGGTGCCCGACCTCGCCGCTGTGCTCAAGGACTACCGCGGCTCGGCCGCCGTGGCGCAGGGCGAGAACTTCAATCCCAGTCCCGCGAATCTCGAGGCGCGCGTGATCCGCACGACGCTCCCCGGAGGCATGAAGCTCGCGCTCCTTCCCAAGAAGACCCGCGGCGCCACGGTGGTGGCGCAGCTCGCGCTGCAGTGGGGGGACGAGCAGAGCACGATGAACCGTGCGGCCGCCTGCGGCGTTACCAGCGGAATGCTGCTGCGCGGCACGCGCAAGAACTCGCGCGAGCAGCTGCGCAACCGCTTCGACAAGCTGAACGCGAGTGTCGCCATCGACGGCGACGGCGGCTCGGTCGAGACCGTGCGCGAGAGCCTCCCGGAAGCGCTGCGGCTGATGGCCGAGGTGCTGCGCCAGCCGTCCTTCCCGAGCGACGAATTCGAGCAATTGCGCCGCTCCTCACTCACCAGCATCGACACGCAGAGGAGCGACCCGAGCGCGCTCGCCGGGCTCGCGCTGACCCGGCACCTCAACCCCTATCCACCCGCACACTGGCTGTATACGACGTCGCTCGACGAACGCAGCGCACGCCTCAAGGATCTCTCCCTGGACGACATCAGGCGGTGCTACTCGGATTTCTACGGGGCGTCCGACAGCGAGCTCTCGGTGGTGGGCGATTTCGACCCGGAGCAGATCAAGCACCTCGCGCAGGAGCTCTTCGGCGACTGGAAGAGCCCGCGCACCTACGCGCGCATCCCGCTGCGGGTGGCCGACGTCGCGCCCGCGGACAACGTGATCGAAACGCCGGACAAGGCGAACGCCGTGCTGCGCGCGGGAATGCTCCTCAAGCTGCGCGACGACGATCCCGACTACCCGGCGCTCTTGCTCGGCAACTATCTCCTGGGCGGCTCGTCGGATTCGCGGCTGGTGCGCCGCATCCGGGAAAAGGAAGGCCTGTCCTACAGTGTCGGCTCCTTTCTGTCCGCGGACAGCTTCTACCCGCGCGGCAGCTTCGGCGCCTTTGCCATCTACGCCCCCCAGAACCGCGCGCGGGTCGAAGCGGCCCTCAACGAAGAAATCCGCAAGGCGCTCACGCAGGGCTTCACCGAACAGGAAGTGGAGGCCGGCAAGAAGGGCTTCCTGCAGGCGCGCCAACTGGCGCGTTCGAACGACTCGGCCGTCGCCGGCCGCCTCGTGTCCTACCTGGTCCTGGGACGCACCTTCGCCTGGGACGAGGAGCTCGAGCGGCGCGTCGCCGCGCTGACGCCGCAGGCGGTGGCCGCAGCCATGCGGCGGCACATCGACCTGGCGAGGCTCTCGATCGTCAAGGCCGGGGATTTCGCGAACCTCGCGTCCAACCCGCAAGGTCCCAGCCGGGCGGACTGAGGTTCAGTCGAGCGCTTCGTAGCGGATTTCCAGGACCTCCAGCCGCTCCTCCCCTCCGGGCGTCTTGAGCGTCACCGTGTCGCCCTCCCGCGACTTGAGCAGCGCGCGGGCCACCGGCGACACCCAGGACACACGCCCCCCTGCCGGGTCCACCTCGTCGGTGCCGACGATGCTGACGGTGTGCTGCTTGCCCGAGGAGTCGGAGTAGGTGACCGTGGCGCCGAAGAACACGCGTTCCTGGTCCGGGTCCCGCGGATCGACCACCTCGGCGGCCTCCAGGCGCTTCATGAGAAAGCGGATGCGGCGCTCGATCTCGCGCAGCCGTTTCTTGCCGTAGAGATAGTCGGCGTTTTCCGAGCGGTCGCCGTTGGCGGCGGCCCAGGACACGGTCTTGATGAGCTCCGGCCGCTCGTTCTCGACCAAGGCCCTCAGCTCGGCCTTCAGGCGTGCGTGGCCCGCGGGCGTGATGTAGTTCTTCGTCCCCTCCGGCCTCCGGGGCTCGACCTCGAGTTCCTCTTCGGCCGTGTCGTTCTCGCGGGTGAATGCCTTGCTCATCGCTGTCGTGGCCGCGCTCGCGGCTCAACTATAATAGCTGCCGCAGGGGCCCGTGTCAGGGAGAACCGATGAAGTGGAACACCAAGCGGGTACGGGAAGTGGCACTGGTCGTCCTGGTCGCGCTCACCGCGGCCCTGGCCAACCTGCCCGAGGACGTGCTCGAGCGCTTCGATTTCAACCGCGACCTGTTGCTCGGCACGCTCGCGCTGACCGTGTTCATCGCGCTGTTCCTCTATCTCAAGTTCCAGTTCTTCTTCCTGGTGGTGCTGCTCGCGGTGGCCGCGAACATGCCCGGCGAAGTCGCCGAGAGCCTGGGGATCTCCACCACGCCCCTGATCATCGCCATGGCGACCATGGTCGGCTTCTCGCTCATCAACTACGTCGTGGACCTGCTTCCCACGGGCCTGGAGAAGAAGGCCAAGGAGCAGAGCACCGAGGGCATCAAGGTGCTGTTCTACGCCATCGAGAAGGGCAACCTCGTCTACGCGCAGAAGGTCCTGTCCCAGAACTTCGACCCCAATCTGGTCGCCGAGAACGGCTACACGCCGCTCATGTACGCGGCGGCGCGGGGCGATACCAAGATGGTGGACCTGCTGCTGAGAAACGGTGCGAACGTCAACCTGGTCAGCAAGAGCGGCGACACGGCGATCGAGCTCGCCTTGCGCATCGGCTCGCAGGAATGCGCCGAGATCCTGAAAAAGGCGCGCAGCGAGCAGCAGATGCGGGAGCAGGCCGTTCAGGCGAAGCCGGCCCCCCAGGAATGAGTGCCCGCCCTCGTAACAAAATGTGTCCCCGGAGCCCGGGCGGAACTTCGCCCGGCA
>JBGQKQ010000213.1:0-4344 GCA_041499655.1 Gammaproteobacteria bacterium
CCGCCGGCATCGACATCGTCACCGACGGCGAGCAGACCCGCCGGCACTTCGTCACCACCTTCATCGAAAGCCTCGAGGGCGTGGACTTCGAGCACAAGCGCACGGTGCGCATCCGCAACCGCTACGACGCGGATGTTCCCGTCGTGGTCGGCAAGGTGGCGCGCAAGCGGCCGGTGTACGTCGAGGACATCCGCACCCTGCGCTCGCTGACCACGCACCGCATCAAGGCGACGTTGCCCGGTCCGATGACCATGGTGGACACGCTCTACGACGATCACTACCGCAGCCGCGAGAAGCTCGCGCGCGAGTTCGCCGCGATCCTCAACCAGGAAGCGCGAGAGCTCGAGCGCGCCGGCGCCGATGTGATCCAGTTCGACGAGCCGGCTTTCAACGTCTACATGGACGAAGTGCGCGACTGGGGCGTCGCCGCGCTCGAGGCCGCTGCCGCCGGATTGAAGTGCAAGACCGCGGTGCACATCTGCTACGGCTACGGCATCAAAGCCAACAACGACTGGAAGAAGACGCTGGGCTCGGAGTGGCGCCAGTACGAATCCACCTTTCCCCTGCTCGCGAGATCGAAGATCGACCAGGTCTCGCTCGAGTGCGCGAACTCGCACGTGCCGCTCGATCTGCTCGCGCTGCTCAAGGGCAAGGACGTCATGGTCGGCGCGATCGACGTCGCGAACGAGGCGGTCGAGAAGCCGGAGCAGGTCGCGGCGACCCTCCGTGCCGCGATGAAGTTCGTGCCGGCCGAGAAGCTCTACCCCTGCACCAACTGCGGCATGGTGCCGCTCGCGCGCGAGGTCGCGGTCGGCAAGCTGAAGGCCCTGGCCGCCGGAGCGGCCATGGTGCGTCGGGAAATCGGCGCGTAGGGCGCGATAGTGCTGCGCCGCTTAGCCGCTCTCTTCCTGCTTCTCGCGTGCTTCGCGCACGCACAGGCCGCAGCCAACTCGCCCAAGCTCGTCGTCGTGATCGTGATCGACGGGCTGCCGCAGGAACAGGTCCTCAAGTACCGCGACCAGTACGGACCGGGCGGCTTCAACCTGCTGCTGCAGAAAGGCGCCTGGTTCGGCAACGCCCATCAGGCTCACGCGGTGACCCTGACGGCGCCCGGCCACACCGCCGTGCTCACGGGCGCCTATCCGTACCAGAGCGGCATCATCGCCAACGAGTGGACCGACCCCGGAACGCTCCTGGAGACGTACTGCACGGGCGATCCGGCGCACACGTACATCGGCGAAGAGACAAAGAAGCTCGACGGGACCTCGCCCGCGAACCTGCGCGTCAGCACCCTGGGCGATGAGCTGCGCTACTCGAACGGAGGGCAGTCCAAGGTTCTCGCCGTTTCCGGCAAGGACCGCGGCGCGATCCTGCTCGCCGGGAAAACGGGCACCGCCTACATGTACATGGACAAGAGCGGCCGCTTCGGGAGCAGCACCTACTACATGAAGGAGCACCCGCGCTGGTGGGAGAGTTTCTACTCGGGCCGTCCCCAGGATCGCTGGCTGGGAAAGTCCTGGACTCTCGCCTTGCCGGAGGCCGCGTACGCGCGCTCGATCGCCGACGGCCAGCCGTGGTTTCTGAACTATCGCGGCATGGGGAACCGGTTTCCCTTCGCCCTGCCGGGCGGTCCCGGAAAATTCGACGCCGCCTACTATGGCGCACTCATCAGGACTCCTTACGGTGACGAGGCCACGCTCGAATTCGCGCGCGCTGCAATCGAGGGCGAGAACCTCGGCGGGAACCCCGCCGGAGTGCCCGATCTCCTGGGCGTCAGCCTCTCCACGCACGACTACGTGAACCACGCCTTCGGCCCGGAAAGTCGCGAGTCCCAGGACCATGCACTGCAACTCGATCGCTCGCTCGCGTCCTTCTTCCGCTACCTCGCCAAGCGATTCGACCTCGACAACGTGCTGATCGCTCTCACCGCGGACCACGGCTTCCTGAACGCGCCCGAGTTCAGTTCCTCCCATGGCCTTCCTGGCCTGCATCTCGATTCGAAGAAGCTGCTCGCGGACGTCAACACGAAGCTCGCCGAACGCTTCGGAGCAGGGAGCTATGCGCTTCGCGTTTCCTACCCGACCGTCATTCTCGACCGGAAACTGATCGAGGAAAAAAAGCTCGCGGCTGCAGAAGTCGAGTCTGCGGCGGCACGCATCCTGACCGAGTATCCGGGCATCGCCGCGGTCTACACGCGCGCACAGCTCGAGGGCAGCGCACTTCCGGGCCGCCTGGGCACGTTGGTTCAGCGGGCCTGGCACCGGCAGCTGAGCGGGGACCTCTACATCGTGCAACGCCCCTACGCGATGTTCGGCAGCAATGCCGCCACCCACGGCTCCCCATACGCGTACGACACCAACGTACCGCTGATGCTCATGGGAGCGCGCTGGATACGCCCGGGGCCGTCGGCGAGCTACGCGGAAGTGGTCGATCTCGCGCCGACGCTCGCGTTCCTGCTCGGGACGCGTCTACCTTCGGGAAGCGAAGGACGGGTGCTGGCGGAAATTCTCGCGACGGGCACGACCGGCGCGAAGAAGCCCGCGGCGAACTCCGCGAACTAGGTCTTTCCCGTCGCGTCCCGGATCGCGTGCCAGACGCGATCGGGCGTGTACGGAAAATCCAGGGTGTTGATCCCCAGGTGCCGAAGCGCATCGATCACGGCGTTCGCCGCGGCCGGCACCGCGCCGGTGGTCCCCGCCTCGCCCGCGCCTTTCGCGCCGAGCGGGTTGCCGGGCGAAGGGATCGAGCGGTCGACCAGCCGGATGTCCGGCATGCCGTCGGCGCGTGGCATCTCGTAGTCCATGAACGTGCCGGTGAGCAGCTGGCCGCTGTCCTTGTCGTAGATCGCGTGCTCGCCCATGACCTGCCCCAGGCCTTGCGCGATGCCGCCGTGCAGCTGCCCGTCGAGGAGGACGTGGTTGATGACCCGGCCACAATCGTCCACGGCGGTGTAGCGCAGGAGGTCCACCACGCCGGTCTCGGGGTCGATCTCGACCTCGGCCACGTGGGCGCCGCTCGGAAAGGAGCGAGGCAGGGGAATCTCGCCGCCCGAGTCGAGCGCCCCCGGGTGCTTCTTCGCGAGGCCCTCGATGCCGACCGAGATGTCCGTTCCCTTGACGCGGTAGCGCCCTTGCCTGAACTCCAGATCGCCCGGCGCCACCTCCAGGTCCTTGGCGGCGAGCTCGGTGCCCTTGCGTATCACTTCGCGCGCGGCGACGAGGAGCGAGCCGCCGTGCGCCATCATCGAGCGCGAGCCGATGGTGCCCTCGCCGATGAGGTTCGGCCCGTCAGGATCGCTCGCGCGCAACGTGATCTTCTCCGGATCCATGCCGAGCGCCTCGCCGACGACTTCCGGATACACCGTCTCGTGGCCCTGTCCCGAGGACCCGGCGAGCACGTAGAGAAGCGCGCTGCCCGACTCGCCGAACTTGATCATCGCCTCTTCCTTGGGCGCTCCGCCGGCGCCGGCGGGCTCGACGAAGACGGCGCAGCCGATGCCGCGCAGCTTGCCGCGCTTCTTCGCCTCGGCGCGGCGCGATTCGAATGTCTTCCACTCTCCCTGCGCGAGCGCTTCATCGAGCAGCCCGGGCGGGTCGCCGCTGTCGTACACCGAATGCGGATGCGGCGTCTGGTAGGGAAAGGCGTCCTTGGGGATGAGATTGCGCCGGCGCAGCTCGATCCGGTCGATCTTCATCTCGCGCGCCGCCTCCTCGACCAGGCGCTCGGCGAGATAGCAGACATTGGGACGGCCCGCGCCGCGGTAGGCGGTGGTCGGCGTGGTGTTGGTGAGCGCGAGGCGGTGCCGCCCGTACATCACCGGAATGCGGTACAGGTTCACGGCGTGCAGCCCGGGCGGCAGGGTGTTGATGAGCGCGCCCGGCGAGGACAGGTAGGCCCCCATGTTCACGAACCAGTGGATGCGGATGGCGAGGAAGTGTCCCTCCCGGTCGAGCGCGAGCTCGCCGATGAGTTTCGCCGCCCGGCCGTGATAGTCCGACACGAAGGTCTCGGAGCGCGTCGACGTCCACTTCACCGGCTTTCCCAGCGACCTGGCCGCGAGCATCGCCACGCAATACTCGGTGTAGGCGTCGGAGCGGATGCCGAAGCCGCCGCCCACGTCCTGCGCGTGCACCATGATCTTCTCCGCGGGCACGCCGGTGATGCCGCTCGCGCTGCCGCGCATGAGCGACAGCCCCTGCGAGCTGGTGTAGAGGTGGTAGCGGTCCGTCGCGGCGTCGTAGGCGGCGAGACAGGCCTTCGGTTCCATCGGGTTGCCGACCATGCGCTGGCTGTCCAGGACTACGCGCGTCACGTGCGCGGCCCGCGAGAACGCCTCGGCAGTCC
>JBGQKQ010000214.1:0-4329 GCA_041499655.1 Gammaproteobacteria bacterium
CCACCGCGTGGGCCGACGGCCTGGTCGACAACCCGGCCGACCGCGCGATCCGCGCGGGAGAGATGGTGACGTTCATGCCATAAACGGAGCTGTATAGATGAAAGTGTAGGTCCACAACTTTGCCGGTCTGCGCGAACAACAGGGCAACCCGGGAGAGGATCTCGAGATAGCTTCGTCGGGGTCCACTGTGGCGGCCTTGCGGAGTCTGCTCATGGCGCGCGGCGGCACCTGGGGGTCGGCGCTCGCTCAGGGCAAAGCGCTGCGCGTCGCCGTGAACCAGGAGGTGGCGCAGCCGACTACGCCCGTAAAGCCCGGCGACGAAGTCGCTTTTTTCCCGCCGGTGACCGGAGGCTGATATGTCGGTGCGCATCCAGACCGCGGACTTCGATGCCGGCGCCGAGATCGCGGCGCTGCGCCGGGACAATCCCAAGATCGGGGCAGTGGCGAGCTTCATCGGCGTATGTCGCGACGCGAACGACGGCGACATCGTATCGACGATGACCCTGGAGCACTACCCGGGAATGACGGAGAAGGCGCTGGAGAAGATCGTGGCCGAGGCCCGGGAGCGCTGGAAAGTGATGGACGTTCTCGTGGTCCATCGCGTCGGCGAGCTCAAGCCCACCGACCAGATCGTGCTGGTCGTCGCGGCGGGCGCGCACCGCGGCGAAGCCTTCGCGGCCTGCGAGTTCGTCATGGACTATCTCAAGACCCGGGCGCCGTTCTGGAAGAAGGAGCAGACCCCGCAGGGTGCGCGCTGGGTCGAGGCGCGGACCTCCGATGATGCGGCCGCGGGTCGCTGGGAACGGCCGAAATCAGATGCCGCCTGAGCGCGGCCTGCATTTACGCGCGACTTTCTAGCAGCTATCATGGCGGCGCTTCAGGGAGATGGCATGCCTCCCCAACCGCCGCAAGGCTGATGATGCCTACGTGACACGCCGGAGAGCGTAGACGCGGGCACCCGCTCCACACCCTCCGTGCCGTTCAGATCGATGTGGAACGGAGGTTCACCATGACAGAAATCTGGGGTTTGGCGGCGGTCTGGTTTGGCCTCGCGCTCCTCGCCGCGCTGTTTGCCGTCTGGCTCAGGGTGGCGAACGCGCTTTCCGAGATCATCGTCGGCACGCTCGCACAGCTGGTGCTTGGCGCAGCGTTCGGCGCGGCGTTTCTCGGACCCGACCAGGTCTGGATCAAGTTTCTCGCCGGCGCCGGCGCGATCGTCCTCACCTTTCTCGCGGGAGCGGAGCTGGACCCCGAGGTGTTCCGGCGCAAATGGAAGGAGGCGACCGCAATCGGGCTGATCAGTTTTTTCGCGCCCTTTCTCGGTTGCGCCGCCGCGGCCCGCTGGTGGCTGGGCTGGGGCGTTGAAGCGAGCTGGCTCGCCGGAGTGGCGATGTCCACGACCTCGGTCGCGGTGGTCTACGCGGTGATGCTCGAGTTTGGATTCAACTCGACTGAATACGGCAAGACCGTTCTCGCGGCCTGCTTCATTACCGATCTCGGCACGGTAATCGCGCTGGGACTGATCTTTGCGCCCTTCACCTTCAAGACCGCGTTCTTCGTCGGGGGACTCGCCGCCGCCGCGTTCGCCCTGCCGTGGCTCACGCCGCTTTTTTTCCGGCGCTTCGGCGGCCGGTCCTCGGAACTCGAAGCAAAGTTTCTCCTGCTGTTCCTGTTCGGGCTCGGTGCCCTGGCGGGCTGGGCCGACAGCGAGGCGGTGCTGCCCGCTTATGTACTCGGCATGATGCTGGCGGGCACCGTGGGCAAGGAACATGCGCTGATACGGCGCCTGCGCACGCTGACCTTCGGCCTGCTGACGCCGTTCTATTTCATACGGGCCGGTTCCTTCGTCTCGGTACCCGCGCTCATTGCCGCTCCCGGCGCCTTCCTGGTCATGCTGACCGTGAAGGTGGTGACCAAGATCGCCGGTGTCTATCCGGTCACCCGGGCATTCCGGTCGCCGAAGAAAGACGGAATGTACACGACGCTGCTGATGTCGACGGGGCTGACGTTCGGCACCATATCATCGCTGTTCGGCCTGTCGCACGGCATCGTCACGCAAGGACAGTATTCGGCACTGGTCGCCGCCGTCATAGCCAGTGCCGTGGTGCCGACCCTGATCGCCAACGCATTCTTCCTGCCTCGACACCTGCTGCCGCAGGGCGATCTGGATGATCGGACGGATGGATCGGTCTCCAAGCCCGCAGGCAGGAGCGAGCGCCGCAGCCGCTAGCCGCGCCCCGCGAGGCGCAGGTTGGCCTGGGTGAGGCGGTCGACCAGCACCCGCATGAACGCCTTGTTGAATCCGACCTGGCAGCCGTCGGTCGCGGCGCGGAGCGCGTCGGCCTTGATCTCCATCACGGTGATCTCGCCTTGCGCGGTGATGGTAGTGGTGCGGCGGCCCATGCGGCCGGTGAAATAGAGGATTTCGCCGAAACAGCCGCCCGGCTTGATGACGTTGAGCTGCTTGCCGAGCAGCGTCACGCCGACCTCGCCGCCGATGAGGATGTAGAAGCTGTCGCCCTGGTCGGCCTCCTTGATGATGACGGTGCCCGCGTCCATCGCCTGCCACCTGCCGATGCGCACGACTTCCCACAGCGCGACGTCGTCGAAGTCCTCGAAAAACGCCATCTCGCGGAGCTGGTTGAACTTCTCGGAGTCGGAAGCCGAGGCGCCGGAGAGGCGCAGCGTCGAGAACGCCTGGCTCAGGTCCTTGCCGAACTCCAGCCAGGTCTTGTAGCGGGCCTTGGGATCCTTCTCGATCGCCTTCATCACGATCTGGTCGAGCAGCGGGGACAGGTCCGGGCGGAGCGTCACCGGCCGCGCCGGCACGCTGTTGAGGATCGCGTAGGTGAGCGCCGCCTGCGTATTGGCCTCGTAGGGCAGGCGGCCGGTGAGCAGCCGGTACATCACCACGCCCAGCGAGTAGATGTCGGTCTGGTGGGTGAGGTCCTCCATGCGGATCTGCTCCGGGGACATGTAGGCGGGCGAGCCGACGCCGGTGATCTGCGTGGTCTCCTGGCCGTGCCGCTGCTGAAACGAGGCGCCGAAGTCGCTCACCTTGGTGTCGCCGCTCTCGGAGAGCAGGATGTTGCCGGGCTTGATGTCGCGGTGTATCACGCCGTGCTGGAACGCATACTCGAGGGCGCGCACGCATTTGAATATGATCTCGACGACCTTGTTGAGAGGCAGGAGGTTGCTCACTTCCGAGTGCGCCTCGAGGGTCGTGCCGGCGACGTACTCCATGACGAGGTAGCTGTGCTCGGGCTCCACCACCGCGTCGATGATCTCGACGATGTGGGGGTGGCTGAGCTTGCCGGCGAGCGCGGCCTCGGCGAGGAAGGCCTTGTGCATCATGCGCTCGGTCTGGGGGCTCATTTTCTCCGCGAACAGGAACACCTTGATCGCGACGTCCCGGTCGGCGAAGGGGTCGCGGGCGAGGTACACGCGGCTGGTGGCGCCGCTGCCGATCTCGCGGACGATCGGGTACTTGCCCAGGTGCTCCTGGAGCTCGAACTTCATCGCCATGGCGGCCAAGTCTAAGCCAAGACTCCGGAGGGGGAAAGTTGCAAAATGACGGTACTCGGCCTTGAAAACGGGCACAAATCCCCCACTTCATCCGCGATCACCGATTTCCGAGATCGAGCCCTATGCGCCTGGACAAGCTCACCACCAAGTTTCAGCAGGCCCTGGGCGACGCCCAAAGCGTCGCCGTGGGGCAGGACCAGCAGTTCATCGAGCCGCTGCATCTTCTGTCGGCCCTGCTCGCGCAGGACGACGGGGTGAGCGTATCGCTGCTGTCCCGCGCCGGGGTCAATGTTCCGCGCTTGCGCGAGGCGGTCCGCCAGGCGATTTCGCGCCTGCCGAAGGTCGAAGGGCACGGCGGCGAGGTGCAGATCTCGCGCGACCTGAACGCGCTGCTCAACCTCACCGACAAGGAAGCGCAGAAGCGCGGCGACCAGTTCATCGCATCCGAATTGTTCCTGCTCGCGCTGGCCGATGACAAGGGCGAGGCCGGGCGCCTGCTGAAGGAGAGCGGCGGTAGCCGGAAAGCCATCGACCAGGCGATCAAGGCGGTGCGCGGCGGGGAGTCGGTCGGCAGCCAGGAAGCCGAAGGCAGCCGAGAGGCGCTGAAGAAATACACCCTCGACCTGACCGAGCGCGCTCGCTCGGGCAAGCTCGACCCGGTGATCGGGCGCGACGACGAGATCCGGCGCGTCATCCAGATCCTCCAGCGCCGCACCAAGAACAACCCCGTTCTGATCGGCGAGCCCGGCGTGGGCAAGACGGCGATCGTCGAAGGCCTCGCCCAGCGCATCGTCAACGAGGAAG
>JBGQKQ010000215.1:0-4297 GCA_041499655.1 Gammaproteobacteria bacterium
GATCCGCACCGATGAGTTCTTCGGCTACTGAAAAATAAAAACGTTCCCGCGGCGCGCGACCGGCCGCGCGCGCCGATAAAATAGCGGCATGCTGCAACGCCGCTCCGATCCCGCGATCGTCATCCGCGGCGCCCGCCAGAACAACCTCAAGAACCTCTCGCTCGAGATCCCCACGGGCGAGCTCCTCGTCGTCACCGGCGTGTCGGGTTCGGGCAAGTCCTCGCTGGTTTTCGACACCCTCTACGCCGAAGGGCAGCGGCGCTACGTCGAGACCTTCAGCCCCTACGCGCGCCAGTTCCTCGACCGCATGGACAAGCCGCAGGTCGACTCGATCGAGGGAATCCCCCCGGCGATAGCCATCGACCAGACCAACCCGGTGCGCACCTCGCGCTCGACGGTCGGCACGATGACCGAGCTGAACGATCACCTGAAACTCCTTTTCGCGCGCGCCGCGCAGCTTTTCTGCCGCGGCTGCGGGCAGCCGGTACGGCGCGATACGCCCGGCTCTGTATACGAGGAGCTCGCCCGCCGCGCCCGCGCCGCGGGCGACCCGCGCGTCGTCGTCACGTTTCCCGTGGCGGTTCCGAAGAACTTCAAGGAGGAGGAGGTCCAGGCGCTGCTGAAGGCGCAGGGCTACGACCGCATCCATTCGCGCTCGGGCGCGCTGCTCGAGGTCGTGCAGGACCGCGTGAAGATGTCCTCGGCCGAGAAGGCGCGCGTGATCGAAGGCATAGAGGCGGCAATGAAGATCGGCCAGGGCAAGGTCAACGTCCATCCGCTGGAGGGCGAAGGCAAGGCGGGGACACCCTGGCGCTTTTCCTCGGACCTGCACTGCGCCGACTGCGACATCCACTACTCGGAGCCGACGCCCGCGCGGTTCTCGTTCAATTCGCCCCTGGGCGCCTGCGACACCTGCCGCGGCTTCGGCCGCGTGATCGGCATCGACTACGGCCTCATCGTCCCCGACGAATCGAAAACCCTGCGCGAAGGCGCGATCCGGCCCTGGCAATCGCCGAGCTTCCACGATTGCCAGGACGACATCGAGAAGTACGCGAAGAAGCGCGGCGTGCCGCTCGACGTGCCCTTCCGCGATCTTTCCGCGAAGCAGCGCGCGTGGGTGCTCGAAGGCGAGCCCGAGTGGGTGAGCTGGAGAAAATCCTGGCCGGGGACCTGGTACGGCGTGGCGCGCTTCTTCCGCTGGCTCGAGACCAAGGCCTACAAGATGCACGTGCGCGTGCTCCTGTCGCGCTACCGCGCCTACACGCCTTGTTCCGCCTGCGGCGGCGCGCGCCTGAAGCCCGAGGCGCTGCTGTGGCGCGTCGGGACCAAGGAGGACGCCGATCGCGTGCTCGATCCTGCGCGTCGCTTCATGCCGCAGGGCGCGAAATTCCCGGATGAAGTCCTGCGCGCGCTTCCGGGTCTCACGATTCACGACCTCGTGCTTCTTCCCGCCGAGCGCACGCGCGGGTTCTTCGACGACCTGCATCTTCCCGCGCCCCTGGATGAGGCGACCGATCTTCTGCTCACCGAGATCCGCGCGCGGCTGCGCTACGTGCAGGAGGTCGGCTTGGGCTACCTGACGCTCGACCGCCAATCGCGCACGCTCTCCGGCGGCGAGGTGCAGCGCATCAACCTCACCACCGCGCTCGGCACTTCGCTCGTCAACACGCTGTTCGTCCTCGACGAGCCCTCGATCGGCCTGCACCCGCGCGACATGGGCCGCGTGATCGGCGTGATGCAGCGCCTGCGCGACGCCGGGAATTCGCTGGTCGTCGTCGAGCACGATCCGCAGATCATGTTCGCCGCCGACCGCATCATGGACATGGGCCCCGGGCCGGGCGAGCGTGGCGGCGAGATCGTGTTTTTCGGCACGCCCGACGAGCTGAAGCAGTCGAAAACGCTAACAGCGGAGTACCTCTCGGGCAGGAAGCGCGCTGATGCCGGCGCACCGCCCATGCCTCCCGCAAAGGCGGCGAAGATCGAGCTGCTCGGCGCGGCCGGGCACAACCTGAAGAACATCGACGTCGGCATTCCGCTGCAGCGCCTGGTGTGCATTACCGGCGTCTCGGGCTCGGGGAAATCCACGCTGGTGCAGGACGTGCTGTACGCCGCGCTGCGCAAGGCGAAAGGCAAGCCGACCGAATTGCCGGGAGCTTTCCGCGAACTGCGCGGCCATGCGCTGATCGAGGACGTGGTGATGGTGGACCAGACCCCGATCGGACGCACCACGCGCTCGAACCCCGCGAGCTACGTCGGCGCCTGGAACGCGATCCGCAACATCTACGCGAAAGACCCCCTCGCCAAGGAGCGCAAGTACACCGCCGGCACTTTCAGCTTCAACTCCGGCAACGGACGCTGCCCGACCTGCGGCGGCAACGGCTTCGAGCACGTCGAGATGCAATTTCTCTCCGACGTCTACCTGCGCTGCCCCGACTGCAACGGCAAGCGCTTCCGCGACGAGGTGCTCCAGATTGCGGTGGGAGGAAAGTCGATCGCCGACGTGCTCGAGCTGACCGTATCCGAGGCGCTCGCGTTCTTCCGCGACCAGTCCGAAGTGCAGCGCGCGCTGAAACCGCTCGCGGACGTGGGGCTCGAGTACCTGCGCGTCGGCCAGCCGGTGCCGACGCTCTCCGGCGGGGAAGCGCAGCGGCTGAAGCTCGCCGGGCACCTGGTCGAGGCCTCCTCCAGGCCGAAGGGCGCGCGCGGATCGCTGTTCCTGTTCGACGAGCCCACCACCGGCCTGCATTTCGACGACGTCGCGAAACTGCTCTCCGCTTTCCGGCAATTGATCGCCGCGGGGCATTCGCTCGTTGTGATCGAGCACAATCTGGATGTCATCCGCGCTTCCGACTGGCTGATCGACCTCGGCCCCGAGGGCGGCGACGCCGGAGGCGCGATCGTCTGCACCGGGACGCCGGCGGAGGTCGCGAAGCACGCGAGCTCGCACACGGGAAAGGCGCTGCGCGAGTACGCGACGGCGCTCGCCAGACCCGCCGTCCATCGCACGGGCGAGCCCGGCGCGCCGCTGCGGGCGCGCATCAACGAATCTATCCAGATCCACAACGCCCGCGAGCACAACCTGAAATCCATCGATGTCGAGATCCCGCGCAACGAGTTCACCGTCGTGACTGGCGTCTCCGGCTCGGGAAAATCCACCCTCGCCTTCGACATTCTTTTCGCCGAGGGCCAGCGGCGGTATCTGGAGTCCCTCAACGCCTACGCGCGCCAGTTCGTCCAGGGGGCAGCACGGCCGGACGTCGACGCCATCTTCGGCATCCCGCCGACGGTGGCGATCGAGCAGCGCACCAGCCGCGGCGGAAGCAAGAGCACCGTCGCGACCCTGACCGAGATCTATCACTTCCTGCGCCTGCTCTACGTCAAGCTCGGCACGCAGTATTGCCCCGACTGCGGGGTAGCGATCGAGCCGCAGAGCGAGGACGCCATCGCGGCGCGTCTCTTGCGCGAATACAAGGGACAGCGCATCGGCTTCCTCGCCCCGCTCGTGATCAACAGGAAGGGCTATTACACCGATCTCGCTAAATGGGCGCGCGGAAAGGGTTACACACACCTGCGCGTTGACGGCGAGTTCCTGCCGACCGACAAGTGGCCCCGCCTGTCGCGCTTCCAGGAACACACCATCGAACTCCCGGTCGCCGACTTGCGCATCGCCGCGGACAACGAAGCCGGACTCCGCCGGGCGCTCGCCCTCGCCCTCGAATACGGCAAGGGAACCGTGCACGTGATCGCGGGCCTCGACCGCCTGGAAGAGGCCAAGGAAAAATCCCGGACTGCTCGCGTGGAAATGGACCTCCCGCAGCGCGTCTTCTCCACGAAGCGCGCCTGCCCCTCGTGCGGGCGCAGCTTCGCCGAGCTCGACCCCCGGCTGTTCTCGTTCAACTCCAAGCACGGCTGGTGCCCCGGCTGCTATGGCACCGGGCTGAAACTCGACAAGATCGAATGGGACGAGGAGCGCGCGAAGACCGGCACCGAGGACCACGTGCTCGATTCGTGGATCGAATGGCTGGAAGTCGACGAGACCTGCCCGGCCTGCGACGGCAAGCGCCTCAACCGCGAGGCGCTCGCGGTGCGTTACCAGGAGCGCTCGATCTCCGAGCTCGCCGCGCTGCCCGTCGGCAAGCTCGAAGCACTGTTCCGCGGCCTGGAACTCTCCGGCCGCGAAGCCGAGATCGCGCGCGACATCGTTGCGGAGCTGAAATCGCGCCTCGCGTTCCTCGACCAGGTGGGGCTCTCCTACCTGTCGCTCGACCGCTCGGCGCCGACGCTTTCCGGCGGCGAA
>JBGQKQ010000216.1:0-4276 GCA_041499655.1 Gammaproteobacteria bacterium
GCGCGCTCGTAGCCCGCGTGGATCGCGGCCTGGGGCGTCGCCCCGCCGCGCAGCTCCTCGCGCACGCGCTCGTTGATGAGGACGTTCGCGTCGATCGCCATGCCGAGCGTGAGCGCGATCGCCGCGATCCCCGGGAGCGTGAGTGTCGCCTGCAGCGCCGACAGCACCGCGATCAGGAACAGGAGATTCGCGCACAGCGCGAGGGTGGAGAACACGCCGAAGAGCGAGTAGTAGACGATGATGAAGAGCGACAGGGCTGCGAAGCCGTAGATCGTGGAGTCGAAGCCCTTCTTGATGTTGTCCGCGCCGAGCGACGGGCCGACCGTGCGCTCCTCGATGATCTCCATGGGGGCGGCGAGCGCCCCCGCGCGAAGCAGGAGCGCGACGTCGTTCGCTTCCATGGTCGTCATCCTGCCGCTGATCTGCACGCGCCCTCCGCCGATCTCCGTGCGGATCACCGGTGCGGTGACGACTTCGCCCTTGCCTTTCTCGATCAGCAGGATCGCCATGCGCTTGCCGACGCTCTCGCGCGTGACCTCCTTGAAAATGCGCGCGCCGGTGGCGTCCAGCGTCAGGTGCACGGCGGGCTCGTGCGTCTGGTTGTCGAACCCGGGCTGCGCGTCGGTGAGCCGGTCGCCGGTGAGCACGACCTGCTTGCGCACGAGCAGCGGCTGGCCGCCGCGCTCGATGTAGAACTCGTCGCCGAAAGGCACCTGGCCCCCTCGCGCCGCCGCGAGCGCCGCGGGGTTCATGTTGTCCTCGTCGACCATGCGCACTTCCAGGGTCGCCGTGCGCCCGAGGATCTCCTTCGCCTTGGCCGTGTCCTGGACGCCCGGGAGCTGCACCACGACGCGGTCCGAGCCCTGCTGCTGGATCACCGGCTCCGCGACCCCCAGCTCGTTGATGCGGTTGTGCAGGGTCTGGATGTTCTGCCTGAGGGCGAATTCCTGGGTGCGCTTCTGCGCCTCGGGCTTGATCGAGGCGACGAGGAGCAGCTCGCTGCCCGAGCTCGAGTCGACGAGCTGGAGATCGGGGAGCTGATCGGAGATCACCGCGCGCGCCTTGTCGCGGGTCTCCGCGTCGCGGAAGCGGACCACGATGTTGTTGCCTTCGCGGGTGATGCCCGTGTGGCGCACGCTCTTGTCGCGCAGCTGCGAGCGCATATCGCCGGCGAGGCCTTCGGCGCGCTTGGCGATCGCCGCGCGCATGTCCACCTGCAGCAGGAAATGCACGCCGCCGCGCAGATCCAGGCCGAGGTACATGGGTTGCGCGATCGCCGCCAGCCATCGCGGAGAATTCGGCAGGAGGTTGAGCGCGACGGTGTAGGACGGGTTCGCGGCGTCCGGATTCAGCGCCTGGTCGACGATGTCCTTGGCCTTGAGCTGGGTGTCGGTGTCGGCGAAGCGCACCTTGACGCCGACGAGGTCGAGGAAGATCCCGGTCGGCTGGATTCCCGCTTTCTTGAGCGCGTCCTCGACGCGCCCGAGGACCGCGGTATCGGCCTTCAGCGTGGCGCGCGCCGGCGAGACCTGCACCGCGGGCGCCTCGCCGAAGAAGTTCGGCAGCGTATACAGCGCCCCGAGCAGGAGCGCCACCGCGATGGTGGCGTAGACCCAGATGGGGTAACGGTTCATCTAGAGCGACTTGATCGTGCCCTTGGGCAGCAGCGTCTGGATCGCGCTCCTCTGGAGCTGGACTTCGGTGTCGGGCGCGATCTCGATCGACACGTAGACCTCGCCGATCTTGATGATTTTCCCGAGCACGCCGCCCGTGGTAATGACTTCGTCGCCCTTCTGCAAGGCCTCGGTCATCTGCTTGTGTTCCTTCGCGCGCTTCATTTGCGGGCGGATCATCAGGAAGTAGAGCAGGGCGAACATGCCGATGATGATGATGAACTGCTCGTAGCCGGGGCCCGATCCCGGGGCACCCTGCGCGAATGCGGGGGAAATCAGCACGTTGGTCTCCAATGCGGTATTCAGCGAGCCGGGCAGTATAGCATCGGGAACTTGCCGTTTACCCGGTTTTCCCGAGCTGCCCGCGCGCTTCGCGAAACGCGACCAGATAATCCCCGAGCCCGCCCCCGGCGATCGCGCCGCGGAGCTCGCGCATCAGGGTGTGGTAGTAGTGCAGGTTGTGCAGGGTATTGAGCCGGGCGCCGAGGATCTCGTTCACCTTCTGCAGGTGGTGCAGGTAGCCGCGCGAAAAGTTCGTGCAGGTGGTGCAGCCGCAGGTGGCGTCGAGGGCGCGCGTGTCGTCGCGGTAGCGCGCGTTGCGGATCTTGATGTCGCCGAAGCGGGTGAACAGCCAGCCGTTGCGGGCGTTGCGCGTCGGCAGGACGCAGTCGAACATGTCGATCCCCGAGGCGACCGCCTCGGCGATGTCCTCGGGGGTGCCCACGCCCATGAGATAGCGCGGCGCCTCCGCCGGCAGGCGCGGCGCGACGTGCGCGAGGATGCGGCGCATGTCGCCCTTGGGTTCGCCCACCGAGAGTCCGCCGACGGCGTAGCCGTCGAATCCGATCCGTACCAACCCGGCGAGAGACTCGTCGCGTAAGTCCTCGTGCATCCCGCCCTGGACGATGCCGAACAGGGCGTTGGGGTTGCCTTCGTGGGCGTCCCGGGATCGCCCCGCCCAGCGCAGACTGAGGCGCATCGAGTCGCCGGCCTGCTGTGCGCCGGCCGGATAGGGGGTGCACTCGTCGAACACCATGACGACATCGGCGTTGAGCACGCGCTGGATGCGCATCGATTCCTCGGGCGTGAGCAGCAGCCGGTCGCCGTTCACGGGAGAGGCGAAGCGCACGCCTTCCTCGCCGATCTTGCGCAGGTCGCCGAGGCTGAACACCTGGTAGCCGCCCGAGTCGGTGAGGATCGGGCCGCTCCAGCCGATGAAGCGATGCAGCCCGCCGTGCGCCGCGATGACCTCCAGTCCCGGGCGCAGCCACAGGTGGAAGGCGTTGCCGAGGACGATGCGCGTGCCGTTCTCCGCGAGCTCGGCCGGGCTCATCGCCTTCACCGCGCCGTAGGTCCCCACCGGCATGAACACGGGTGTCTCGAGCTCGCCGTGGGCGAGGGAGAGCGTGCCGCAGCGGGCTGCGCCATCGGTGGAGTGGACAACGAACTTCACCGCGGCATTTTATCAATCAGCATCGCGTCGCCGTACGAATAGAAGCGGTAGCGCTGATCGACCGCGTGGCGATAGGCGCGCCGGACGGGCTCGATACCGGCGAAAGCCGAGACCAGGACCAGGAGAGTCGATTTCGGGAGGTGGAAGTTGGTGACCAGACGATCGGCGACGCGGAAAGTAAAGCCGGGGGTGATGAACAAGCCGGTCTCCGCCGCGCCCGCCGCCGGCGCGCCGTGCCTCGCCGCCGAGGCCTCGAGGCAGCGCAGCGTGGTCGTTCCCACCGCGACGATCTTGCCGCCGCGCTTGCGCGTCGCCGCTGCCGCCTCGACCGTCGCCTTCGGGATCTCGTAGCGCTCGCTGTGCATGCGATGTTCCGCGAGGTCCTTCACCCGCACCGGCTGAAACGTCCCCGCGCCGACGTGCAGCGTTACATAGGCGAATTCGACGCCGCGCCGCGCGAGCGCCCCGAGCACGGCCTCGTCGAAGTGCAGTCCCGCGGTCGGAGCGGCGACGGCGCCGGGCGCGCGCGCGTACACGGTCTGGTAGCGGCTCTCGTCCTCGAGCCGAGGGGAGTGGCCGATATAGGGCGGAAGCGGCACGCCGCCGTGGCGCTCGAGCAGGTCGAACACTCCGCCGGGGAAGCGAAGGCGATAGAACTCGTCCTCGCGGCCGAGCACCTCGACCTCGAGCGAGCCCGCCAGGCGAAGCGCGCTTCCGGCCTGCGGCGGCTTGCTCGCGCGCACCTGGGCGAGCGCCTCGTTCTCCGAGAGCACCCGCTCGACCAGCACTTCCACGCGACCGCCGCTCGCCTTCTCGCCGAACAGCCGCGCCTTGATCACCCGGGTATCGTTGAATACCAGCAGGTCGCCCGGCGAGAGCAGCTCCGGCAGGTCGGCAAAGCGATGATCCGCGAGCGTCTCGCCGCTCAGGCGAAGCAGCCGGCTGCCGGAGCGCGTCGTGCACGGATGCTGAGCGATCAGCCCGGGAGGCAGCTCGTAGTCGAAATCGCCGATGGAAAGATTCATGCGCGCGCCGCTATAATGCACGCGCAATCGCGCAGCATCCAGCCGGGATGGCGGAACTGGTAGACGCAGCGGACTCAAAATCCGCCGGTGGCAACACCATGTGGGTTCGATTCCCTCTCCCGGCA
>JBGQKQ010000217.1:0-4254 GCA_041499655.1 Gammaproteobacteria bacterium
CATCCACAAGCAGGGCAGCCGCTGGATCGCCTACGTCGGGCACCACGGCGACAACATCCTCAATCCGCTGACCGGCAGGAAGGAAGACAACGGAACGTCGATCCTCGACGTGACCGACCCGAAGCAGCCCAGATATCTCGCCCACATCCCCGGACAGCCGGGGCTCGCCGAAGCGGGCGGCGCGCAGATGGTGCGCGTATGCGACGGCGCTCAGCTGCCGAAGGGTGACAAGAGCAAGGTCTACCTGCTTCGCACTTTCGGCAACCAGGCGCACCAGATCTGGAACGTCACCGACCCGGCCATGCCGGCACTGCTCACCACGGTGTCGAGCAACCTCAAGGATACCCACAAGAACTGGTGGGAGTGCGACACCGGCATCGCCTACCTCGTCTCGGGCGTGGAGGGCTGGCGCGTGCGGCGCATGACCCAGGTGTACGACCTCTCCGATCCGGAGAAGCCGGTGTTCATCCGCGACTTCGGCCTGCCCGGGCAGCAGCCCGGCGCGACCGGGACAGCGCCGGCGGACCTGCACGGGCCGATCTCCACCGGCCCCAAAGGCAACCGCGTCTATTTCGGCTACGGCACCAACAAGGACGGCGTGCTGCAGATCGTCGACCGCGAGAAGCTGCTGAACGGCCCCAAGGAGCCGACCAGCGAGAACCTGCTCTATCCTCAGGTCGGCCGGATCGACCTGCAGCCCGGCAATGGCGCGCACACCACGCTGCCGCTCCTCGGCATGCCGCTGCCCGAGTTCGCCAAGGACGCAAAGGGATCGACGGGCGACTTCGTGATGATCGTGAACGAGCAGATCCTCAACGAGTGCCGCGAAACGCGCCAGCGGGTGTGGTTCGTCGACGTGACCGCCGAGTCGAAGCCGTTCAACGTGTCGAATTTCAACGTGCCGGAGAAAAGCGGCAATTTCTGCTCTCGCGGCGGCCGCTTCGGCTCGCACTCTCCCAACGAGAACCAGCCGCCGATGTACGCCAAGCGCCTGGTGTTCGTCGCCTGGTTCAACGCCGGCGTGCGCGCGATCGATATCCGCGACCCGTACAGCCCCAGGGAGGTCGGCTACTACATTCCGGCGAAAACGGGGAAGACCGACAAGCGCTGCGTGAAAATGCCCGACGGCAAGGAGCGCTGCAAGATCGCGATCCAGACGAACAATCTCGATGTCGACGACCGCGGCTACATCTATATCGTCGATCGCGCCAACACGGGGATGCACATCCTGCAGGTCACGGGCGAGGCGCGCAAGATCGCGAATTTCTGAGATGGCGAAAAGCGTTCTCGCGCGGCTGGACGAGGCGGTCGACGGCTTCTGCCTGCGCACGCGCTACTTCCGGGAGGAGATGACGAAAGGTCGCGCGCACATGTTCGCGATGCAGCATCGCCTTAACACGCGCCAGCGCAACTCCGTGCTCAAGCTCAAGGTGGCGACCAACTGCCCCGACTGGGACACGCGCATCGGCATCATCCGCGCGTGCAGCGAGGAGGTGATCGCGGACCATGAGCATGGCGGAGGAAGGGCGCACTGGGAGATCCTGGAGGACCTCGGCACGCGCATCGGCCTTTCGCGCAAGAAGATTCAAGCTGCGAAGCCCATCGCGACCACTCAGCTCGCCTGGTCCGCCTGGGAAGGCCTGATGGCGAACCGCCACTGGCTCGAAGGCATCGTCGCCAACACCTGCGCCGAGCGGGCCAACGTCCCCGGCTACGGTACGGGCGTCATGAAAAAGCACGGCTGGTTCGGCCTGGAGCGGGAGCGCTGGGGAAGGCTTTTCAATCTGTCCAATAGCGAGCTCGAGTTCTTCGGGCTCCACGAGAAGGCGGACATCGCGCATTCGGATGCGGGCTGGCGTGCGGTCGAGCGTTTCGCCGGGCAGTTGCACATGGAAGATGCCGTGGTGGCCGCGTGCGAGAGGAATCTCCAGGTGTGGGAGATGTATCTGAACGGTATCGGCGAAGCCGGGGACAAGTCGGCGCGACACTAGGACCATGCACCGCCAACTTCTTCTGTTCCTTCTCGCCGGGCTGATGGCGGTTAACGATGTTGCCGCGCAATATCCCACGCACCCCATCCGCCTGCTGGTTCCCTTCCCGCCGGGCGGCGGGCCGGACCTGGTCGGGCGCATCCTCGCGCCGAAGCTTTCGGAAGGCCTGGGCCAGCCGGTGGTGGTGGAGAACCGCGTCGGGAGCAACGGCAACATTGCGGGCGAGGCGGTGGCGAAGTCTCCCGCCGACGGCTACACGCTGCTCGTCGGCAACGACAGCCTGTTCGTGATCAACGCGCATCTGTACAAGCAGATGCCCTTCGATCCGCTGAAGGATCTCGCGCCGGTCGCGAGCCTGGTGTCGAACGGGTTCTTCCTGGCGGTGAATCCCGCGGTGCCCGCGAAGACGCTCCCGGAGTTCATCGAGTACGCGCGCAAGGCGAACCCGCCGCTGCAGTACGCTTCGGGCGGAAACGGCAGCCAGCACCACCTGACGATGGAGCGCCTCGAGGCACGAGCGGGCTTCAGGATGGTCCACGTTCCTTACAAGGGCGGAGCGCCGGCGACGACCGCCACGGTCGCCGGGGAAGTGGCGGCGATGATGTCGGGCACGTCGACCGCGGGGCAGATCAAGGCGGGGCGGCTGCGCGCCCTCGCTTTCACCGGGCCGCAGCGCTCGCGCGTGCTGCCTGAGGTGCCCGCGGTCGCCGAGTTCTACCCGGATTTCGTGATGGTGCAGTGGTACGGACTGTTCGCGCCGGCGGGCATGCCGGAAGCCGTGATGACGCGCTTGCGCGCCGAAACGAACAAGGCGCTCGGGTTGCCCGATGTGAAGGACAGGCTTTCCAACGCCGGGGGCGTGGAGCCCTGGATCACCACGCCGGAGGAGTTCGCCGGGCAAATCCAAGGCGAGTACGTGACCTATGGGAAGCTTGTGAAACAAGTCGGGGCGAAGATCGACTGAGCCGGTTCTGACTTTGCCCCGCACAAATTCCCGCTTCGCGCAGGGCGTATTTCTCGTCTTCGTCACGGTGCTGCTGTGGGGCGTGCAGTTTCCGGTCGCCAAGAGCGCATTTGCCTCCGTCGATGCTTTCCACGCCACCGCGATCCGCTACGCGCTCGGCGCGCTCATACTCGTCGCCCTGCTCATTGGGCTCGAAGGGCGGGCCGCGCTTTCGTACTACGGCCGGTTCTGGGCAACGGCTCTGGTCGGTCTGGTCGGCATGTGCGCGTCGCCCATGCTCGTCTTCCTCGGTCTCGCGCTCTCCAGCCCCGAGCACGCCGCCATCATCGTCGCACTTCAGCCCTCGATGACGGCGCTCGCCGACTGGGCGCTGAGAGGAAGGCGCCCCGGGCGCTTCACGCTCGCTTGCCTTGCTCTCGCTTTTGCCGGCGTCGTTACGGTTGTGACGCGCGGCGATCCCGTCCATGCCTTCGCGAAAGGCGGGATCACCGGCGATATCCTCGTGTTTCTGGGCGCAGGCTGCTGGGTGGGCTACACGATGGCCGCGGAGATCTTCAAGGGATGGTCGGCGCTGCGCTTCACCACGCTCACGATCATTCCCGGGTCGCTCGGCTGCGTTGCCGTGACCGCCGTGCTCGTCGCGGCAGGAGTTTCGGTCGTTCCGGGAATGGCGGCGCTCGCCGCGGTCGGGTGGCACCTCGCGTATCTCACGCTCGGCGGCATCGTGATCTCGATGCTGTGCTGGAACGCGGGCAACCAGCGCATCGGGCCGCTCAACACCATGCTGCTCATGAATCTCGTTCCCGTCGTCACCTTTGCGGTGCGATTCGCGCAGGGAGCACGTCCGACTTCCCTCGAGCTCTTCGGTGCGGCGCTCGTGATAAGCTCGCTCGTGGCGAACAACCTCTACCTGCGCCGGGTGCCGGCGCGAAAAACAAGCGAGGCGACGAAATGAAATCGTACTGGCTCAAGCTCGATTCCGGAAAGACCGCGCTCGAGTTCCGCGACGTGCCCACGCCCGAGCCCGGCCCGGGACAGATTCTCCTGCGCATGCACGCCGCGGGCCTGAATCGCGGCGAGCTCATCGTCGGCCACGCCGTGAAGGCGGGTGGCGCGGCGAAAGCCGCGGGCGCCGAGGGCGCGGGCGAGGTGGCGAAGCTCGGAGCTGACGTTTCGAATGCCAAAGTGGGCGATCGCGTCATGGGGCGCTGCGCCGGATCGTTCGCCGAATATTCGCTGATGGACGCGCGCGAAGCCGTGCCGGTGCCGAAGAATCTCTCCTGGGAAGAAGCTGCGTGC
>JBGQKQ010000218.1:0-4194 GCA_041499655.1 Gammaproteobacteria bacterium
AGCGGTGCTGGCCCGAGCGGATCAGCTTGTCCGCGATCACGAGCCCGTAGACGAAGCCGCTGCAGACTGCCTGAATGTCGAACGCGGCACAGCCCTTCACCCCGAGCTTGGCCTGCATGAGGCAGGCCGTGCTCGGAAAGATGTAATCAGGGGTCGCCGTGGCGACGATGATCAGATCGATCTCTTCGGCGGAGACGCGCGCCGCTGCAAGCGCCGCGCGGCTCGCTTCGGTGGCGAGGTCGCTCGAGGTTTGCGACGGCTCCGCGATGTGCCGCTGGCGGATGCCGGTGCGCGTGCGGATCCATTCGTCGGAAGTGTCCATGCGCCCGGCCAGCTCGTCGTTGGTGACGACCCTGGACGGGAGATAGCTTCCGGTCCCGACGATCCGCGACCAGATCACGAGCTTGCCGCCTCGGTCTCAGCAGATCCGAAACGCAGCATCAGGCGGTGCAGCACCTCGTTCCTGACTTCCTCGGCGGCGCGCTCGATCGCTCGGGCGAATCCGAACGCATCCGCGGAGCCGTGGCTCTTCACCACGATTCCTCTCAGTCCGAGCAGGGTCGCGCCGTTGAAACGGCGCGGATCGAGCCGTTTGCGGAACGCATACAGCACCGGCATCACCACCACGCTCGCCAGCTTGGTCAAGGCGCTGCGCATGAACTCTTCACGAATGAAGCTGCGCACCATCTGCACGATCCCCTCGGACGCCTTGAGCATGACGTTGCCCACGAAGCCATCGCACACGACGACGTCGGCCGCACCCCTGTAGATCCCGTCTCCTTCGATATTGCCTACGAAATTGAGGCCGCTCTGGCGCAAGAGTTCGGCGGCTTTCTTCACAACCTCGTTGCCCTTGATGTCCTCCTCGCCGATATTGAGCAGGCCAACGCTGGGACGGTCCTTGTGCTCGACCGCCGAAACCAGGGTCGCTCCCATGATCGCGAACTGGAGCAGATGCTCCGGCGAGCAATCGACGTTCGCCCCTAGGTCGAGCACGTAGGTGCTTCCCCGCAAAGTGGGCAGGGCGGAGATGATAGCGGGGCGGTCGATTCCCGGGAGAGTCTTGAGAACGAAACGCGAGATCGCCATCAGGGCACCGGTGTTGCCGGCGCTGACGCAGGCATGCGCCCCTCCGCTCTTGACGAGATCAACGGCAACGCGGATCGAGGAGTCCTTCTTGTTTCGAAGGGCCAGCGCCGGGGATTCATCCATGGCCACGACTTCGCTCGCGTGATGAACGCGCAACCGGGGCCCGATTTTCGCACCGCGCGCTTTCAGTTCCGCCTCGATGGCATCGCGCAATCCCACCAGGACGATGTCCACATCGGAGCTCGACTTGAGGAAATTGAGGGCCGCCGGCACGGTAACATGCGGACCATGATCGCCGCCCATGCAATCGATGGCTACGGTTGTATCCATGCACAGCAGCGCGCCGCGCCCCTGCCTCGCTGAAATCGGGTGTCGATCCCGGCTCTTCCCGGCTGCCTGCCAGAGGCCTACTCGCCCTTGGTCTTGAGGACCTTCTTGCCGCGATAGTATCCGCTCGGGCTGATGTGATGGCGCAGATGCACCTCGCCCGTGGTCGGTTCGACTGCGAGCGGTGGATTGGTCAGAAAATCATGGGCGCGGTGCATGCCGCGCTTGGAGGGAGATTTCTTGTTCTGCTGAACTGCCATGTGGAAGCTCCTTCAACTAATTCCGCCTGAGGGTACACACTCTTCATGCCGCGGTGCCATCGGCAGCGCGAGAATCACCTCGTCCTCGACGAGCCACGCGACGTCCATGTGCCGGGACGCGATCACCCGGTCGATCTCGTCGTCGGCTTCCGAGATCTCGCGCGCGTTCTCCGCGAGTTGCAGCTTGGCATCGATCGCGATGGGAACCTGGATTGGATCGAGGCAGCGTTGGCAAACCAGCCCCAACGATCCCACTACAGAAAGCCGCAAACACGGCTTGCCGTTACCTGCCCGTCCCCCGCGCAAGCGGTACTCCAGCCCTTCGGTCGAGCACCGCAACTGCGCAAGGCGCGGCAACCGCTCCATGCCCACACTACCCCGCCGTTCCAGCGCAGCACGGGCAAATTGGAGGCCGTCTATCACCTCCCCTTGCGACATAGAGGGCGCATGATATTATGTTTGCCCCTCGATGTCAAAAGAAACTCAGGTTGTTCAGAGCGTTACTGCACTTTCTGATCCTCGCGGCCGTGGTCGCGCCCGCTTTCGCCCAAGTGTTTAAGTGGGTGGACGAGCGAGGCATAACCCACTATGGCGAGCGCCCGCCGCAGGGTGGGAAGGCCACTGAAGTTCCGGACAGGCTCGGCTCCCCTGCAGGAACGCCCCCCAAAGCAAATCCGCAACCGAGCGAAGGGGATTCCCGCACGCCGGTTCAGGCGGACAAGACGGACGACAGCCGCCGCCGTGACCAGTGCGATACGCAGCGCGAGCTGCTCGCCCGTTTGCGGCAGAACCTGTTGGGCGGCGGACCCGTGACGGTCGAAAGCGCCGATGCGATCGCGCGCCAGGAAAAGCTCGTCGCCGACAAATGCAAAGGGCCTTAGCGGCGAAACGCGGGGCGGCCGCATCGAGCGATATCGTCGGGCTCGTCCTCGCTTCCACCTCCCCATATCGTCGCGCGTTGCTGGAACGGCTCGGTGTTCCGTTCTCGGTCGCCAATCCGGAAATACCCGAAGAACGCCTTCCGGGCGAGGCGCCGGAGGCTATGGCGGGCCGGCTGGCCGAAGCCAAGGCGCGAGCGGTAGCCAACCGCTATCCCGACAGCCTGATCATCGGCAGCGATCAGGTCGCGGTGTGTGAACGCGAAATTCTGAGGAAGCCCCTGACGCACGCCAACGCGGTCCGCCAGCTGCGCTCGCTCTCCGGCCGCGAAGCCCTGTTCCACACCGCCGTGTGCGTGCACCGCGCGCAAACCGGCGCGAGCCGGGGCCGCGTCGTGCCCTGCCGCGTAACGTTCCGCACGCTCGACGACGCGACCATCGAGAACTACCTCGCGAAGGAACAGCCCTACGATTGCGCGGGCAGCGCCAAGTCCGAAGGGCTGGGTATCGCGCTGATCGCGAAAATACAGAGCGAGGATCCGAGCGCGCTCATCGGGTTGCCGCTGATCGCCCTGGTGGATCTGCTGCGCGAGCAAGGCCTGAATGTCCTCTGACGCGGCGGGGTCGCTCTATCTGCTGCCAAACATGCTGGGCGACACCGCGGCCGAGGCAGTGATTCCCGCCGCAGCTCTGCACCGCGCCCGCTCGCTCGACTACTTCGTCGCCGAGAACCCTAAGTCGGCCCGCGCGTTCCTCAAACGCATCGGATACCCGCGACCCCTGCAGGAGACTCGCGTCGAGCGGCTGGACCACAACACCCGCGCGAGCGACATCGGATCGCTCCTCGAGCCGGTGCTCGCCGGCAGCGACGCGGGCTTGCTTTCCGAAGCCGGATTGCCCGCGATCGCCGATCCTGGGGCGGCCCTGGTGCGCCTTGCGCACGAGAGGGGCGTGCGCGTCGTCCCCTTGAGCGGGCCTTCCTCGATTCTTCTCGCGCTCTCGGCGTCGGGTCTCGAAGGTCAGCGCTTCGCCTTCCACGGATACCTGCCCGTGAAGCAGCCCGAACTCGCCGCGGCACTGAAGGAACTAGAGCGCCAGTCCCGTCGCCTGAACCAGACGCAGATATTCATCGAGACGCCCTACCGCAACGACGCCACGTTGGCGGCGATGTTACGAGTCCTGGGCGATGACACGCTCGTATGCGTCGCCGCGGACCTGACGCTGGAATCGGAAACGGTCAGGACGCGGCCGGCGGCGCAATGGCGCAGGCACGCGCCGCAACTCAAGGGACGCCCAGCGGTGTTCCTGGTCCTATCGGCGCGCTAGCGCAGATTCAGCTGTCCCTGTGCGAGCACTTTCGCCAGTACTCCAGCCATCGTCGCGCCGAAGCGCTTGGCGAAACGCTCGGTAATGTCCTGCTTCTTGGTGAAGTCGAAGATGTCCTCGGCCTTGATCACTTCACGCGCGACGTAGTCGACGCTCCCGAGACCATCCGACAAGCCGAGCTCGACGCTCCTCTCGCCGGTCCAGAGCAGCCCGGAGAAGACGTCGGGGCTTTCCTTGAGCCGCTTGCCGCGCCCTTTTTTGACGACGTCGATGAATTGCTTGTGGATATCGTCCAGCATCGACTGGGCGTGGCG
>JBGQKQ010000219.1:0-4159 GCA_041499655.1 Gammaproteobacteria bacterium
CTGGAAATACCGGTCGGCCGCGCCCTGCTGCATCGCGGAGAGCGAGCCCATGCCGCGGTAGGACTTGTACGATCGCCCCTGGAACAGCTCGATTTCGCCGGGCGATTCCTCGGTGCCGGCGAAAAGGCTGCCGAGCATGACTACATTGGCGCCCGAGGCGATCGCCTTGGCGACGTCGCCCGAGAACCGCACGCCGCCGTCGGCGATGAGCGGTACGCCGCTCTTCTCCAGGGCCGCGGCGACGTTCTGGATCGCGGTGATCTGGGGAATTCCGACGCCGGCGACGATGCGCGTGGTGCAGATCGATCCCGGCCCGATTCCCACTTTCACGGCGTCCGCTCCCGCGTCGATCAGCGCTTTGGCGCCGTCCGCCGTAGCGATGTTTCCGCCGATCACCTCGGCCGAGCCGGCGTTCTTCTTGACCCAGCGCAGCCGGTCGAGCACGCCCTGCGCATGCCCGTGCGCGGTGTCCACCACGATGACGTCCACTCCGGCCTCGACCAGCGCCTCGACGCGCTCTTCGGTGCCCTCTCCCACGCCCACCGCGGCGCCGGCGCGCAGCTTGCCCTGCTGGTCCTTGGCGGCGTCCGGGTGCTCGCTCGACTTGAGGATGTCCTTGACGGTGATGAGGCCGCGCAGCTCGAAGCCGTCGCGCACGACGAGCACGCGTTCCAGCCTGTGCTTGTGCAGTAGCGCGCGCGCCTCTTCCGGGCTCGCGCCCTCCTTCACGTAGATCAGCCGATCGCGCGGGGTCATGATGGCGCGCACCGGTTGGTCGAGGTTGGTCTCGAAGCGGTAGTCGCGGTTGGTGACCATGCCGACGACCTTGCCCTTCTCCACCACCGGAAATCCCGACACGCGGTGCTGCTGCGTGAGCGCGAGCAACTCACGCACGGTGATATCGGGCGACACGGTCACCGGGTCGCGCAGCACGCCCGATTCGTAGCGCTTCACCTTGGCGACTTCGGCGGCCTGTTTTTTCGGCGGAAGATTCTTGTGGATGATGCCGATGCCGCCTTCTTGCGCGATGGCGATCGCGAGGCGCGCCTCGGTGACCGTATCCATCGCCGCCGAAACGAGCGGTATGTTGAGGTGGATCTTGCGCGTCAGCCGTGTCTTGAGGCTGACTTCTCGGGGCAGGACGCGGGAGTGGGCGGGGACGAGGAGGACATCGTCAAAGGTAAGAGCCTTCTGAACCAGACGCATGACCACACCCAAAAGAGCGCATTATACGCGGGACGCAACTCCCGGTAAATCCTGCACTTTTCAGTCCACCGCTCGATTGACTGACACGTTAAAACTGGTTATGGTGCGCCTCACCCCTCGAGGGGAATTTCCATGATTCGTTTCGCACTTTTTGTGATCGCGGCTCTGGGCACGGCGGCAGTGCAGGCCCAGATTTACAAATGCCTCGACTCGAACGGCACGATGGTGTATTCGCAGAACCCCTGTCCGCCCAGCATGAAGCGCGAGACGATGTCCCGCGGCGGCATTCCGCCGGCATCGGCCGTCGCTCCTGCCGACAAGGCGTCGAAGAGCGACGCGGCCAAGGGCGGCCCGAGAACGCCGGCCGAGCAGGAACAGGACTATCGCAAGCGCCAGCAGGATCAGGCGAAGGCCGCCAAGGAAGCCGATCTGAAGACCGCCGAAGCCCAGGCGAAGGAAGCGAACTGCCGCAACGCCAGGCAGCGCTTGGCAAACTACGAGATCGGCGGCCGCATCTCTCAGATCAACGACAAAGGCGAGCGTTACTACATGGAAGACGCGCAGGTCGAGGCGGCGAAGACGCAGGCGCGGGCGGACGTTTCGCAGTTCTGCAATTAGCACTCAGGTCTTCGCGCGCTTCCTCGCCACGCGCGCCCGCCTGAGGTCCTTTGGATCGGCCCGCAAGGGCCGATAGATTTCCACCCTGTCGCCGTCCCGCACGACCGTCCTGGCGGGCACCGTTTTCCCGAAGATTCCGACGGGTCCCGGGCCGAGGTTTCCGGGTTCCTCCGCGAGGCCGCTCGCCGCCACGGCGTCCTCCACCGTACTTCCTGCCGGCAGCCGCACGCGGCGCAAGGCCTGCCTCCCGGGGCGGGCGAATACCACTTCGACCGTGACTTGGGAGGCCTTCATCGTGACCCGAAGCGCAGGTCGGCCTCGCGCGCAAAGGCATCGACCAGGCTGTTTGCAATTTCGTCGAAAACGGCTCCGACGAGCTTGTCGAGCAGCGCGCTCGCGAATTCGTAGCGCAGATCCAACTCGATCTTGCAGGCCGTACCCGACAGGGGGGTAAACCGCCAGCTTCCCTCCAGGCTGCGGAACGGTCCCGAAACCAGCTTCATGTCGATGCGCTCGTTCGGCCGGTCATGGTTCTCCGTGGTGAATTCCTCCTTCAGCCCGCGAAAGTTGATGCGCAGGGCCGCCACTGTGCGATTCTGGCCGCGCTCGGAAACGCGCGCCCTGTCGCACCAGGGCAGAAACTTCGGGTAGGACTCGATTTCCGAGACCAGCGCGAACATCTGCTGCGGGCTGTGTTCCACCAGGGCCGAGCGGGAGACGATGCTCATCGTTGTAGAATCGAAAATTCCATCGGAACCGAGTTGCCGTGACGATCGTCGAGAACAGAAAAGCGCTGTACGACTACTTCATCGAGGAACGCTACGAGGCCGGGCTCGCGCTGCTGGGGTGGGAGGTCAAGGCCATCCGGGCGGGGCGAGCGCAGCTGAAGGAAGCCTATGTGATGGTCGGCAACGAAGAGATCTTCCTGATCGGGGCGCACATCAGCCCGCTCGCCGCCGCCTCCACCCATGTCCAGCCCGATCCGGTGCGTACCCGGAAGCTTCTCCTCCACGCCGAGGAGATCCGCCGGCTCATCGGAAAAGTCGACCGCGCCGGCTATACGCTCGTGCCGCTCGACCTGCATTACGTGCGGGGGCGCGTCAAGATCAACATCGGGCTTGCGAAGGGCAAGAAGCAGCACGACAAACGTGCCGCGGAGAGAGAAAAGGAATGGAAGCGCGAGCAGCAGCGGGTGCTGCGCGCGCGTTGACCGGGTATCAAGGGGGAGCGCCGAGGGGACGATGCCGCGTTGGACAGGCGCCCCGTCCAGCCGTCAGTCCGCAGTAACCTTCGCTTTGGCCGGCGCGCCCGTTTCCCGCGCGAGCTGCAGCCAGGTGTCCACCACGGTATCGGGGTTGAGCGAGAGGCTCTCGATCCCCTCCTGCACCAGCCACTTGGCGAAATCGAGATGGTCCGACGGACCCTGGCCGCAGATGCCGACGTACTTCCCCGCCTTGCGGCAGGCCTGGATCGCCTGCCGCAGCATCGCCTTCACCGCGGGATCGCGCTCGTCGAAGGCATCGGCCACCAGTCCCGAGTCGCGGTCCAGGCCGAGGGTCAGTTGCGTGAGGTCGTTCGACCCTATTGAGAAGCCGTCGAAGTACTCGAGAAACTGCTCGGCGAGCACGGCGTTCGAGGGAACCTCGCACATCATGATGAGGCGCAGCCCGTTCTCGGCCCGCTTCAGGCCGTTCGCGGCCAGCAGGTCGATGACCTCGCGGCACTCCTTCAGGGTGCGCACGAAAGGCACCATGATCTCGACGTTGCTCAGCCCGATCGTGTTCCTCACCCGCCGCATCGCCTCGCATTCCATCTCGAAGCACTCGCGGAACGACTTGGCGAGGTAGCGCGAGGCACCGCGAAAGCCGAGCATCGGGTTTTCCTCGTCGGGCTCGTACCGGGCACCGCCGACCAGCTTCTTGTACTCGTTCGACTTGAAATCGGAAAGCCGCACGATCACCGGCTTGGGCCAGAAGGCGGCGCCGATGGTCGCGACCCCCTCGGTCAGCTTCTCCACGAAAAATTCGCGCGGGTTCGCGTAGCCGCGCGCCGCGCGCTCCACTTCGCCCTTCAACTCGCCGGGGAGAGTCTGGTAATCGAGAACGGCCTTGGGGTGCACGCCGATCATATTGTTGATGACGAACTCCAGGCGCGCGAGCCCGACACCCGCGTTCGGCAGCGCCTGGAAATCGAAGGCGAGCTGCGGATTGCCGATGTTCATGGTGATCTTGACCGGGCAGTCCGGCATTTCGCCGTAGTCGCGCGAGGTCACCTCGAACTCGAGCTTGCCGCGGTAGATGTTGCCGGTATCGCCCTCGGCGCACGAAACGGTGCA
>JBGQKQ010000220.1:0-4122 GCA_041499655.1 Gammaproteobacteria bacterium
GGTACCAGACCGGATGCGCCGGGATGAACCCTTCGGGAAATCCGATCACCCGGGCGCCGTTCTTGCCGGCCTCGCGGATCAGGCGGCAGGCCTTTTCGGTCGAACCTTCGCGATCGAGGAACACCGAGGCGGCCTGCACCGCCGCCACTTTCACAACCGGATACGTGTCGCCCATGGATTGCACTCAGCAGCCGGGTCAATTCGCGGTCACCCCCATGCGGGAGTGACGGTGCGTGCCTTAAGGATCACTGCGGCTTGATGCCGGCCCCCTTGATCACGCGCGCGTACTCGTCAATCTCGCTGCGCACGAACTTCGCGAATTCCTCGGGGGACATGTCCATGGTGTCGTTGCCCAGGTTGGACAGCCTGTCGCGCACTCCGGGATCGGCGAGCGCCTTGCGCGTGTCGGCCGAGATCTTGGCGATGATATTCGCCGGCGTGCCGGCGGGCGCCCACAACCCGAACCACAGCGGCGCATCGGCGCCCTGCACACCCGCTTCACCCGTGGTGGGAACATCGGGCAGCTGGCCGTTGCGCTTGGATGTGCTCACAGCGAGCGGACGAACCCTGCCGCCCTTGATGTGCGGGATGGCGGCGGAGATCGGCGCCCAGTAGCAATCGACCGAGCCGCTGAGCATTGCCTGGATCACCTCGGGAGTTCCCTTGAACGGAATCTGAGTGACGTTGATCTTCGCCGCCGCTACGAATTTCTCGGTGTTGAGGTGCGTGCCGCTGCCGACGCCGGCGTGGCCCCAGTTGATCACGCCGGGCTTGGCCTTCGCCGCGTTGACGAGATCCATCAGCGTCTTGTACGACGAGGTCGCGTTCACGATGAGGACATTGGGCTGAACGGCGAGCGGCGCGATGTCGACGAAATCTTTCAAGGTATCGTAGGGCAGCTTCGCGTAAATGGACGGCGTCACCGTGTGCGCGTTGGAATCGATAAGCAGCGTATAACCGTCCGCCGGCGCCTTGGCGACGAACGCCGTGCCGATCGAGCCGCCGGCGCCGGCGCGGTTCTCTGCGAGCACCGGCTGGCCCCACATCTCCGAAAGCTTCTGCGCCACTACGCGCCCGACGATGTCGGTCGAGCTGCCGGGCGTGAATGAAATGATCGCGTGCACCGGCTTGTTCGGGTAGGCCTGCGCGAATGCCTGCACCGTCACCACCGCCGCGACCGCGGCAACCAATATTCTTATGATAGTTTTCATTGAAGCTCCTCTGAAAAAAAGCGTTACGAAAGCCCGTCGCCGACGGCGACGTTCTCGGACTTGAGCTTCAGACCCGAGGCCTGCGCCTGCTGCACCAGCAGGGTCGAGAAATCCTCTTCGGTCATGCCCTTGCCCATCATCGACTGAATCAGATCTCGGGTGATCGCGGCGAGCGGCATGGGCACCTCGAACTTGCGCCCGGCCTCCAGCCCCAGATCGAGGTCCTTCCGCAGCAGATAAGGCGTGAAGGTCACGTGAAAGTCCAGGTTGACGAAGGCGGGCGCCTTGTAGCGCGTGAAGGTCGAGCCCATCACGCTCTTGTTCAGGAAGTCGAGAAATGCATGGCGCGGGACGCCCGCCTTTTCGGCGAGCACCGTGACTTCCGCCATGCACTGCGTCACGACTCCGAGCATCACGTTGTGGCAGATCTTCACGATGCGCGAAAGTTCCCCCTCGCCGACATAGGACGATCCCTGCCCCATCATCGCGAGGTACGGCGCGGCGGCGTCGTACGCCGCTTTCGGTCCCGACACGACGAACGTCAGCTTGCCCGCCTTGATCACCTTGGCGTTGCCCGATACGGGAGCCGAAAGCAGCTCGACGCCTCTGGCCGCCAGGATCCTGCGCAGATCCGCGGACCCATCGAGCGAGATGGAGGAGCACTCGACCACCATGCGCGGCTTGCCGGAACCCGAGAGCAGGCCCTTGGGACCCGCGATCACTTCCTTGACATCGTCGTAGGTCGACACCATGCAGAAGACGATGTCGCAGCTTGCGAGGTCCGGGAGGCCATCGACGATCTTCGCGCCGTCCTTGGCGAGCGGCTCGGCCTTGGCGCGCGTGCGGTTCCAGACGGCGATGTCGCAGCCGCTCTTCGCGAGCCGCCGCGCCATCTCGAAACCCATGCGCCCGGCGCCGATCCAGCCGATTTTCTTGCCCATCGCGGAGCTCAATTCAATGCTCCTTCGTCTATTTGGGTGCGGGCTCGATCACCGCGAGCAGCGTGCCCACCGGCACCGTCTGGCCCGGTTCGACCAGGATCGCCTTGAGCACGCCGCCCGCGATGGCCGGGATCTCGGTCGTCACCTTGTCGGTCTCCACGTCGAAGAGCGGCTCGTCCGCCTTGACGGTGTCGCCGACCTTCTTGTACCAGTTGGCCACCGTTCCCTCGGTCACCGTCTCGCCCAGCTGCGGCATGATCACGTCCATTGCTCTTCTCCGTTCTGCTACGCGGCGAGGCCGAGGCCGCGTTTCACTTCGGCGACGATCCGTGCGACCGTCGGGATGACCGCGTCCTCCAGCTGGTCGGCGGAGGGCAGCGGCACGTGCGGCGTAGTGATCCGGACGATCGGTCCCTTGAGCGCGCCGAAAGCCTCCTCCTGGATGATCGAGGCGATCTCTGCGCCCCAGCCGCACAGGCGCGGATTTTCTTCCACGGTGAATACGCGCCCGGTACGCGCCGACTCCGCGAGGATCGTCTTCGCATCGAGAGGCACGAGCGAGCGCACGTCGATTACCGTCGCCTGGATGCCGTGCTCGGCCGCGAGCGCTTCCGCGGCCTTCTGCGCCCGCGGGACCATCGCCGCGAGCGCAATGATGGTGGCGTCGGCGCCGGTGCGCAGCACCTTGGCTTTTCCAAGCGGCTCCACATGCTCGCCGTCGGGCACATCGCCCTTGTTCGCGAGCAGGCTCTTGTGCTCGAAGAACAGCACCGGGTCCGGGTCGCGGATCGCGGCGGCGAGCAGCCCTTTCGCGTCGGCGGGGGTGGACGGCGCGATGACCTTGATGCCGGGAATCGCCATCGCCCAATTCTCCACGCTCTGCGAATGCTGCGCGCCGAAGCGCGAGCCCGCGCCGTTCGCCGTGCGAATGACCAGCGGAATCGTGATCTGCCCGTCGCTCATGTAGCGCGTCTTCGCGATCTCGTTCGCGACGTAGTCCCAGCAGCAGGCGAGGAAGTCCGAGAACATGATCTCGGCGACCGGCCTCAGGCCGGTCATCGCCGCCCCCATCGCCGCGCCGAGGATGGCGAGCTCCGAGATCGGCGTGTCCTTTACGCGCCTCGGCCCGAATTCCTCGAACAGCCCGACGGTGGTCTTGAACACGCCGCCCGCGGCGGCGGTGTCCTCGCCGAACAGCACGACGCGTTCGTCGCGTCTCATCTCCTGCGCGATGCCGGCCGCGACAGCGTCGCGATAGCTCAGTTGCGCCATGCATTGCCTCCGTCGGCCCAGACGTCGGTCATCGCGGACTCGAGCGCGGGGGTGGGCGAAACCTTCGCGGCTTCGGTCGCCCGATCGAGCTTGGCCATCGATTCGGACTCGATCTGCGCAAGCTTTGCTTCGGCGACACCCGCGGCGAGAAGCCGGCTTCGGTAGAGCGCCACCGGATCGCGCTTCAGCCATTCCTCGAGCTCTTCCTTGGGACGGTACTTCGCCGGGTCGGCGCGCGAGTGGCCGCTGTGCCTATAGGTGAGACATTCGACGAGCGAGGGTCCGCCGCCCGAGCGCGCCTTGGCGACCGCGTCGCTCGCCGTGCTGTATACGATATCGGCGTCGTTGCCGTCGATGACGATGCGCTCAAGGCCATAGCTTGCGGCGCGGTCCGCCGCCGGATGCTTCACTGCCGTTACGGCCGAAATCGGCGTGTACTCCATGTACAAATTGTTCTCGCAGCAGAAGATCACCGGGAGTTTCCACACCGCCGCCAGGTTTAGGGCTTCGTGAAAGGCGCCGATGTTGGTCGCGCCGTCGCCGAAGAAGGCACAGGCGACTTGCTTAGTGCCGCGGTACTGCGCCGACCAGGCGGCACCCGCCGCGATCGGAAGGTGCGCGCCGACGATGGCATACGAGCCCATCACGCCGTGCTCGACGCTCGTCAGGTGCATCGACCCGCCCTTGCCCTTCATCAA
>JBGQKQ010000221.1:0-4024 GCA_041499655.1 Gammaproteobacteria bacterium
CCAGGTGTCCGAGGATGAATTTCAACTTGGGATAAGCGTCGAACACGCCGGCGAAGACGATGCGCAGGAAATGGCAGCTGGTGTCGATGGCGAATCCCCAGCCGGCGCGCGCCAGCTCCTCGTAGCCCTTGAAGTAGGAGTTCAAGGCGTCCGGATGGGCGAGCGTCGGGTGCAGGTAGATCGGCACGTCGAGCGCCTGCGCGGCCTCGAAGATGGCCCAGTACTTCTTGTCGTCGAGAAAGCTCCCTTGCGTGTGGCCGTGGATCATCGCGCCCTTGAAGCCGAGCTTGGTGATGCAGCGCTCCAGCTCCTTGGCGGAGGCCTGCGGGTCGGCGGTGGGCAGCGCGGCGAACGCGGCGAAGCGCTGCGGGTGCGCCTTCACCGTAGCGTGAGCGCGGTCGTTCGCGTCCCTGGCCATGGGGATCGCCACCTCCGCGGCGAAGCCCTGGGGTCCGGGCGAGCCGAAGGAGAGCACCTGCACATCGACTCCCGCCGCGTCCATGTGCGCGAGCCGCTTCGCCCCGAGGTCGGCGTTCTGCTCGACGATGTCGTGGCCGATCTGCGCGCTGCGGCTGGTGAGATAGAAGTTGCGGAACTCGTTGGCCGCGACCTTCTCGCGGTACATCGGGGTGATGAAGTGCTCTTCGATGGCGATCGTCTTCATGGCTGCTTTCCTTTCGGCAATCTGCCCGTCATGTGCTCGTGCCGGCCGATCGCGGCTGCGCTCACGAGGCCCACGGCTGCGCAGCCGAGCATCACCCACAGCACCGCGTCCCAGGAGCCGCCGTAGGTAACGCTCGCGGCGACCAGCGGCGGCCCGAAGAATATCCCGATGTGCGTGACGTTGACGATCAGGCCCTGGATCGCGCCGATCTCGGCGGGGGAGCGCGCGTAGCGCATGCCGGCGGAGAGCGCCGCGGCAGGCACCGTGCCGGTGATGAAGCTGTAGAACACCGCGAGCGCGTAGCGCAGGGAATCGGGCAGGCTCGCCGCGAAGATGCCGACGAAGGCGAGGCTCGTCACCGCGAATGTCGCGCCGATGATGATCCCGCGCGGGATGTTGCGCTGGATCAGCCAGCCTCCCAGCACGTTGCCGAAGCAGTTGACGAACACGGCGAGCGCCGTCAGGAGAGCCGCGGCGGCGCCCGCCATCCCGCGCGTCTCCAAGAGGTAGGTCGGCAGCCACACGATCAGGGCCATGTGCTGGATGGCGTAGGCCGCGAAAGCCAGGCCGAGCAGCCAGGGCACGGGCTGCGCGAGCGATTGTTCCAGGCTCGCCAGCGACCTGCGCGTTCCGCCGGCGACTCCCGCATAACGGGGCGACTGCGCGAGGAGCATCGCCGCGCACCCGGCCGCGGCGAGCGCGACCAGCACCCATACGCCGCGCCAGCCGAACCCGGGAAGGAGGAGCGGGCTCGAGGCGATCACTAGGCTCACGCCGAAGGGCAGGTAGGTCGACCACAGCCCGAAAGCGAGTCCGCGGCGATCCAGCGCGCTCGCCGCGGCGATCAGGCTCGGGGCGGAAACGACCACGGCGAGAAATCCGAGGCCTTCGACGAGGCGCGAGGCGATCAGCCATCCCGCGCCTTGGACGAAGGCGCCGAGCGCGCTGGCGGCGCCGATGGCGAGCACGCCCGCGACGCAGAAGCGCAACGCGCCGACTCGGTCGGCGACCGCGCCGAAGACGATCGCACCGGTCGCGGCGATCGCATTGAAGGACGACACCAGCCACCCCGACTGGATCAGCGTGAGGCCGAACTCCTCCTTCAGGAGCGGCAGCGCCGGGGACATCTTGCCGAAGGCGCAGGCACCGACTACACCGGCGAGAATCGGCGCGAGTACGGCGGGCCAGCGCGTCGCGGCCCGCGCGCTGTGGGACACGCCTTCGGGAATATTCATGGGGACTTCGGAAAGAACACGCGAAGCTTACACGATTCCGATCCGCGGTTCGGACGCGGGCGGTTTACAGCTGGACGTTTACATATCCCGGCACATGGTTCTAGGATTGGTCGGGTGACATTCGCTGCAAGCAACGGAGATCGCGCGCTTGGTAATCCACGGTAAATGCCATTGCGGGAACATCTCCTTCTCGCTCACCTGGGAGCCTGATCCGGCTGAAATTCCGGCGCGCGCTTGCACCTGCTCGTTTTGCACCAAGCATGGTGGTGTATGGACCTCCAATCCGGGCGGCGCGCTGAAGGTCGTGGTCAGGGATCCCTCGCTCGTATCCAGGTACGCGTTCGGCACCCGGACCGCGGAGTTCCACACCTGCGCCCGTTGCGGGATAGTGCCGGTGGTCACGAGCCGCATCGACGACCATCTCTACGCGGTTGTCAGCGTGAACGCGTTCGAGGACGTCGATCAATCGCTCCTCCGTCGCGCGTCGACAAGCTTCGATGGTGAAGGGAAGGACTCTCGCCTCGCGCGAAGGAAGCGCAACTGGATTGCCAATGTCGAGTTCGCCGAAAGCGGCACCTGACACTTCCATCGAGAATCTCGAGGGGGCAATCTCCCGGTGGGCTAACGCTCCGCGGGCGAGGCGAGCGCCTGCGCTTTGAGATTGGAGATGAAGGAAGCTACCCAGATGACGACCTCAAAGCCGTGCTCGTGGGGGGAAAGTGGAAGTTCGTACACAAGGACGGCACACCGTATGGGTGAGGCTGGTGTATCGTTGTGCGTACTATGAGACATATCGAAAGACATAGAACGCAACGCATCGGCTGGCTACGAGCGGCCGTCCTCGGCGCGAACGACGGGATTGTCTCCACGGCCAGCCTCGTCCTGGGCGTTGCCGCCGCAGGAGCGAGCTCCCAGACCATCCTGGTTGCAGGTGTCGCCGGCCTTGTCGCCGGTTCCATGTCGATGGCCGCCGGCGAGTATGTCTCGGTCAGTTCGCAGTCGGATACCGAGCGCGCCGACCTCGCCAAGGAGACCAAGGAGCTGGCCGACAATCCCGAGCACGAGCTCGCGGAGCTCGCGGCCATCTACGTCAAGCGCGGGCTGGATGCGGCGCTGGCCTCCAGCGTCGCCGGCCAGTTGATGCAGCACGACGCGATCGGCGCACATGCGCGCGATGAGCTGGGGATTTCGGATACGTGGACCGCGCGACCGGTGCAAGCCGCGCTCGCCTCGGCAGGCACGTTTGCCGTAGGCGCCGCGCTTCCTCTCCTGATCGTTCTCCTGTTCCCGGTCCCCGCGCTCATGTGGTTGGTCTCGTGCAGCTCGCTCGTGTTTCTCGCACTGCTGGGTTCCCTGGCCGCACGCGCCGGCGGCGCATCCATGATGACGGCTGGCGTGCGCGTCACGTTCTGGGGTGCCCTGGCGATGGCATTGACGGCCGGTGTCGGGGCGCTCTTTGGGGTGGCCGCCTGAGCCGGATTTCACGCCCCGGTCCCCATGACAATTGCATGAAGGAGCGAAGGCTCCTACCATGGCCCCGCCATGATGAATCAACGCAAGCTGCGCCGGGCCGTGAAGCACGGCGAGCGCGAACTGCGCGCCGCGGGCGGAGACATGCTGAGCCAGCTCCGGCCTCGGAACATCCTGCGCGACGCTCGCGACCTGGCGCTCAAGTTCGCGCGCGACGACACCGTGCAGTCCTACGTCGCGCCGCGCATATGGGCGGTGCTGGCCATCGTCCTGGTCTTCGTTCTGGTCGGCACGGTGTGTTCCATCGACGTGATGCTCAAGGCGGGGCGCTTCATGCCTGGAATCCTTGCGCTGATCGTCGGCGCGGCCATCTGGACGGGCGGCGTGGTGGGGCAGGTTTACGTGTTCGCGATCTGGCTGGAAGGCAGGGCAGCCCAGAGAGACCGCGACGAGCGAGGCATCCACTTCGAGATGCCCGCCGGGTTTCTCGCCTACCTCAAATACAGCCGCGCTCTGGTTCCCTGGTTATTGATTATCGTGTGCGTCGCGCTGCCGCTTGCGATCATGGCGCCGCGTGCACCGCTGGTCGCCCTGCTGCTCTTCACCGTCTCGCTGCTGGCGCCTTTTCTCTTCAAGAAATTCGATACCTGAGGGC
>JBGQKQ010000222.1:0-3993 GCA_041499655.1 Gammaproteobacteria bacterium
ACCGCTTTCACTGGTCGTCTCCAGCGGAATTCATGCGCTTCTTGTTCCCTTCGTTTGCTAGTATGGCGATTCCGCCGACGGCATTGTGACAGGACGAGCCGTGAAAGGAAATCACTCCAATGCGCGATTGCGCACGGTACTCGCCTGCGCGCTTTTCCTCGCGCAGGCGGCGTGCGCGCAGCGCTTGCCGCTCGAGCGCATCAAGCTTCCGCCCGGCTTCGAGATCAGCGTGTTCGCGAGCGGCGTGCCCAATGCGCGCTCGCTCGCGCTGGGCGCGAATCAGGTGGTCTTCGTCGGCACGCGCGCGAGCAGCGTCTACGCGGTCCGCTATGCGGGAGCCAAGGCGACCGGAGTGGTCACCCTCGCCTCGGACCTGCGCCTGCCCAACGGCGTGGCCGTAAGGGACGGCGCCCTGTACGTCGCCGAGGTGAGCCGCATACTGCGCTTCGACCACGTCGAGACGCAACTCGACGCACGGCCGAAACCGGTGGTCGTCACCGACCGCTACCCCCGCGAGACCCACCACGGATTGAAGTTCATCCGTTTCGGCCCCGACGGCTGGCTGTACGTGCCGGTCGGCGCGCCCTGCAACATCTGCGAGCCCGATCCCAGGCGCTACGCGCTCATCTCCCGCATCAGGCCCGACGGATCGGGCTACGAGGTCTTCGCGAGCGGGATACGCAATTCGGTCGGCTTCGACTGGGACCCGCGCAGCAAGGAGCTGTGGTTCACCGACAACGGGCGCGACAGCCTCGGCGACGAGCTCCCCTCCGATGAGCTGAACCACGCCCCCGGGGCCGGGATGCACTTCGGCTATCCCTATTGCCACCAGGGCGACACCGCCGACCCCGAATTCGGCCGCAAGCGCGCCTGCGCCGAATTCACCCCGCCCGCGGTGAAGCTGGGGCCCCACGTGGCCTCGCTGGGAATGCGCTTCTACACCGGAGAGAGCTTTCCCGCCGAATACCGCAACAACATCTTCGTCGCGGAGCACGGCTCGTGGAACCGCTCCAGCAAAATCGGCTACCGCATCGCGCGCGTGGTCGTCGAGGGCGGCCGCGTGGTGAAGCACGAAGTGTTCGCCGAGGGCTGGCTGCAGGACGAGTCCGCCTGGGGCCGGCCCGTCGATCTCGAAGTCATGTCCGACGGGTCCCTGCTCGTCTCGGACGACCTCGCGGGGGTGATCTACCGCATCGCGTATACCGGGAAATGAGGCGGGCGCCAGCCCGCCGGTTCGTCGCTCAGCCGCCTTTCGCGTAGTCGACCATCCCCTGGAAGTCGACCACCACGGCCGGCTCGTCGCCCACCACCCAGGCGTCGTGCCCGGAGGGCAGGAGCGAAACATCCCCCGGCTTGCAGTCGAACTCGGTTCCGTCGTCCATCCTGATCCGCAGAACGCCCGACACGTGATACTGGAAGTGCGGGGCTTCGCAGCTCTTCGTCTTTGCGAGCGGCTGTACGGAGCTCGCCCAGCGCCAGCCGGGCTCGAAGACGGCGCGCCCGATGCTGGCTCCGCCGATGGTGATCAGCTCCATGCGTCCTTTGGGGAATTCGCGGACTTCGTCGGGCCTGGCGAAGTTCTTCCATTCCGCCTTGTCCATCGCTTTTGCGAGAGTGTGTGCATGCGCCATGTCGGGCTCCTGTTGTGTCATCGATAGGGAAAAGGGACTTCTCTCAGCTGCCGTCATCGCGGCGTGCCGGATCGCCTCGCGGCAGCACGTCGCAAAACGCCTCGAAGCGCTTCCATTTCGGCACCGGCGGCGTGTAGCCCTCGCGCGGGACGTAGGGCGAGGCTTCGACCATGTTCATGCGGTGGATGTAGCGCGGACAATTGGGAAAGATGCGCGTCGCGCGCACGCGCACGACCAGCTGCGCGCCCGCGAAGGTTTCCAGCAGCGGGTCGGCGTCGGCGAGGGTCGCCCGGCCGTTGACGCGCAGGCGGTTGGGCCGCTCGAAGTCGATGAAGAGCAGCGCGACCGCCGGATTGGCGAGCACGTTGCCGAGGCTGCGGAACATGCCGTTGCCGTCGTAGCTCGGGAAAGCCAGCTCGCCGGGCCCGGTCACGCGCACGAAGCCCGGCTCCCCTCCCTTGTAGGAACAGTCGGGCTGCCCCCCGGAGTCGGCCGTCGCCAGGAAGAACAGCCTGCGGCTTTCGATGAACCCGCGGTCCTCGGCGGTGAACTCGGTGCGCCCCAGCTTCTCGTCGAGCCGGTCCGCGAGGCGGCGCGTGTCGAAGCGGTCCTGAAGGCGCCGCATGCCCTCGTGATAAATGGGCGCGCTCATTTCGACTCCGGGTCGGCGGGCGCCCCGAACTCCACGGGCCTGAGCGGCCTGGTGTTCACATGCAGCTGGAAGATGTCCGGCCTGGAGTAATGCCCCACCACGTCGAGGCTGCGCCGCGCCATCCCGACGCGCTCCAGGTCGATGTCCGCGTAGAGGATCCCGAATTCCTCGTGCAGGGGTCCCGCGACGATCTTTCCGCCCGGCGCGACGATCACCGAATCTCCGGGATTCACCCACTCGTCGGGGTTGGGGAACAGCTCGGCCTTGCCCGGAACGTTGTCCGGGATGTCCCTGGCGCGGAACGCGCAGCCGCCGCCGGCGACCCAGCAGCCGCCTTCGCGGGCGATGTGCTGCATCGTCGCGACGCAGCGGTCGCCGCTGTCGTAGGTGGGCGTGACGTAAACGTCCAACCCTTGCCCGTAGAGCGCGTAGCGCGACAGAGGCATGTAGCTCTCCCAGCAGATCAGGACGCCGACGCGCCCGCAGGGGGTCTCGACCGTCCTCAGCCCCGTGGCGTCGCCCATTCCCCACACCATGCGCTCGGGGTTGGTGGGCATGAGCTTGCGGTGCCGGTTCAGCAGCGCGCCGTCCGGGCCGATCACCACGACGGTGTTGTAGAGGGTGCCGCCGCTGAATTCCGCGTCGCGCTCGTGCACGCCGCAAACGACCGCGACCTTTTCCTTCCTGGCCGCTTCGCGGAGCGGCGCGAGGTCCTCGCCGGAGAGATCGACCGCGTTGGCGCGCAGGAGCGCATGCAGCTTTTCGGTGAGGGCCATGTCCCCGCCCGGGCGCAGCCGCCAGATCCACGCCGGGTAGCCCGGGATGAACGCCTCGGGAAACACGACCAGCCGCGCGCCCCCTTTTGCAGCCTCGCTTACCGAGGCCACGGCCTTCGCCAGGGTTTGCTTCCGGTCGAGGAACACGGGCGGGGTTTGAACGACGGCGAGTCGCGACATGGGCTTTCCTCGGTTTGCGCCGAGCGAGCGGGCTAGGAGGTTTCTCCAGCCACCACCCATTTCTCCCCTGCGGCCTTGCCGTTGCGGACCATGGTCATCGTGCCGTCGAGCTTGCGGCCGCGCACGACTCCCTTCCACTGCAGCTTGCCGTACTTGGGGCTTTCGGTCTCGGCTACGAAGGCGATGGTATCGCCCGCGGGCGAGGCCGTATAGGCTCCGTCGTCGTACTCCCAGCGGTCGCACGCGGTCGAGCGAAACCGCCCCTTGGCGAAAATCAGCGTGTCCGCGTCGCCGGAGGTCTTTCCCGCCTCCAGCACCACACCTTCGAAACTCCTGCCGTCGAGCATTGCGATCATGACTGGCCTCCTGGTGCGCCGGATTGGCCATGCCATGTTGCCGCGCAGGCGCGCGCGCGCCAATGCGCAAGATTGCGTAGACGGGGTTCTAGGCCGACAGCTCGGCGAGCAGGCGGTCGGCGACGACCTGGAAGCGCGCGGGCTCGCCGTAGGAGCGCGCCAGCATCATCGCGCCCTCGAGCGATCCCACCAGGGCGCGCGCGACGTCCCGGACAGCTCCCGTGAAAGCCAGCTGCCTGGCCTTGCGGCCCTGCTCCAGGACCGCCGTGAGCCAGCGCTCGTTCTCGTCGAAGAAATGCTTCATGTTCTCCCGCATCGCCTTGGGCAGCGTGCTGAATTCGGCCGCCAGCATCCCGCACAGGCACATGCGGTCGTCGCGCAGCACCTCCGCGTAGATG
>JBGQKQ010000223.1:0-3974 GCA_041499655.1 Gammaproteobacteria bacterium
CCGCGCCGGTCGCCCACCCTGGCGGAAACCAGGGGCAGTGTCCAGTCGGACTCGGTCGCCGCCATCTCGAGCACGGCCTTGTGCCGCGGCGATTTCGAGAGCAGGGCGCGGCGCAGCTGGAAGGGGTCCTTTCCTGCCGCGGCTGCGATCTCGTCGAGGAAAGTCTCGGTCGAGAACGCGGTGTGGGTCGAGCCGACCGAGCGCCACCACTGCACCGGCACGCCCATCCGCGGCGAATGGAGCTCCACGCCGAGATTGGGAATGACATAGGGGAGGTTGGCCGCGCCCTCGACCGAGGTCGCGTCGATGCCGTCCTTCACCATCACGCCTTCGAAGGCGGTGCCCGCGAGGATCGACTGCCCGACGATGCGGTGCTGCCAGGCAACGAGGTTTCCCTGGGCGTCGAGCCCCGCCTTGAGCGCGTGGCAGTACATCGGGCGGTAGTAGCCGGCGCGCATGTCGTCCTCGCGCGTCCAGACGAGCTTCACCGGAGCCCGCCCGTTGATAGCTTTGGCGATGGCGACGGTTTCCAGCACGTAGTCCGAATTCGGATTGGCGCGGCGGCCGAAGCTGCCGCCCGCGTAGAGCATGTTGAGCTTCACCTGCTCGGGCTTCATGCCGAGCGCCGCGGCGACCGCGGGCTGGTCGATCGACTGGAATTGCGCGCCGTACCACAACTCGCAGGCGTCGGCGGAGAGCCTTGCCACGCAGTTCATCGGCTCCATCGCCGCGTGCGCGAGGTAGGGGAATTCGTAGACCGCGTCGAAGGTCTTCGCGGCGGAGGCGAGCGCCGCCGCCACATCGCCTTCCTTCCTGGCGGAGAGGCCCGGTGTCGCCGCGAGCCGCTGGTATTCCGCCATGATCTCGCCCGAGCCGAGCTTGAAGGCCGCAGTCTCGTCCCAGTCGACCGACAGCGCGTCGCGGCCCTTCTTCGCCGACCAGAAGTCGCTCGCGAGCACCGCCACGCCGGTAGGGATGGCGACGACATCCACCACGCCCTTGACCTCTTTCGCTTTCGACGCGTCGAAAGACTTCACTTTCCCGCCGAAGCGCGGAGGATGCGCGACCAGCGCGGTCAGCATCCCGGGCAGCTTCACGTCCTGCGTGTAGATCGCGCTGCCGTTCGACTTGGCGCGGCTGTCGGTGCGCGGAGCGCGCCGGCCGATGTAGACGAAGTCCTTGGCGTCCTTGAGCTTGACCTCCTGCGGCACCGGCTGCTTCGCCGCTGCTGCGGCGAGCGAGCCGAAACTCGCCCTGCGATTCGAAGGTTGATGCAGCACCGCACCGCGCGAGACGGTGACCGTGTCCGGCGCGACCTTCCAGCGCTCGGCCGCCGCGGCGACGAGCATGGCGCGCGCGGCGGCGCCGGCCTTGCGCATCTGCTCGTAGGAATTCGCCATCGCGGTGCTGCCGCCCGTGCCCTGCATCGGGCCCATGAACAGATTGTTGTAGCGGTTCGCGTCCGCGGGCGCGCCTTCGACCCGGATCTGGTTCCAGTCGGCGTCGAGTTCCTCGGCGACCAGCGTCGGCAGTCCGGTATAGGTGCCCTGGCCCATCTCGAGGTGCTTCACGATAACGGTCACGGTGTTGTCCGCGCCGATGCGCACGAAGGCGTTGGGCGCGAACGCGCCCGTGGCGGCCGCGCCGCTGCCGCCCTGTCCCGGGCCGGCCATCTGCGCAATGGCGTCCGGAATCGCGACGCCCAGGGTGAGTCCGGCGCCGGCCTTGAGGAAATCGCGCCGGCTGAGGTTGAGGATTTCGATGCGTTCCATGCTTCTCCTAACTTGTCATCCCGAGCGTAGCCTTGTCATCCCGAGCGAAGCGAGGGATCTCCTACGGCACACCGTGCCCACAGAGATCCCTCGCTGCGCTCGGGATGACGCGTCATTGTCCAATGACGCGTCACTTCAGGTTCCGCGACGCCTGCTTTACCGCCAGGCGAATGCGGTTGTACGTGCCGCACCGGCACACGTTGCCGCTCATGGCGCCGTCGATTTCGGCGTCGGTGGGGCGCTTGATCTTGGCGAGCAGCGCCGCGGCGCTCATGACCTGCCCCGACTGGCAATAGCCGCACTGCGGCACGTCGTTAGCGACCCAGGCGTCCTGCACCGCCTTGCCCTCTTTGGTCTGGGCGATCGCCTCGATGGTGGTGATCCGCTTGCCGATCACCGTGCTCAAAGGCGTCGAGCACGAGCGCGTCGCCTGGCCGTTTACGTGCACGGTGCACGCGCCGCACAGGGCCATGCCGCAGCCGTACTTGGTCCCGGTCATGTTGAGGTGGTCGCGCAGGACCCACAACAGAGGCGTGTCGGAATCGGCGTCCACCGGCATTTTCTTGCCGTTGACTGTCAGGGTGACCATGCGAAGAGTCCTGGAGAAGTCCGACCCTATTTTCTTCCGAAGGGACGGCTTTGGGTAGGGCCGCGCCGACTAAATGTCCAGTCGCGGCGGTTGAACGGGTGCGACCGCCGGAAGTGCAGGCGCGTTTCCGTCAGGGGCTCACCCCGGACGGAGGGCTGCTCAGTGATTCGAGGACGTGGTGTTGTAAGCGGTCACCGAGGCGATCGCCGCCACTCCGGCGGCGACTATGGCCACCGCCGTCGCGGTCCCGCCCGCGCCCGTCGACGCCGCGGGGACGGCGGCACCTTGCGCCGCGCCACCGGCCTGGGCCACCTGCACCGGGCCCTGCGCCGTATCCGGCGCGGGAGTCTGCGCGAGAGCGTCCGCTGCAAAGGCGAGCGAAACCAACAAAACTGCAAGGTTCTTCACTAGTCCTCCTGCTGTCTGCGAGGGTTCGAAGACCCGACGGCGGGATTATAGGCCCGCCCGCGGTATAGTGGCGCGCGATTTCCGCACGCACCTTGCATCGTCATCGCCCCGCGAGGGCCGGATAGAGCGCCCGGGCGGTGCCGGAGAAGATCCACTCGCGGTCCGCCTCCGCGAGCGAAGCGAGCGCCGAGCGCGCCTCGGCGAGAAGCACGGCGAGCGTGCCTTCGGATGCGGGAAAATTCGATCCCCAGGCGATGCGCGAAGCGCCGAATTCCGCGACCACGCGCGCAAAGAAACTCTCGGGCGTTGCCTTTCCCTTCCGGGCTTCGCGCAGGTTGTGGGTGGTCAGCTTGAGAAAGAGGTTCGGGTGCCGCGCCAGCGCGAACAGGCTCCGCGCCTCCGCGTACGGCGGCCCGTCCTCGGTCGCCGGCCGCGCCATGTGATCGAGGAGCACCCGCACCCGGGGAAAGCGCGCGAGCATCGCCTCGAGTTGCGGAATTCCCGCGGCGCGCAGCTGCACGCTCACGGTGATCCCCAGCTCGCCCGCGAGATCCCAGGCGGGGAAGGAGCGCGGGTCGTCCAGGCGCGCGTCCTTCGATGCCATGGTGTGGCCGGCGATGAACACGCGCAGCCCCGCGAGCCCCTTCCCCATCCAGTAGGCGATCCGTTCCCCGGCATCGGGCCGGAATACGTCCACCGAGAACACGCCGGCAAAGCGCCCGAGGTGCGCGGCGACGGCGTCGGCGAGGTAACGGTTGTCGTAGCCGTAGCAGGTCGCGGCCTGCACCAGGGCGGACCGCGACACGCCCGCCTCGTCCATCGCCGAGATCATCGCTTCCGCGCTCACCGGCCGCTCGCGCGACCAGTCCGACTGGCTGCCGCCGAGCGGCTCGCGCGGGTAGCGCGTGACGTCGCTCGAAATGACATGCGGGTGCACGTCGATGACGGCGTTCACTCGATGCTCCCCACGGTCTTGACCACCTTGGCGGTTTCCTCGTAATCCTCGCGGATCAGCCGCTCGAACGCCTCGGGACTGAGGGGGCGCGGCACGACGCCCTGCGTGGCGAGGCGCTTGAGGATCGCCGGGTCGCGCAGCAGCTTTCCCGCCGCGGCGTTGATGCGCTCGACCACGGCCCGGGGCGTGCCCGCGGGCGCGAGCAGGCCGAACCAGGAATCGAACTCGTAACCGGGAAGGCTCTCGGCGA
>JBGQKQ010000224.1:0-3906 GCA_041499655.1 Gammaproteobacteria bacterium
GCCGCCGGGTCGCCTCGTCGGGCGCCCAGCGCCCGAGCAGGTTCCACAGCTCCACCGACCCCACCTTGTCGGCAAAGGACAGGTGCGGATAGTCGCTTCCCCAGATGAGGCGGTCGGGCGCCGCCTCGATGAGCGCGCGCGCCATGGGCGCGACGTCGGCGAAGCCCAGAGAGGCGGACATGCGATAGACGCCGGTGAGCTTCACCCAGCAGCGGCGCTCGCCGTGGCGCAGCAGCTCCAGCAGCTGCCTGAACCCCGGCTGCTCCGCACCTTCCTTCGCCTGGAACATGCCGAAATGCGCGAGCGTGAAATCGAGCCTGAGCTTCCTCAGGGTCGGCATCAGCTCGGCGGTGAGCCAGCCCGGCGTGAGGAAATCCAGGTGCCAGCCGATCTCGGCGCAGCGCGCCGCGAGGCGCGCGATCCGGGGCATCAGCCTGGGCGCGAACCCCGACTCGAAGGGCTTCACCGGAGACAGGTTGATGCGCACGCCGCGCACGCCCAGCGCGTGGAGACGCGCGAGCTCGGCGTCGGGCGCGTTCTCGTCGATGTCGACGATGCCGCGGCATTTCTCCGCTCCCACCTCGCGCATCGCATCGAGCATGCAGCGGTTGTCGCGGCCGTAGGCGCTCGGCTGCACGAACACGTAGCGCGAGAGGCCCAGCTTGGCCGCGAGCGCGAGGAAATCGGGCAGGGGCGCGAGCGGCGGCGTGTAGCGCAGGTCGGCGCCGTACGGATAGCGCGCCGCGGGCCCGAACACGTGGAAGTGCGCGTCGCACCCGCCGGGGGGCGAGCGGAAGTCTGGAGGGCCGTCGTGCGACGACACGGCTCAGAACCGGTAGTCGATTTCGTGCATCCGCGGCAGCGGCAAGTCGAGCTGAAAGGCTTCCCTCGGGAACAGGTCCTCGAGCCTGGGGCGCGGGCCGCTCAGCACCTGCGCGTGCACCCAGCCGGCGAGCGTATCGAAATTGCGCCGGTTCAGCGCCGACAAGCCGTATTCCCAGGGGTCGCGGCCGAGCCGGGCGCGCTCCTCTTCCCAGTAGGTCCAGTACCAGGCGAGCGGCACGTTGCGCGGGTTGGCGAGGCGCCGGTAAGCGAGCTGTTTCGCTTCCTCGAACGCGAGCACCAGGCTCTCGATCACCCAGGGATGTTTCGCGACGACTTTCGAAGGCACCGTGGTCACGTGCATGATGGGAAACAGGCCGGTGCGGCGGTAGTACGCCAACTCGAGCTCCCGGTAGTCCGGAAACAGCCGCGCGACGCGCGGATCGCCTTCGCCGATCATGCGCGTCACGTTGGGCGCGATCAGGGCGTCGACCTCGCCCGCGAGGAGCATGTCCTCCACGTTCTTCCCGCGCGGCAGGCGCTCGATCTTCAGGTCCGGGGGAGCTTGTACCGACGCGTCGTCTTCGCTTTCGATCGCCCAGGTGATCGAGCGGTGCGGCACGGCGTGGTCCTCCTCGAGGTGCCCGCGTATCCAGTAGTTGGCCGCGGCGCCTAGCGTGCGGCACGCCACGCGCCGGCCGATCAGGTCGGCCGGCTTCGCGATGCCCTTCGAGGTATTGACGGTGATGAAGCCGTGGCGGAAGCGGCGATGCAGGAACACCGGGAGCGCAGTGATGTCGCCGCGCCCGCGGTGCTTCTGCACGATATAGGCGCCGGCATTGAACTCGTTGATGTCGCAGGCGGAGCCAGCAGCCACCCGGTCGTGGATGGCGCGCGTGCCCGGGTATTTCGCGACGATCAGATCGATTCCCTTGGGCTTCACCTCGCCTTCCTTCAGCGCGCGCACGATCTCGTAGTCGCCGACCATCATCGAGAGCCTGACCTTGCCCGGCGAGCGTCTTTTCGCCATGGCTATTCCGGCTTGATTCCGATGGCCTTGACGATCCGGCTCGTGTATTCGATATCGCGCCGGATCGCGGCGGTGAGCTCCTCGGGCGTGCTGGTGGCGATCGGAAAGCCGATATCTTCGCCCCTGGCGCGCACCGAGGGCGAATTCAGGACGCGTCCGATCTCGTCGTGCAGCCGGTTTACGATCGCCTGCGGCATCCCGGCGGGGCCGAAGTAGCCGCCCCAGGTCGAAGGCGGCTCGTAGCCGGGCAGCTGTTCGCTCACGGTCGGCACGTCCGGAATGACGTGATAGCGGTTCGCGCCGTTGACGGCGAGGAGCCTGATCTTGCCGGAGGCGATGAAGGGAGCCGCCGTGGCGAGGATGCTGAATCCCACCTGGATCTCCCCGCCGACGAGATCGGTCAGCACCGGCGGCCCGCCCTTGTAGGGCACGTGGACCCAGTCGATGCCGGTGAGGAGGCGGATCGACTCGCCCGAGAGATGGTGAGTCGTGCCGACGCCCGAAGTTCCGTAGGACAGCTTGCCCGGATTGCGCCTGGCGTATTCGATCAGCTCGCGCATCGATCCGGCGGGAAGCGAAGGGCTCGACACCACCACCGCGACGGTGTCGAAGGCCCTGGTGATCGGTGTGAAGTCCTTCAGCGGATCGAGGTGCGCGCTCTTCGACAGGAAGCGGTTCATTACCAGGGCGCTCGCCGAGGTGAGCATGATGGTGTAGCCGTCGGGCACCGCGCGCGCGACCGCCTCGGCGCCGATCGCGCCGCCCGCTCCGCTCAGCGTCTCGACCACCACCGGCTGGCCGAGCGCGCCGGTAAGGCCCTGCGCCACCAGGCGCGCGATGATGTCCGCGCCTCCGGCCACGGTCATGATCGCGCGGATCGGCCTCGCGGGGTAGACGTCGGCCGCGAGCGCGTGCTGAGTCAATATCGCCAGGGCCGCGAAGAGCGGCAGAGAGGCGCGTCGAGTCGTCACTTCTTTTTCTTCCTCGCGGCTTTGTCCCTGGCGAAACATTCGCGCGCGACGCGGAAGCCTCCGAGCGCTGCCGGGAAGCCGCAGTAGATCGCGGAGTGCAGCAGGACCTCGCCGATCTCCTTCCTGGTGACGCCGTTCCTGATCGCGCCGTGCAGGTGCAGATCGAGCTCCTCGGGCCTGCCGAGCGCCACCAGCATGGCGATGTTGAGCATGCTGCGCACCTTGCGCGGCAACCCCGGGCGCGCCCACACCATGCCCCAGGCGGCTTTGGTCACGAGCTCCTGCATGGGCTTCGAGAGTGCGTCGGCGCTCGCGAGCTGCCTCTCGACGTAGGCCGCGCCCAGGACCTGCCTGCGCACCTTCTGTCCGCGCTCGAACAGCCTGTCTTTCATTGCGATACTCCTTCCGGGTTGGATCGGCGATCAGGTCAGGTTGGTGAAGATCAGGAGCTGGACGAACAACTGGATCTTCATGTTCGTTTCGGGAGGAACCGAGGTGAATTCTATGCCGACGCGGGCGCGCCCATCCTTTGCCTTCCGGCCGACGACCTTGGCGTAGACGTTCTTGGCCTGATAGTCCACGAGCGGCAAGTCGAATTCGAGCTTGATCTCCGAATAGAGCGGCAGGTCGTCTCCAAGCTCGAGCAGCATTCCGTGGTAGCCGATGTCGCGGATGACGCCGGAGCGGACTTCGGGCAGGACGATCTTGTTCTTGATACGCTGGTAGCGGAAGGGCAGCTTGGCCTCGATGCGATGGCTGCGCCGGATTTCCTGCCTCGGCACCTTCAGTCCGAGCGACGGAATGGACACGACCTCCCGCAGGCTGACGGGCTGGGCCTTGCCCTTGACGTAGATCTCCATCGGAAGATTCGTCTCGACGAACTCCTTGCAGCGCACGTAGGTGCTGTGGCTGATCAGCACCTGCCCGCGCAGGCTGAACGCCTCGATGCGCGAGGCCAGGTTGACCTCGTCGCCGATGACCGTGTACTCGGAATAGCGCTCCGAACCCAGCGTGCCGGCCAGAACGTTCCCGGTGTTGATGCCGATGCCCATGAACAGCTCCGGCATCCCCTGGTCCCGGTGA
>JBGQKQ010000225.1:0-3853 GCA_041499655.1 Gammaproteobacteria bacterium
GATCAGGGCGATCGGCAGGCGCGCGCCGAACAGGCCGATCACGGCGAACACGACGACGGCCGCCGTTTCCGCCCGCCATGCCGTCGCGTTCCCGAAGTACGCCACAAAGGCCAGGTAGAACGCGGCGATCATGATGAGGAACATCCCGTAAAAAACCTGCTCCACCCTGGGGCTGAAGACTTTCCGCGTCATGGAGACGGCGCCCGCCGCCGCCATGACACCGATCACCGCGTAGAGGATCACGATCAAGAGAAATCCGAGCATGCCGTATCCCGGGTCCATGGGCTTGCCTCCGTTGTCGTTTCCTTAGCGGAGGCTACTCGTCGAACGGTGCGTCGATCAAGCCGGGTCTGAGGACGCAGTAGTACTATTCACGCGAATCGCCTATGAGCTACCTCGTGATCCAAGGGCTGGAAGTCGAAACCCCCGACCTGAAAGCCATCGCCAAGCTCTGCGGCGCCTCGCGCATCGAAAACATCGGCAACAACGCCTTCCGCCTGCACGGATACAAACTCAAGCACGGCGTCGCCGAGTACTGCGCCAACGCAAAGCTCGATTTCGCCTTTATGCCGCAGCCGCGCAAGCTCTCCGACTTCGGCCTGGTGGCGATGGACATGGACTCCACCCTCATCACCATCGAGTGCATCGACGAAATCGCCGACCTGCAGGGAATCAAACCGCAAGTCGCGGCGATCACCGCGAGCGCCATGCGCGGCGAGATCGAATACCACGAAAGCCTGCGCCGGCGCCTCGCGCTGCTCGCCGGGATGGATGAATCCGCGCTGCAGCGCGTCTACGACGAGCGGCTGGGACTATCGCCCGGCGCCGAACGCATGCTCGCGCGGCTGCGCTCCCTCGGAATCAAAACCCTGCTGGTATCGAGCGGCTTCACCTTCTTCACCGAGCGGCTGAAAGAACGCCTTTCGCTTGACTACACCCTGTCGAACACCCTCGAAATCACGGATGACAAGCTGACTGGCAAAGTGCTCGGCCGCATCGTCGACGCGCAGGTCAAGGCCGCCAAACTGCGCGAACTGCGCGATGGGCTGCGGCTAAAGCACGACCAAGTCATCGCCATCGGCGACGGCGCCAACGACCTTGCGATGATGGCGGAGGCCGGCGTTTCTATTGCGTATCACGCGAAGCCGGTGGTGCGGGAAAAGGCGAGTTACTGTTTTGATTATGTTGGATTGGATGGGCTGCTGAATCTTTACGCTTGAAACGCTGATGTCCTTCTGAGAGGCCGCGCGCCAGCACAAGTGAGGGTATCTTGTCCATGCATGGGCTCCGAGCGGCTACGTAACCAGCCGGCAGTCTTCCTCCTCGCCGCAGCGCTCGCCCTGCCGGCCGCGGCGCAGGCCGCAGTGGGCGTCACCGAGATCGCCGGCAAGGACGGCGACGGCCCCGTGACGGTCTTCTACCCTTCCAGCAGCGAGGCGCGGCCGCTCAAGCGCGGGCCCTTCACCCTCGATTTAGCCTGGCAAGGCGCTCCCGTGCGCGGCAACGGGCGCCTTATCGTCGTCTCGCACGGCTCGGGCGGCTCCCCCTGGCCGGAATCCGACCTGGCTCGCGCCCTGGTGGAAAGCGGCTTCGTGGTGGCCATGCCCGAACACCGCGGCGACAACTACAAGGACATGAGCGCGGCGGGACCCGAGAGCTGGAAGCGCCGGCCGGCCGAAGTGTCGCGCGCCATCGACGCGGTGGGGCAGGATCCGCGCTTCGCGCCGCTGCTCGCGCTGGACAAGGTCGGCATGTCCGCCGGCGGGCACACGGCGCTGAGCCTCGCGGGCGGCCGCTGGTCGCCGGCGCGATTCAAGGAGCACCGCGAGGCGCACATCGCCGAGGATTTTTACTCCTGCGTCGGCCTGGCGACGCGGCTGAACGGCGGCTATCTGGACGGATTGAAGAAGACGATCGCGCTGGCGGTGATTCGCTGGCGGTTCGACGACAAGACCTGGTACGCCTACGCCGACCCGCGCATCGCCGCCGTCGTCGCCGCTGTCCCCTATGCCGCCGACTTCGACATGGACTCGCTGGCCGCGCCGCGCGTTCCGCTCGCGCTGATCACCGCCCGGCAGGACAAGTGGCTGCTGCCGCGCTTCCACAGCGACCGCGTGCTCCAGGCATGCGCCGCGTGCGAGCGGCTGGCCGACTTAAAGAACGGGGGTCACGGCGCCTTGCTCTCGCCGTTTCCGCCCGGACTGTCGGGCCTCGTCGCCGACCTGCTGAACGATCCGCCCGGCTTCGACCGCTCGGTGCTCCCCGAGGTCGACCGCAGGATCGCGGCGTTCTTCCACGCGGCGCTCAGGCAATAATCTTCCCAAGCAAGCTCGGCGCCCTCCATCCCGAGGCGCGCATCGGCCGGCGTTCGGTCCGGCCGGGACCTGCGTCGTTGCGAAGCAGATCGAGCAGCGTGAGCTTGTACGCGACGGCGAGCACCGCGCCTTCGTGGTTGAGTATGAGCGATTCGCCGGGCTTCATCAGGTAGTCCTTGGGGTCTCCGAATTGTGTGATCCAGACCTCGCCCAACCGTACGTGCAGGCTGTCGCCCGCGAGCGGGTCGATACGCAGCGTCTCGCCCCTGGCTATCTCGAATTTCCTTGCGCCCACGTTTCGCCCCGGAGAAGCAAAACCGAAAATCATACGGACAGGGCGTTTCCGGAGAATTTCAGGACAGCGCATTTTTGTTTCGTTTGTGTCGGCATCGCCCGCGACCGACGCGCTCGCCGGATCGGATAACGGGCCGTGCTACGATCGGATCGTGATTCAGGATCCGTGCCGCTGGGCCGGCGTCGAGCCGCCGTGAAGGAAAACCTTTGACTCCCTCGACACAGCGCGTCTTGATGCTACGTAAATTCGGCGGACCGGACGGGTTCGCCGTGGTCGAGCGACCGGTACCCGAACCCGGCGCCGGCGAGGTGCTGGTGAAGGTGCTCGCCGCGAGCGTTCAATTTACGGATGTCATGCTGCGCAAGGGCCAGTACCCCGACCTCAAGGGAAAGCCGCCCCTCGTCCTCGGCTACGATCTCGTCGGCGAGGTCGTGAAGGTCGGTCCGGATGTGGCCTCGCCGTCCGTCGGACAGCGCGTGGCCGACATGACGGTGACCGGGTCCTACGCGCAATACCGGACGCTCGAGGCCGTCCGCACCACCATTGTCGACGCCGCGCTCGACCCCGCCGAAGCGACCTCGCTCGTGTTGAGCTGGATGACCGCCTTCCAGCTGTTGCATCGTGACGCGCGCGTCCGGAAGGGCCAGAAGCTCCTTGTCATCGGTGCCGCCGGCGCCGTCGGCCAGGCGCTCGTCGTGCTCGGCAAGCTGGCGGGTTGCGAACTGTGGGGTGCCGCGGGTGCCCGCCATGCCGGCCTGGTGCGAGCGCTCGGCGCAACCCATGTCGACAGCGATCAGGCGGACTACGGGCAAGCGCTGCCCGGAGGATTCGACGCGGCATTCGACGGCATCGGCGAGCGGGGGTTCTCCCGAACGTGGCATGCCCTCGGTGCGCGCGGCCATCTGTCGGCGTTCGGAGTTTCCGCCGCAATTCAGCGCAATGTTTCGCTCCTTCGCGTCGGTCTCTGGTTTGCAAAGCTGTGGTGGTGGAACCGGTTCTCCGGCGGGCGATCGACGAGTTTTTTCTCGATCACGGCGGCGCGCAAGAAGCACCCCGACTGGTTCGCCGCCGACCTTGCCCGATTGCTCGGCATGCTCAAGCGCGGCGAGATCAAGCCCCGCGTCGCCGAACGCGTCGCTCTCGGCGCCGTCGCGGACGCGCACACCCGCATCGAGCGGGGCGGTCTCGAGGGAAAGATCGTGCTCATACCCAACGGGTAACCCATCGATGATCAAGACCGAAA
>JBGQKQ010000226.1:0-3810 GCA_041499655.1 Gammaproteobacteria bacterium
CGAAGAAGCTCAAGTACTACGTCACCGACTTCCCCGCGCAATCGCTGTGCGCCAATCCCGCGGTGATCGCGCTGCCGCACCTGGGCGCCTCCACCCGCGAGGCCGAGGACAACAGCGCGGTGATGGTGGTCGACCAGGTGCGCGACTACCTCGAGCACGGCAACGTCCAGAACGCGGTCAATTTTCCCGACGTGGTGATGCCGCGCGAGGCGCCGTACCGCGTCGGCGTGGCCAACGCCAACGTGCCCAACATGCTCGGCCAGATCTCGGGCGCGATGGCCAAGGCGGGCCTGAACATCCACAACATGACCAACCGCTCCAAGGGCGAGATGGCCTACACCCTGGTCGACGTCGACAGCCCGGTTGACAAGGCGCTGATCGACGGCCTCGCGCGGATCAAGGGCGTGCTCGTGGTGCGCTACCTGCCTTCGTCCTGAGTCCGCGTTTCCGCTTCTTCCCGTAGGCGATTCAAGGTTCCGGCTCGTCCCGCCTCCCGTGCGGGAAGGCGGGCTATTGACAAGCGGCGATTCGCTGGTACGATAAACAAAACACTGTTTCATTCAATGAAACATGGCAAAAGTCGTGCAACTGATTCAGCGAAAGGCGGTCCAGTCCGGAGCGCCGGCCATCGGTACGGAGACGGTGGAGCTGTCGCTGCGCCTGCTGGAATTCCTCGCGCGGTCCTCGGAGCCCGTCGGCGTATCGGACCTGGCGCGCGAGTTCGGATCGTCGAAGGCGACTGTCTATCGCCATCTGCAGGCCCTCACGCACCACGGCTTCGTTCATCAGGAAGCGGCGACGCTGCGCTACGCGGCGGGAATCAAGCTGTTTGTTCTCGGCGAGCGCCTGAGAGAGCGCTTCGACGTCCTGCCCGTCGCGCGGAGCGAAATGGTGCGGCTGCGTGACGAGAAAGGCTATGCGGTGACCTTGTCCGCGCTCGTCGACGAGCAGGTCGTGATCCTCGACGTGATCCAGGGACATTCGATCGTCAACCTCGGTGCCCAGCCCGGCAGCGTGCTCGACCTTCATGCGACCGCCCACGGCAAGGTCGCGCTCGCATTCGGCCCCGAGGACCTGATGAGACGCTGCCTTTCGAGGTCCCTGAAACGCTGGACGCCGCAGACCCTCTGCACGCGGGCGGCGCTCGAGCGCGCCGTGGCGCAAATCAGATCTCGCGGCTGGGCCACGGCGCCGGATCAGATGGTGCAGGGGATCAACGGCCTCGCCGCTCCGGTCTTCAACCACGCCGGCCGCTATGTCGGCGCCATCGCCATAGCGGGAACGGTTCAAACTGTTCCGGGCACGCCCTCCGCCGATCTGATCAAGGCGGTGACCCGCGCGGCGGCGCAGGTCTCCCGCAATCTCGGATGGAGCGCGAAATGAAGGCGAACGAACAATGGCACATCGCGAAGGAGGCGGCCGAGCTGTACGAGCGCGTCGTCGCCCGGCACATCCTGGGTCCGTGGGCGCCGTCGCTGGTCGATGCCGCTCGCCTTGTCGCGGGCGAGCGCGTGCTCGATCTCGCCTGCGGGACCGGCGTGGTGACACGGATCGCGGCACAACGGGTGGGACCCCGTGGCCGCGTCACCGGTGTGGATCTCAATGCCGGAATGATCGGCGTGGCGCGGTCGCTTCCCGCTCCCGACGGCGGGCCGATCGAATGGGTCGAGGGGAGCGCTCTCGCCATTCCGCTGCCCGATGCGAGCGTGGACGTCGTTCTATGCCAGCAAGGGTTGCAGTTCTTTCCCGACAAGGCGCTTTCTCTTCGGGAAATGCGCCGGGTGCTGGCGCGCGGCGGCCGTCTCGCCCTGAGCGTGTGGAGCAGCACCGGCGTCTACAACGGCGCCGTCGGCAGGGCGTTGACCCGCTTCGTCGACAAAGACACCGCTTCGCGCTTCTGCGCCTCGCGCAATGTGCCTGCAAGGGAGGAACTCGAGCGCCTTGCCGTCGCGGCGGGTTTTTCCGGCGTCGGCGTCCGTATCGTGCGGATGAATCTTCAGTTGCCGAGGCTGGACCGCTTCACCCTGGATCACCTGGCCGGAACACCGGTCGCCGCATCGATCGCCGCACTCGATCCCGACTCGCGCAAGAACATTGGAACCAGCGTCATGCAGGAGCTGCTGCCCTTCAGAGAGGGCGACGGAGTCTCCTATCCCGAAGAAATACACGTCGTGACGGCGCGGTCTTAGTCGAAAGGAGGGAACATGCTGACCCTATCGAAATCCGTTTGCGCGGCAGCGGCGCTGGCCGTCGCGTGCGCGTATGCAGGCGCGGGAGTGGCGCAACCCTCGCCCAAGGCCTATCCCGCGAAGCCGGTCAAGATCGTCATTCCCCTTGGGCCCGGAAACTCCCTCGAGATCGCGACGCGACTGGTTGCGGAAAAGCTCAGCAGCGCATTGGGCCAGCCCTTCATCATCGAGGCGCAGCCCGGCGCCGCCGGGCAGATCGGCGCGGAGCGCGTGGCGAAGTCGCCGGCCGACGGCTACACCCTGCTTGCCGCCACCGACGGCGTCATCACGATGTTGCCGAACCTCCAGAAGCATGTTCCCTTCGATCCGATCCGCGACTTCTCGCCCATCATTGAGATGATCGGCATCCCGTTCGTGCTGATTGTCCACCCATCGGTATCGGCAAGAACCGCGGAAGAGCTCGTGCGGCTCGCCAGGGCGCAACCAGGCAAGCTCGAATTCTCCTCGGGCGGAACCGGCAGCGCCCAGCAGCTCGCGATGGAGCTCTTCATGGGCCTGACCGGGACGAAGCTCGTGCATGTTCCCTACAAGGGTGCGCCCCAGGCCGCGATGGACGTCGTCTCGGGGCAGATTCCCGTGGCGCTCGCGGGCGTGCCCATCGTCGCCGCGCTGATCAAGCAGGGAAGACTGCGCGCATTAGGCATCGCGTCGGACAGGCGCCTTGCGCTTCTTGCAGAGGTCCCAACGCTCGCAGAACAGGGAATACCGTTGAGGTTCGCGACCTGGGGAGGGCTGTTCGCGCCGTCCGGCACGCCGGTCGAGATCATCCACAAGTTGAATCATGAAACGCTGATCGCGCTCAATTCCGCGGACGTCCGGGCGAGGATGGCCGAGCTCGGCTTCGAGATCTACGGCAATTCGTCCGAGGAGTTCTCGGACGTAGTCAAGGCGGACTTCGCGAAGATGGCGAGGCTCATCAGCCAGGCGGGAATCGAACCGCAATAGCTGCGTTTTCGTGATGCGGTGTTTGCCTTTATCATGAGGGCATGGCCGACGACATCGCCAGGCACCGCGCCGACATCGACGCGCTCGACGAGCAGATCGTCGCGCTGCTGAACCAGCGCGCGCGCCACGCGGCCGCCATCGGGAAACTGAAGGGCAACGGCGCCGCCTACCGCCCGGAGCGCGAGGCCGAGGTGCTGCGCCGCGTCGCGGCCAGGAACGGCGGGCCGCTGGCGAACGCCGCGCTCGGACACCTCTTCACCGAGATCATCTCCGCCTGCCGCTCGCTCGAGGAACCGCTCACCGTCGCCTACCTCGGGCCGCAGGGCACCTTCAGCGAGATGGCCCTGGGAAAGCAGTTCGGGACGAGCGTTGCGGCGCTGCCCGGCGCCTCGATCGACGAAGTGTTCCGCGCCGCCGAGACCGGCGCCGCGGCTTACGCCGTCGTGCCCGTGGAAAACTCCACTGACGGCGCCATCGGCCGGACCCTCGACCTGCTGCTCGCCACGCCGCTCAAGATCTGCGCCGAGGTAGTGCTGCGCGTGCAGCAGAACCTGATGGCGAAGAAGGCCACCTTGAAGACCATCAAGAAGGTCTACTCGCACCCGCAGTCGCTCGC
>JBGQKQ010000227.1:0-3793 GCA_041499655.1 Gammaproteobacteria bacterium
CGGCAGCCGCTGCTGCGGCGGCGGCCTCTTCCTCGGCGATCGCCGCCTTGGGGACCTGCGCCGACGCGACCGTCGGATTCTCCTTGCCTCCCAGCCCGAGCTCGACGCCCTTGGGGAGCGCAAGATCGCGCACATGGATCGAGTGGCCGATCGCGATCTGCGACAGGTCGACCTGGACGAATTCGGGCAGATCCGCGGGCAAGCAGCGGATATCGATGTCGTTCAGGACGTGGGTGATCAGCCCGCCCTGCTCCTTGACCGCCGGCGAATTCTCGGCGTTCACGAAGTGCAGCGGCACCTTGATGTGTATCTTCTCGTCGGCCGACACCCGTTGAAAGTCGATATGCTGCACCTCGGTCTTCCAGGGATGCATGTTGACCGCGCGCAGCAGCACCTGCTGCTTGGCGCCGTCCAGGGCCAGCGTCAGGATCGACGCGTGAAACTTCTCGTCGAGCAGCTGATGGTACAAGTCGTTGTGATCGAGCTCGAGATTGACCGGCGGCGTCTTGCCTCCGTACAGGATCCCGGGAACTTTTCCGCTATGGCGCAGGCGGCGGCTCGCACCCCTTCCTTGCACCTTGCGCGCTTGCGCTACCACTTCGATTGCCATGCCTGTCTCCTAAGGTTAAAGCATCATCCGCGACCAGATGACGCCGTCAAAAATCTACTCCATGAACAAGGAACTCACCGAGTCCTCGTTGCTGATGCGCAGAATCGTCTCGGCGAGCAGCCCTGCGACCGAAAGCACGCGGATCTTGCCGCACGCCTGAGCCGCCTTCGAGAGCGGGATGGAATCGGTCACCACCAGCTCGTCTATCTCCGACTCGGCGATGCGCTCCACCGCTCCACCCGAGAGCACCGGGTGCGTGCAATACGAGACTACCCGGGCCGCGCCCTCTTTCTTCAGCGCCTGGGCCGCCTTGACCAGCGTGTTGGCGGTGTCGACCATGTCGTCCATGATGACGCAGTTGCGTCCCTTCACGTCGCCGATCACGTTCATCACCTCCGACACGTTGGGCTGCGGACGCCGCTTGTCGATGATCGCGAGGTCCGACTCCAGGCGCTTCGCCATCGCGCGCGCGCGCACCACACCGCCGACGTCCGGAGAAACCACCAGCAGGTTCTCGTACTGGTGCTTCCACACGTCCCCCAGCAGGACCGGGGCCGCGTAGACGTTGTCCACGGGCACGTCGAAAAAACCCTGGATCTGGTCGGCGTGCAGATCCATCGTCAGCACCCGGTCCACACCTGCCGCCTGCAGCATGTTCGCCACCACTTTCGAGCTGATCGCCACGCGCGCCGAGCGCGGCCGCCGGTCCTGGCGCGCATACCCGAAGTAAGGTATCGCCGCCGTCACGCGCGCCGCCGAAGCGCGCTTCAGTGCATCCACCATCAGCAGCACTTCCATCAGGCTGTCGTTCGCCGGCGCGCAGGTGGACTGGAGCACGAAGCAGTCCTTGCCGCGCACGTTCTCCAGAAGCTCGACCATGATCTCGCCGTCGGAGAACTTGCCCACGGCGGCGTGGCCGAGCGGGATGTTCAACCTCCGCACCACCGCGTGCGCAAGCAGCGGGTTGGCGTTCCCGGTGAACACCATCAGGCTTTCGTAGGCCATGCGCTCCGCTTCGAGTTGCGGTGATTCCCGAGGGCTTGCGGCCCCGTACGCCAAAAAATTAGCCGCGTGAGCGGCTCAACATCCTTCCCGATTCCTCAGTGCCGCTTGTTCTGGCTGGGGAGGAAGGATTCGAACCCTCGCATGGCGGAATCAAAATCCGCTGCCTTAACCAGCTTGGCGACTCCCCAAGCGCTACTCGTTCTCCAAGAGCGCCGTGAGCGGCTGGCGATCCAACCCCCGCACGACGAAGCCCCGCATCTCCGCGGGCATCTTGGAGTGGACCGACCGCGCTTCGCGTTCGGCCGCAAATTCGGCAAATACGCAGGCACCCGAGCCGCTCATGCGGGCATCACCGAATTGCCTGAGCCATTCGAGATGCGCCGCCACTTCCGCGTGGCGCCGACACACCACCGGTTCCAGATCATTCCTCCCGAAACCGGCGGAAAAGCCTGATATTTTGATGGTTTTCGAATTTCGTGTCAATTCGGGCAACGCGAAAATCGTGCGCGTCGGCACCGAAACCGGGGGGACAAGCACGACGTACCAGGCCTGCGGCAGGTCCAGCGGCGTCAGGCGCTCGCCCACGCCCTCGCCGAAGGCGTTTCCCCCGAAGAGAAAGAACGGGACGTCGGCGCCCAGAGCCAATGCCAGCCCGGCGAGTTCCGCCCGCGGCAAGTCCAGGCCCCAGAGACGGTTCAGCACGGCGAGCGTGGTCGCACAATCGGAGCTCCCTCCGCCCAGGCCCCCGCCGATGGGGATATTTTTCTCCAGATCGATTTCGACGCCTGCGCGGGCGTTCCCTCCGGTTTGCAGGAGCCGCGCGGCGCGCACGACGAGGTTCTCGTCCGCGGCGACTCCGGGAATCCCTCGCGCCAGCCGGATTTCGCCGTCCTCGCGCGGCGTGAAGCGCAGCCAGTCGCAGAGGTCGATCAGGCGAAACGCGGTCTGCAGCAGGTGATACCCGTCGGGCCGCCGACCCACGACGTGCAGGAAGAGATTCAGCTTGGCCGGCGCGGGGTAGCGGCGATTCCAGGCGTTCAGTTTGCCCATTGGTCGACGATCAGCCGGATCTCGATGCCTTCGCGCGACAGCCGCAGCCGGAACGGCTTGCCCTCGCGGAACTCCTCGTAGGCGATCGTCCAGCCGTCCTGCCGGATTTCCAGGCCTTCTCCCGCCCGGCCGGTCACCCCCGCAGGCCGGTCGAGGCTCGCGCGCCCCTGGACCCAATCCGAGAGACCGGAGAGCGGGAGCCCCCAGCCGAGCGCCTCCTCGGTGAGGCTCTCGGCGTCGTGGGCGCGATACTCCTTGCTTTCACTGGTGACGAGCCGGAACAGGTCGCCTTCACGGCTGATGCGCGCTATGCCCTGGCCGACCGGAGAGGTGATGAGCATTTCGTCGGCGTCGCTCGAGTGACGCCAGAAAATCCGCGCAGACCCGGAGTCCCTTGCGTTGCGAACCGCAACGCGGCCGGACAGCTCGAAGCCCCCGGGCGGCGCGGGCCCGTGCTCGGGCAGGGCCGTGCAGGCGCCGAGGGTTGCGGCCGCTGCTACGCAGAGCGCAAGCCGGACCACGGGAAGGTCCTATCAGCGCTTGAGGCGCTTGATGGTGTTGGCAAGCGTTTCGTTGTCCGGGCTTTCCTTGGTGGCATCGCCCCAGACGCGCTCCGCCTCGGACCGCTCGCCCAGCGCCCACAGCACTTCGCCGAGATGGGCGGCGATCTCCGGGTCGGGCCGCCCGGCGTACGCGCGCCGCAGGTACGCGAGCGAATCCTTGAACTGGCCTCTCCGGTAAAGCACCCAGCCCATGCTGTCGATGATGAACGAGTCGTCGGGAGCGAGCTTGAGCGCCTTCTCGATCAGCTCCTGCGCTTCGGGCAGGCGCTGATTGCGATCGGCAAGCGAATAGCCGAGTGCGTTGTAGGCGTGCGCGTTCTCGGGCCGTATTTCGATCAACTTGCGCAGGGAGGACTCGAGGACGTCCACGCGCTCGACCTTCTCGGCGAGCATGGCATAGTCGTAAAGCAGGTCGGGATTGTTCGGAACGCGATCGAGCGCCTGCCCGACGAGATCGAACGCCGCCTTCGGCTGGTTGGCGTCGCGCAGGAGCTGCGCCTCGGCGAGGACCAGCTGGATGCGCTGCTGGCTGTTCCTTGCCGCCGCCTGCTGCAGGCCCGCCCGC
>JBGQKQ010000228.1:0-3780 GCA_041499655.1 Gammaproteobacteria bacterium
AGGCTCGTTTCGCGCGCGAGCATGTACTCCTCGGGCGTGATGGCGTTGGTGTTGCGCATCTCGCGCAGCACCAGGTTCCTGCGCTCGAGCGCCCGGTCGGCGTGGCGGTAAGGGTCGTAGACGCCCGGGCCTTTCACCATCGCGACGAGCAGCGCGCCCTCGGGGAGCGTGAGCCGGTCCACGCTCTTGCCGAAGTAGGTGAGCGAAGCGAGGCCGATACCGTGGATGGCGCGGTCGCGGTCCTGGCCGAGGTAGATCTCGTTCAGGTAGGTCTCGAGGATCTCCTCCTTGCCGTAATGCAGCTCGAGCAGCACCGCCATGATGAACTCGGTGCCCTTGCGCTGCAGCGTGCGCTCGGGGGTGAGGAAGAAGTTCTTCACCAGCTGCTGCGTCAGCGTGCTGCCGCCCTGCAGGCCGTGCCCGCGCACGAAGCTCCACGCGGCGCGAGCGATGCCGCGCAGGTCATAGCCGTGGTGCGTGTAGAAGGCGCGGTCCTCGGTGGCGATCAGCGCCTGCACCAGGGGCTTGGGCACTTCCGAGAGACGGACCAGCACCCGATCCTGGTTGTTGCCGGGGTAGATGCCGCCGATCGCCACGGGCTCGAGGCGCGCAAGCGGCAGATCGAGTCCCTGGCCGTTCTGCACCTTCTGCACGCCGTTCGCGTCGACATTCACGCGTACCCGAAGCGCGTTCTGCGGCCCGTCCCAGAAGCGGAATGGGCGCACCGCGATCTCCAGCCACTCGCCGTCGCGCACGAACCAGCCCGAATCGCCCTCGCGGATTCCCTCGTGGTAGTTGTTCTCGCGCAGCTCGTCGATGACGTCGCCCTGAGTGATGCGAAGGCCGGCGTGCAACTCGAGCGGCCGGGCGTAAATGCGCGCGGGAATAGCGAACCTGCGCCCTTCGAACTCGCCGCGCACGCGGAAATCGAGATACAGCGTGAAACTCGCCGCGAACAGGGCGAGCGCGAGAAACGCGTAGCGGAAGTAGCGCCAGAACTTAGAGCGGCGGGGCTCGATCTGGCCGAACAGGCGGCGGCGGAACATCGGGCGCATTTTACTTTGTTGCGGCGGGAGACGATGCTTCCGACAGGGCGAGACAGGCGGAGTTCGTTTGCGGTGACGCTTGGGTGTCGTCGTCAGGCGACACTGCCGCGGATGCTAGAATTTTCCTTCCAGTGAAATTCCGCCCGTTCCCCGGCCCCGTCGTCCTCGTGCTCGCGCTCCTGCACGTCTATGTCGGCGTGAGGCTCCTTCTGCCGTTCACCCTTGCCGTGCAGTTCGTGGGCGGGACCGTACTCACGGCGTGTTTCTGGCTTTTCCCCAAGGGGTTCTGGATCCGGGACGACCGTGGGTCCTGGGCTGTGCTGCTCCCGTGGCTGGCGGCGGGCTTCTTCTCCTGGCTGCTGGTCCTGACGGTGGTTCGCGATGTGAGCCTGCTGGCGTCCGCACTTGCGCTGTCCCCGCAAGCCGACGAGTCCTGGATCCGCTTCTCGGCCATCGGCATCATGGCACTTACGCCGGCCATCACGCTCGTCGGTTTCTTCATGGCGCGGCGCGTGGCGCCGGTGGTCAACGTCGAAGTGCGGCTGGCCGGTCTGGCGAAAGAGCTGGAGGGTTTCACCATCGCCCAGATCAGCGACATCCACGTGGGGGCGACCATCAAGCGGAATTTCGTCGACGCGATCGTCGATCGGGTCAACGGCCTGGAGGCCGACATGATCGCGATCACCGGCGATGTGGTCGACGGCAGCGTCCCGGACCTCGCGCACCACACCGAGCCGCTCGCGCGGCTCGCCTCCCGGCACGGGACCTATTTCGTTACCGGCAACCACGAATACTACTCGGGCGCCGACGAGTGGATCGTCGAGCTGCGGCGCCTGGGCGCGCGCGTGCTGATGAACGAGCACGTCGTGCTGGATCACGACGGGGCGGCGCTGGCGATCGCCGGCGTGACGGACTACTCCGCCCACCATTTCGACCCCTCGCACCAGAGCGATCCTCACGCGGCGGCGCGGGGCGCACCGGCGCACGCGCTGAAGGTGCTGCTCGCCCACCAGCCCCGCTCCGCTCATCTCGCGGAAGCAGCCGGCTACCACCTGCAGCTGTCCGGGCACACGCACGGCGGGCAGTTCTGGCCGTGGAATTTTCTGGTGCGCCTGCAGCAGCCGTTCACCGGGGGGCTGAACCGCCTCGGCCGCCTATGGGTCTACACCAGCCGCGGCACCGGGTATTGGGGGCCGCCGATGCGATTCGGTGTTCCTTCGGAGATCACGCTCATCCGCTTGACCGCGGAATAGCGGCGCTGCGGCGTACATCACAATGAAATATCTCCGCTGTAGTCTCGCGAGGTCGCTCGAGGAGCGGCCAGCAACGGAGGCAGTCATGGAAGTTCACCAAAGGGCATTCGTTCAGGCTGTGGCGCTTGCGGGCGTCGTGGCGCTTTCGATGACCGGCTGGGACAAGGGCAGGGAAGAGATGCGCGTGCACGCTGCCGGCCCCGTGGTTCGGGAGGTTGCCGTGCAGGGCGTCAAGAAATCCTACGTTGTCGTGGCGGCGCGCAAGGGCGAAGTCCAGCCGTAAGTTGCCGAGTTCCGGGTGCCCAGATCGGATTCCCGCAGGATTCCGCCGTCGCTCCACTTCTTGTGTGCGCCAGCGAACGGAATGTGCCGGGCGAACGGCGGATAGTCGTACCGGCGGTTGAAGGTCCGAATTCTGCATCGGCTGGCGCGGTGGCCTTCGTTCCGTTCAACTCCAACGGAGGCATTCATGGAAGTTCACCAAATAGCATTCGTTCAGGCTGTGGCGCTCGCGTGCGCCGTGTCATTCGGGATGACCGGCTGCGACAGCGGCCAGGAACAGGCGCGCGCGCCGGCTCCCTTCACGATGGTCAAGACGGCCGGCACGACGGTGGGCACGGAGATCGACGACAGCGTCGTCACGGGGCGCGTGCGGTCCGCCCTGCTCGGCGACCCGGACGTCAAAAGCTTCGACATCAAGGTCGAAACCCGCAAGGGTCAGGTCCAGCTCAGCGGTTTCGTCGGCTCTCAGGCCCGTGTCGACCACGCCATCGCGCTCACGCGCAACGTGGAAGGCGTCAAGGGCGTCGAGAATGGCATGAGCGTGATGCAGGGGAAAGCGTCGGTGGGCAACACCTTCGACGACGGAGTCATCACCGCCAAGGTCAAGTCCGCATTGCTTTCCGACCCCGGTGTCAAGAGTTTCGATATCGCGATAGTCACGCGCAAGGGTCAGGTCCAGTTGAGCGGCTACGTCGACAACCAGACGCAGATCAATCGCGCGATCGAAGTGGCGCGGGGGGTGGAAGGCGTGCAAAGCATCGGTAACGAAATGAGCGTCAAGAAATAGGTCGGAACACTCTGCGCCGTGCAGGCATAGGCAAGCCGGCCCGGCGCTTCGCGCTCTAGTGTGGGAAGGCCCCATCGCTGTTGGGGCTGAGCCGGGGGTTTGACACGAAGGGGTCGGTTTGGAGACTATTCCCGTAATCTCCAGACCAATCCTTCCGCTCTGCGTTTCCGGCGCCCTCACATGAAGATCACCCAGCTCCAGGTCCACATCCTGCGCGCTCCCGACACCGGGCGGCCGCATTGGGTGAGCCATTTCATCGTCCCCAAGGCGAACGAGATCCTGGTTCGCATCCAGACGGACGAGGGCGTCGAGGGCATCGGCCTGGCGACGAGCTACACGCCGATCGAGGCGGCGATCCACGCGGTGAAGACCGGTATCGCCGATCTGATCGTCGGCGCCGACGCGCTCGCAC
>JBGQKQ010000229.1:0-3716 GCA_041499655.1 Gammaproteobacteria bacterium
CTGGTCGATCTTGGCCGAGGAAACCGTCGCCCCGACCAGGTCCTTCATGGCGATCTGGCCCCACATCTGCGCAGTCTGGAACCGCGTCCAGTAGATCGCCGGGGCGCTCGCCAGGATGCCGTCGAGCTCCTTCGGCAGCTCCTGCGCGAGCAGGTAGCCCTGGCGTCCGCCCGTCGAGCAGCCGTTCCAATAGTTGTAGACGGGTTTCTGTCCGTAGTACCGGGCCGCGACCGCTTTCGAGAAGAGGACTTGCTCCTTGATGCCGTTGCGGATGAAGTCGTTGATGAACTGCAAGTTGTACGTGCCGTCGACGTTCACTCCTGGCTCGCAATCGCCGCCGCTGTGGCCCAGATCATTCCCCGAGCCCACGTAGCCTGTGTTCACCGGAGCGTTGACGGCCAGGCTTCCCGCGCAGCCTCCGCCGCCTATCCCTTGAGTCCTGCCGTTCCAGGCGCCCTGCACGCCGCCCGTGCCCCCGTCCCTCGCGTTCAGCGGCAGGCCGACGCGAATGTTGATGTTCTGGTTGGGATTGGTGCCGAACAGAATGTTGACCTGGCAGTAGGCGAGGTTCGCGCCGGCCGGCGCGATGATCTGGCTGTTCACGGATTTCACATCTGGATTGCCCGCGAGGCCGTTCGCCGGATCGGTGGCGAGCTCGGCGCAGCTGACGGGTGGTGGCGGCGTGTTCGCCGAAACGGGCGCCGCGATGAACACCGAGCCGAGCAGAACAGGAATCGAAAACACATGTGCGTAAGTTCGCATAGTCCCTCCTAACTGTAGCGAAACGGGAATGGGAATGATTAGCCCGAACAACAAGCGTATGATAAGCAGGGAACGCAGAGGTAGATGGCGTCGCGGCAAAGATTGGCGATAAGTGAAATCCACGCATGTTGATTTCGGTTATGGCCAGCGGCGATGGGAGGTCGCCAATATGGATCGCCAGCTCACGGAACCTTCGGCTTTCAGTCATTTTCTCTCGACAAATTATCCGGTAGAACCCGATTACGTCGTGCACGGCCCGGATGGCGAGGTGATCTCTGCCAAGTGGCATCGCCCGGCCTCGCGCAACGCAACGCAAGCTGTGCTGGCGCAAAACACGCTGATGTATCACGTCGGAGGGTCGACCTCGGTCGCAAAGATCGTGGACGGTCGTTGCATCGGCACACGCACGCAACACGGCTCCGTGACCTTCAGTCCGAGAGATGAGCCCAGCGAATGGGTCAGAGGCGGTGTCTGCGAGGTCATGCACATCTACATCGCCCCGTCGCTCATACAACGGTACTCGGACGAGAATCTCGCCTGCTCGGCCGCGCCGGAGATCGATCCCATGTTCGCCGTCCATGATCCTTGGCTGCAGAGCTATTTCATGATGCTGCAGAGCGAATTCGAAACATTTGGTGGAAGCAGCAGGTACCCCGAAGCGCTACTCCTGACGCAGTCGATGGAGCTGTTGATACGACATCTGGTCTGCTGGCACTCGAACGTGTCGCGGAACAGCCGAAAACGAATCGTGGCGGCGGCCGCGCCACATCCCCTGGCGCCGCGACACCTGAGGCGAGTCCTCGCCTACATCGACGCCGACATCGGCCGCGACATCGCACTGGCCGATCTCGCGCAGCTGGTCGGCATTTCCAAGAATCATTTCATTCGCGGCTTTCGCGCCGCTACTCAGCGAACGCCCTACGCTTATCTGGTCGAGTGCCGCCTCGCCCGCGCCGTCGACGCGCTGAGGCATAGCACGATGTCGGTCGAGCGGATCGCGCGCGATGCGGGCTTCAAGAGCGCCCCCGGATTTTCCAACGTATTCAAGAAGCACTTTGGAATGTCGCCAGGCAAGTTCAGAGCCCGGTCACACTGAACGGCACTAGAGAGAAAGGGGCGCCCGGAAGCGCCCCTTTTTTTACAGCAAGAAATATATTGCGTGGATGTGGTGTAGCGTATTGCCGCGCAACAATGCCGATTGCGCGGGCATGACGTGCGCGATAGTGCATCCTCAGAGAAAGGCGGTGTTAAAGGCGCAGCAAGAACACGGCCGACTATGCGCAGTGCCGGACCCGCTGAAAACAAAACGCCCCGGGGTCTCCGGGGCGTTCTGCTTGAGGCATGCCGGCCTAACGGCTGGCGGTCATCCCTGTGTTGTGGATTGATCCGCTGTTCGAGGCTGTTGAGCCGGTCCTGCCTGGTTGATCTCTCATGGGATCACCTCCTTCCAAAGTTGGGAGCTTGCACTCTAGCACGCCCCGCTAGCCGCTCGCCACGGGCGTGGCCGAGGCGCGCGGAAGGAAGATCCACAGAAGCACGTAGACGACGATCCCGAGCCCGCACACCAGGGCGAAGAGGATGAACGCCACGCGGAAGAAGACCGGGTCGACATCGAGCCGTTCTCCGAGGCCGCCGCACACGCCGGCGATCTTGCGGTCGGCGCTCGACAGGTGCAGCCCCGCCGCAGGCGGGCGCTCGCCCGCGCCGGCTTTCTCGGGGGCCATCACCCAGAGAAGCAGATAGACCAGCGCCCCGATACCGCCGAAGAACAGCGACACCAGGAAGAACAGGCGGAAAAAGAGAGGGTCCAGATCGAAATACTCGCCGAGCCCGGCGCAGACACCGGCGAGCTTCTTCTGTGCGGCCAATCGATGGAGTTTTTTCACCGTTCGCCTCTATGCCTGCGCAGGCGCTCCAGCCGGCGCGTCGCGCGCGGTGCGGTTGCGGCCGGCTTCCTTCGCCCTGTAAAGAGCGCGGTCGGCGCTCGCGATCCAGTCCACGTGGTCCGCGTCCCGGGGCTCGAAGGCGGCGACGCCCAGGCTCGCCGTCGCGTGCACGCCTTTCGTGGTCTCCAGCACCGTGGATTCGAGGCGCTTGCGGATCCTCTCCGCGAGCACTTCGGCGCCCTGGATGCCGGTTCCCGGGAGGACGACGCCGAATTCCTCCCCGCCGTAGCGCCCGGGAACGTCGTGGAGCCGCAGGGCACTGCGCAGCACCCCGGCCACCGAGCGGATCACCGCGTCTCCCACCGGATGGCCGTAGCGGTCGTTGATCGACTTGAAATGGTCGATGTCGATCATGACCACCGACGACAGGTGGCCGATCCGCCGGCAGCGCTGGAACTCCGCGGCGACGACCGCCTCCCAGTGACTGCGGTTGAGAAGACCCGACAGTCCGTCGATGCTCGAGAGGGCGGCGAGCGTCTGGTTCTGACTGCGTACCCGGCGCGCGAGACGGTAGGTCGCGAGCCCGATCACGATCGGATAGGCGACGAGAAGCGGCAGAGTGGCCAGCCTTTCCACGGTCGACGACAGGGGATGCAGCTCGAAGCCGGGCGCCATCGCCACGAGGGCCGCCGCCGCCGCCTGCGCCGCGAGGCAGCGCGCGAGAAAGCGCAGCCCCCCGACGCTGACCTTGTCCATCGCCATCATCGCGAAGATCACCGCGGTCGGCGCGGGGCTGAAACCGATCACCGCCATCCAGGCGCCGCCGCTCGCCGAGTCCACCATCAGATTGCGCAGCTCCGCGCGGTAGGGGTTGCCGCTGCGGCGCGCGAGCGGATACGCGACGTGCGGCCAGGCCAGCGCGTTCAGCAGCAGGGCCGCCCAGGCCAGCGCGTGCGCGCCCTGATCCCACAGCGCGCCGCCGACACACACCGCGCCCAGCGCGAGCCCCAGCGTGCGCAGGCGATGCATCCGCCGCGCGAAGCGCAGGCCATCGTCCTGCGGGCGCCC
>JBGQKQ010000230.1:0-3665 GCA_041499655.1 Gammaproteobacteria bacterium
ACTGCGCGGCCACGCGGTTCTTCCTTTTTTTAGCCGGTGAAGCCGATCTTCGCATGCGTGCCGTCGCAGAACGGCTTGTTCGCCGAGCCGCCGCAGCGGCACAGCCAGGTCTGCTGCGTTCGCAGCACGGTCCGCCCGGTGCCGCTGCAGATCTCGAGGCTGCCGGTCACTTCCAGCGGCCCGTTCTTCGTCGGCGTGATCGCGAGCGGACCGTTCCGCTTGGCGAGCGGCTCGGACGCCTGGGTCGCCGGCTCGCCGCTCGCCTTGAACCCGGCGGCGACGTGGCTCGCGTCGCACCAGGGCTTGTTCTTCGAGGCGCCGCAGCGGCACAGCGTCGCGCGGAATCCTGCCGGCTTGCCGCTGACGATCAGCTCGGCCCGCAGCGCGAGCGGCCCGTTCTCGCGGACGTGCGCGGTGTTGACCGGAGGAGCGGACTCCTGCGCTCCGCCGTCCGTCCGCTCGTAGGTGATCGCCCCCGAGGGGCAGTTGTGCGCGACCTCGATAGCGGCCTCGGCGGAGGCCGCGTCAGGCTGGATCCACGGGCCGGAGACGTTGGCCTGGAACACGGCGGGCTGCTCCAGCACGCAGTGCCGCGAGTGGATGCACCTCGCGCCGTCGAAGCGCACGACGATGCTCCGGCCGCGATACTCCTCCATGGGCTTCAGCCGATGTATTTCTTCACCACGTCGGCGGGCCGGACATGCGCCTCCGCGGGATTGTGCCCGGTCTCGCGCAGCGCCCGCCGCTGGCGCAGCAGGTCCCAGCACTGGTCCAGCTCGACCTGGATATCCGCCAGGCGCTTGCTCTCTTCTGCGGAGGGCGAGGGGTGCTCGAAGAGATGGTGCTCCTCCGATACCAGTCGTTGAATGTGGCCCAGAACGCGAGATTCCTTGGCTTCGTCTTTCATGGGGGCTCCTGTGTCACGGTCCAACTCCCTGCGGTTACTCTAGCACGCCCGCGAGCCCCTTTCGCCCGTAGTGTATCGTTGCATCCTGTCCATCGATCGGTACGATCGCAAGCGCGAAATGAATTCCGGCGATCCGCAGGCGGCAATGATCCGCATCGACGATGGGCGGAGTGTCTCGGGGCTCCTGCAAGCCCCGGCCGATCCGCGCGCCTGCCTGGTGCTCGCGCACGGCGCGGGCGCCGGCATGGGGCATCCCTTCATGGCATCGGTGGCGCAGGGGCTCGCCGAGCGCGGCATCGCCACGCTCCGCTATCAGTTTCCCTACATGGAGCGGGGCTCGAAGCACCCGGACGCGCCCCATCTCGCCCGGGCCACGGTGCGAGCCGCGGTCGCCGAGGCCTCGCGGCTCGCGCCCGCTCTGCCGCTCTTCGCAGGCGGCAAATCGTTTGGCGGCCGCATGAGCTCGCAGGCTCAAGCCGAATCGCCTTTGCCGGGTGTGCGCGGCATCGCGTTCCTCGGTTTTCCGCTGCATCCTCCCGGGCGGACCTCGGACGAGCGCGGAAAGCATCTCCTCGACGTCAACGTCCCGATGCTCCTCCTGCAGGGAAGCCGCGACGAGTTCGCCGACCTTGAACTTCTTGCCCCGCTCGTCGCCCGGCTCGGCGCGCGGGCGACGCTGAAGGTCTTCGCCGACGCCGACCATTCGTTCCACGTGCCGGCGCGCTCGGGGCGCAACGACGCCGAGGTGAGGGTGGAACTGCTCGACGCGCTGGCGGGCTGGATCGGTGGCAACGCGGGCGCGTGACAGCGCGGCCCGCGCGGCGCAACATACTCGGCACCACACCTCGAGGGGGATCCCATGAGCAACCCGGAACTGGCCGGAGTCGCGGCCCTGCTGCTGCGTTTGTCGCTGGGCATCATGTTCTATGCCCACGCCTGGCTGAAGATCAAAGTGTTCACGCCCGCCGGGACGGTGAAGTACTTCGAGTCGCTGGGCGTGCCGGGATGGTTCGCCTACGCGACCATGGCGGCCGAGATCGCGGGCGGAACGCTGCTCATCCTAGGGATCGAAACGCGCTGGGTGGCGTTGCTGCTGGTGCCGCTGATCCTCGGCACGATCGTCCTGGTTCACGGCAAGGCCGGCTGGCTGTTCACCAACAAGGACGGCGGTTGGGAATTCCCCGCTTTCTGGACGGTGGGGTTGCTGGTGCTCGCGCTGCTCGGCGACGGCTCCGCCGCGCTCGGGCCGATGATGGGCCTGTAGGTCAGCGCGAGGCCTTCGCGGCAGGCTCGGGGTCTCCGGGAAGCGGAACGAACTCGTCGTGATCGCTGTCGGGCAGCTTCATGCGCCCGGCGCGCCAGTCGGCCTTCGCCTGCTCGATGCGCTCCTTCGAGGAGGAGACGAAATTCCACTCGATGAAGCGCTCGCCGATCGGCTCGCCGCCGAGCAGCATCACCACCGCAGGTGTCGCGGCCCGAAACAGCACCGGCTGGCCGGCCTTGAACACCAGCATCCGGCCGTCGCGGAAGCTTTGCCCTTCGACCTCGACCTCGCCTTCGACGATGTAGGCGGCGCGCTCCGGATACTCGGCCGGCAGTTGCGCGGTTGCGCCCGCGGCCAGGGTCCAGTGGACGTAGAACAGCGGTGAGTGCGTTTTCACTTTGGCCTTTGCACCGAAAGCCGTGCCCGCGAGCAGCCTGGCGCGCAGGCCGCCGCTCTCGTAGATCGGAAGGTCGTCCGGGCCATGGTGCGCGAAGGACGGCGCGGCTTCCTCGTCTTCCCGGGGAAGCGCCACCCACGCCTGGATGCCGTGCACCCGGTCCCCGCGGGCGCGCGCCTTCTCGAAGCGCTCGGAGTGCGTGATGCCGCGCCCCGCGGTCATCCAGTTCACCTCTCCCGGGCGGATCGCCGCCTCGGAGCCGACGCTGTCGCGGTGCATGATCTCGCCGTCGAAGAGGTACGTGACCGTGGACAGGCCGATGTGGGGATGCGGGCGCACGTCGGCGCTCCTGGCGAGCCCCGGCGCAAAGTCGACCGGCCCCATGTGATCGAAGAAGATGAACGGCCCGACCATGCGGCGCTGGGTGAACGGCAGCACGCGGCCGACCGCGAAGCCGCCGCCGATGTCGCGCTGCCGCCTGTCGATGACGAGGTCGATCATGGAACGATTGTAAGGCGGCCGGCCCAGGCCGTGGTCATCATCACCGGCGCGTGGTCGCTGGTGCCCACGTCGGCGAGCACGGCACAGCTCGAGGCGCGCGCGGCGATCGAGGGCGAGGCGAGGATGTAGTCGATGCGCCAGCCGATGTTCCGCGCCCGCATGTTGCGCCACGGCGCCCACCAGGTGAAGAGATTGGGGTTCTCCGGGTCGAGCGCGCGGGCGACGTCGACGAGGTGATCGCCGAGGAGCCTGTCGAAGAGATCGCGCTCCTCCTCGCGCTGCCCGATCATCCCGGGCTTCACCTCCTTCGGGTGCAGGTCGAGGTCGCTGCGGGTTACGTTCATGTCTCCGCAGAGGATCAGCTCGCGTCCCTCGCGGGCGATCTGCTTCGCCCAGTCCGCGAGCCGCACCACGAACCGCAGCTTTGCCTCGTAGTCCTTGCCGCCGTTGGGTACGTATACAGAGGCTAGGACCAGATTGCCGAGTTGCGCCTGCACGATGCGCGACTCCATGTCGAAGTCCGGGTGGCTGAACGCGGGCTCCGCGTCGAAAAGCCCCTTCCTCACGTGCAGGGCGACGCCGGAATAGGCGCGCAG
>JBGQKQ010000231.1:0-3590 GCA_041499655.1 Gammaproteobacteria bacterium
GCGCGCAGCTCAAGCGGGGACATCCGCCCCGTTGCGGCGGAAGACATCATTGGGGGTAGCGGGGAGACTGCGAAATTTCGTATAGTAGCAGGTTTGATTTTGCTCACTGGCCGTAGTGGCCGAAGAGTGACCGAGTGGACCAGATACGCATCCGCGGCGCGCGCACCCACAACCTCAAGAACCTGAGCGTCGATCTGCCGCGCAACCGGCTGATCGTGATCACGGGGCTGTCGGGCTCCGGGAAGTCCTCCCTGGCCTTCGACACGCTCTACGCGGAGGGGCAGCGGCGCTACGTCGAATCGCTCTCGGCCTACGCGCGCCAATTCCTCCAGCTTATGGAGAAGCCCGACGTCGACCTGATCGAGGGACTGTCCCCGGCGATCTCGATCGAGCAGAAGGCGGCGAGCCACAACCCGCGCTCGACGGTGGGCACCATCACCGAGATACACGACTACCGGCGGCTCCTCTACGCGCGTGTCGGCACGCCCTACTGCCCCGAGCACAAGCTGCCGCTGCAGGCGCAGTCGGTGTCGCAGATGGTCGACCACGCGCTCGCGCTCCCCGCCGAGACCGGTCTCATGATCCTCGCGCCCATCGTCGCGAGCCGCAAGGGCGAGCAGCAGGAGCTGGTCGCGGAGCTGCGCGCGCAGGGCTTCGCGCGCCTGCGCGTGGACGGCAGGGTCCACGAGATCGACGCCGTTCCGCACCTCTCCAGGAACGTCAAGCACACCGTGGACGTGGTCGTCGACCGGCTGAAGGTGCGCGCCGACGCGAAGCAGCGCCTCGCCGAATCGTTCGAGACGGCGCTGCGCCACGCCGACGGCCGCGCGATCGTGCTCGAGCTCGATTCGGGACGCGAGCACCTGTTCTCGGCGCGCTTCGCCTGCCCGGTGTGCGACTACTCCCTGGCCGAGCTCGAGCCGCGCCTGTTCTCGTTCAACAACCCCATGGGCGCGTGCCCGAAGTGCGACGGGCTGGGAACGATCACCTTCTTCGACCCCAAGCGCGTGGTCGCCCACCCGCAGCTGAGCCTCGCCGGCGGCGCGATCCGCGGCTGGGACCGGCGCAACCAGTTCTACTTCCAGATGCTCACCAGCCTCGGGGCGCATTTCGGCTTCGACGTCGAGGTGCCGTTCGAGAAGCTCCCGGAAAGCGTGCAGGCGCTGGTGCTCGAGGGCAGCAAGGAGAAGATCGCCTTCTCCTATCTCAACGAGCGCGGGCGTACGGTGGTGAAGGAGCACGCCTTCGAGGGCATCCTGCCGAACCTGGAGCGGCGCTACAAGGAAACCGATTCGCTGGTGGTGCGCGAAGAGCTCGCGAAATTCCTGAACACCAAGGCTTGCCCGAGCTGCGAGGGAACGCGCCTGCGCCTGGAGGCGCGCCACGTGAAAGTCGGCGGCAAGGCCATCTACGAGGTGAGCGCGATCCCGCTGAAGCAGGAGCTGGATTTCTTCCGTGCGCTCAGGCTCGAAGGCGCCAAGCAGGCGATCGCCGAGAAGATCGTCAGCGAGATCGTCGCGCGCCTGTCCTTCCTCAACAACGTCGGCCTCGATTACCTGGCGCTCGACCGCTCGGCCGAGACGCTCTCGGGCGGCGAGGCGCAACGCATCCGGCTCGCCTCGCAGATCGGCTCGGGGCTCACCGGCGTCATGTACGTGCTCGACGAGCCCTCGATCGGGCTGCACCAGAGGGACAACGGGCGGCTGCTGGCGACGCTCAAGCACCTGCGCGACCTCGGCAATACCGTGATCGTGGTCGAGCACGACGAGGAGGCGATCAATTCGGCCGATCACGTGCTCGACATGGGGCCCGGCGCCGGCGAGCACGGGGGACGCGTGGTCGCGGAGGGAACGCCGGCGGAGATCCGCGGCAACCCGGCGTCCCTGACCGGCCGGTATCTTTCGGGCCAGCTCGGGATCGCGATCCCGAAGGCGCGCCGCCGCTTCGACAAGACGCGCCTCTTCAGGCTGCGCGGCGCGCGCGGCAACAACCTCAAGGACATCGAGCTCGCGCTGCCCGTGGGCCTCTTCGTGTGCGTCACCGGCGTTTCCGGCTCGGGGAAATCCACGCTGATCAACGACACGCTGTACAAGACGGTCGCGCGCGAGCTGTTTGGCTCGGTCGACGAGCCCGCGGAGCACGACTCGGTCAAGGGCATGGAGTTCTTCGACAAAGCGATCAGCGTCGACCAGAGCCCGATCGGGCGCACGCCGCGCTCCAATCCCGCCACCTACACGGCCCTGTTCACGCCGGTCCGCGAGCTCTTCGCCGGCGTGCCGATGGCGCGCGAGCGCGGCTACGGTCCCGGCCGATTCTCGTTCAACGTGAAGGGCGGGCGCTGCGAGGCCTGCCAGGGCGACGGCGTGATCAAGGTCGAAATGCATTTTCTGCCGGACATCTACGTGCCCTGCGACGTCTGCCACGGCAAGCGCTACAACCGCGAGACGCTCGAAGTGCAGTACAAGGGCAGGAACATCCACGAAGTGCTGCAGATGACGGTCGAGGCGGCGCACGAGTTCTTCAACGCCGTTCCCGCGGTCGAGCGCAAGCTGCAGACGCTGCTCGAAGTGGGCCTGGGCTACATCCACCTCGGCCAGCCGGCGACCACGCTCTCCGGCGGCGAGGCGCAGCGGGTGAAGCTTTCGCTCGAGCTCTCCAAGCGCGACACCGGACGCACGCTCTATATCCTCGACGAGCCGACCACCGGCCTGCACTTCAAGGACATCGACCTCCTGCTCTCCGTCCTGCACCGGCTGCGCGACGCCGGCAACACGGTCGTGGTGATCGAGCACAACCTCGACGTCATCAAGACCGCCGACTGGGTGATCGACCTGGGGCCCGAGGGCGGCGACGGCGGCGGGCGCGTCATCGCGCAGGGCACGCCGGAGGACGTGGCCGAGAGCGAGGCGGGCTTCACGGGGCGGTACTTGCGCAACGCACTCGGAAAGAAGGTGAAGCGCGCGGCGTGACCCCGCCGGTTTTCAGGCTCCCGGCTTTTTTGTTCCCGGCGGCACGTGGAACCCCGGCCGCGTCAGGACTTCCGGCCGCAGGATCTCGTCGAGCCGTTCCTTGCTGAGGAGCTTCTTCTCGAGCACGAGGTCGTAGACGCTTTTCCCCGTTTCGAGCGCCTCGCGCGCAACCTCGGTGGCGCTGGAATAGCCGATGTACGGATTGAGCGCAGTGACGATGCCGATCGAGCGCTCGACCATCGCGCGCATGCGCTCGGGGTTCGCCGTGATTCCGGTGACGCAGCGCTCCCGCAGCACATGGCACCCGTTGGTCAGGTGCACGATGCTCTTGAAAAGGCTGTGGGCGATGACCGGCTCGAAGGCGTTCAGCTGCAGCTGGCCCGCCTCGGCCGCGAAGCTCACGGTGACGTCGTTGCCGATCACCTCGAAAGCGATCTGATTCACGACCTCCGGAATCACGGGGTTGACCTTGCCCGGCATGATCGAGGAGCCGGCCTGCATCGGCGGCAGATTGATCTCGCCCAGGCCCGAGCGCGGACCGGAGGACAGCAGCCGCAGGTCATTGCAGGTCTTGGAGAGCTTGACCGCGATGCGCTTGAGCACTCCCGAGAGCTGGACGAA
>JBGQKQ010000232.1:0-3578 GCA_041499655.1 Gammaproteobacteria bacterium
AGGCACGGGCCCGGCGAACATGGCGCGGATGTCCTCGATGCGCTTGAAATAGAGCTCGACCATTCCGTCGAGCTCCGGCTCCTCGCGATGCTCGTCGATGGCGAACGTCGCCACGATGCGCTGCATGTCCGTCGTCTCGATCACCCTGTCCTCGAGCTTCGAATGCGTGTTCAGCCAGTAGTCCCTGAACTGCGCACGGCTCAGGTCGCGGCGCCGGTATATGGTGCGGATGATCTTGAGTTGCCCGGACGTCCTCATCGCAGCCGCAGCCTACGGCTTCTGCGAAACCAGGTATTCGTCCGCGAAAATCTGGGGCGGCGTCGCGTCGCGCGCCACGAAGTTCCTCGCGTCCTCGCGCATGGCCGCCGTCGCCGGCCCGGAAAACGTGCCGCGGGCCTCCTCGAGATTCCTGAAATAGAGCGCGACCATCCCGTCGAACGGCGGGGCCGCGGCGCCCATCGCCACCTCGCCGGTCGCGATGCTCGCGACCACTTTCTGCAGCGGCGTCGATTCGACCGCGCGCCGCTCATGCTCGGCGTGCCGCGTGAGCCAATACTCCTTGAACTGCGCGAGGGTGAAATCCGGGCGCCGCTTCACCATGCGCACGATCTTGATCATTTCCGCCTTGCGCATCGCGAAAGTCTAGTTCTGCACCGGTGGAACCGCAACGCGCCGGGACCGCTCCCAGAAGAACAGAGCGGCGGCCATGCCGATCCCGGCGAGGTTGATCCAGCGCCCGGCCTCCAGCGCCTCGAGCGGTATCAGCAGAAACAGTCCCGCAACTCCGTAATAGAGCCGGCTTCCTGCCGAAAGACGCCGCAGCGAGTAGCCCATCATCGCCGCGGAGATCAGCCATACGCCGGCGACTGCAGTGACCGAATCGACCACGATCGCCATGGCGCTACCTTGCATGAGCAGGGTGCCGGAAAAGACGAACAGGAAGGGAATCACGAATACCGTCCAGCCGAAACTCATTGCCGTATAGCCGGTGCGCATGGGATCGGCCTGCGCGAGGTTCGCGGCCGCGAAGGCGCCGATCGCGACCGGTGGCGTGATCATCGACAGGCACCCATAGTACATGATGAACATGTGCGCAGCCATCGGCGCAATCCCGAGCTTGATCAGCGCCGGCGCCACCAGCGTAGCGAGCAGGATATACACGCCCACCGTCGGCATTCCCATTCCGAGGATGATCGACACGACCGCGGCGAGCACAAGCAGGCCCCACAGGCTTTCGCCGGCGAGATGGAGCAGCACGAGGGTCAGGGTGAAACCGACGCCGGAATAGTTGAGCGCCCCGATGATGATGCCGGCCGCCGCGCCGATCATGAACAGGTCGAGCACGCCGAGGCCGGTCTCGCGCAGCATGTCGTAGAGATCGCGCACGCCGACACGCTTGCCGCGGAACGGGACGGCGATGCCGAACGCGATCGCCGCCACGGTGGCAAAGAGCCCGGCGGTTTCGGCTTCGTAGCCTCCCCAGAAGAGCGCGTACACGAGCACCACGAATGGAATCGGGAAATACCAGCCCGCCCTGAGCACCGACGAAACCCTGGGAATCTGGTCCGCAGGCATGGGCAGTATCCTGCTTCGCGCCGCCTCCAGGTCGACCTGGATGAAGAGCGCGACATAGAAAAGCACCGCCGGGATCGTCGCCGCGAGGGCGACCTCGGAATACGGCACCTGCAGGAATTCGGCCATGATGAACGCCGCGACGCCCATCACGGGCGGCATCAGCTGCCCGCCGGTGGAAGCGCAGGCCTCGATGGCAGCGGCCATGTGGGGGCGAAATCCGACGCGCTTCATCAGGGGTATCGTCACCACGCCGACCGTGAGCACGTTCGAGACTACGTTGCCGGAGATGGTGCCGAAGAGCGACGAGCCGACGATGGCGATCTTGGCGGGCCCGCCGCGGTATTTTCCCATCAGCGCCACCGAGATGTCGGTGAAGAAGGTCGAGCCGCCGGACTTCAACAGTGCCTGGCCGAAGAAGTTATAGATCACCACCACGGTGGCGACGATCTTGAGGGGCAATCCGAGAGACGCCGAGGAGTCCCAGGCGAGGTAGTAGGTCAGGCGCTCGAGGGGGATCGAGCGCGCGGCGAGCTCGCCGGGAAGGGACCCGCCGACGAGCGCCAGCACGAAGAATGCCACGGTCGTGATCAAGAGCGGCATGCCCGAAGTACGCCTCAGGCCCTCCAGGAAAAGCGCGAGGATGGCGCCTGCCGCAAACAACCCGTCCCAGGGTCGCCGCGAGGCGAGGTCGGACAGCGCCGGATAGCGAACAGCGATATAGGACGCGGTTGCAAACGACACCACCGCCGCGCAGAGGTCGTACCAGGGAACTGCACCGCTTCGCCCTCCGCGCCCGCCTCCGGCCGGCACGTGCAGGAAAACGAGCGGCAGCGCGAGGGCTAACAGGCCGGCCAGGAATTGCTCGGTATACAGCGACAAGCCCACGAGCCGGAAGAGATCGGCCGAGAGCACGATGACAAAGCAGGTTAGCGCAACCGCCAGGGTGCTGATCAGTTTTCCCAAATCCCCTCCTCGCGCTCGCCACTCTATCCAGAGCGGCGCACCGAGGCAATCTCGGCGTCCTTGCCCGCCGGCACGGCGGCATGGCAAGCTACGCGGCGGAGGAAATCCTATGAGACTGCGAACCGCGCTCTGCGCGCTAATCGCCTGCGCGCTGTCTGCGCCGGGCCTGGCGCAGGAGAGCTTTCCGAGCAAGCCGATCCACATCATCGTCGGCTTCGCCGCCGGGGGCGGCAACGACATCATCGTGCGCGTGGTCGCGCCGAAGATGTCCGAGGGCCTCGGCCGGCCGGTGATCATCGAGAACAGGCCGGGCGCGCAGAACATCGTCGCCGCGGAATACGTCGCCAAGGCGGCGCCGGACGGCTACACCCTGCTGATGGGGCCGAGCGGCGCGATGACCATGAACCCGGCGATCTACTCCAAGCTGCCTTATTCGCCGCTCGGGGATTTCATCCCGATCTCGATGATCGGCGATTTCCCGCTGATCCTCGTGGTGAATGCCGCGCTGCCCGTCAATTCGGTGAAGGAACTGATCGAATACGCCCGGGCGAACCCGGCGGCGGTCAATTATTCGGCGAGCGCGGCGCCCTTCCAGCTCGCCGCCGAGCTCTTCAACCAGAAGACCGGAACGAAGTTTACCTATATCCCCTACAAGAGCAGCGGCGATTCGGTGAACGCGGTGATGTCCGGGCAGGTGACCATGACCATCACCGACCCGCCCCCGGTGATCGGGCCGATCAAGGGCGGCAGGGTGCGGGCGCTCGCCGTGACGGCATCGAAGCGCGACCCGGCCTGGCCCGAGGTGCCGACCCTCGCCGAGGCGGGCGGCCCGGACGTCGAGATCCGCCTGTTCACGGGATTCCACGCCCCGGCGGGCACGCCCATCGCGATCGTGAACCGCCTGCAGCAGGAGGTGGCGCGGGTGGTGAAGATTCCCGAGATCCGGGAGCGCCTGGAGCAGATGTCCATCGTTCCCTCGGGCAACACGTCCGAGGAATTCCGCGCGATCATCGCGCGCGATATCGAGAAATGGACGGCGG
>JBGQKQ010000233.1:0-3496 GCA_041499655.1 Gammaproteobacteria bacterium
AGATGGGGAGAAAGGCGTCGTGGCTATCAATCCGCCGCTGCCGCCGGGCTGTATGTCGACGGTGTGGGGCGACGACGAGCGCTTCGTCAAGACCTACTTCGGCACCTTCCCCGGCAGGCTGACCTACTCGACCTTCGACTGGGGCGTACGCGACAAGGACGGCTACTACTTCATTCTCGGCCGCACCGACGACGTGATCAACGTCGCCGGGCACCGCCTGGGCACGCGCGAGATCGAGGAAGCAGTCAGCATGCACCCCAACATCGCCGAGTGCGCCGTCGTGGGCGTCGCCGATTCGCTGAAGGGCCAGATGCCGCTCGCCTTCGCGGTGGCGAAGGACGCGTCGCAGCTCGGTTCCGCCGAGGGTCGCGTGCGCCTGGAAAAGGAAGTCATGGAAACCGTCGACCGGCAGCTCGGCGCCATCGCGCGGCCAAAGGCGGTACACTTCGTGTCCCTGCTGCCCAAGACCCGCTCCGGGAAGACGCTGCGGCGCGCGATTCAGGCGCTCGCCGAGGCGCGCGACCCGGGCGACCTCACCACCATCGAGGACGCGGCGGCGCTGGAGCAGATCCGAAACGCCCTGAGGACAACGTGAACAACAAGCCCTGCCTGACCCTGGAAGACTGCAAGAAAATCGGCGCCGCCTCCGAAGCCGAGGCGCGCAAGAACAAATGGAACGTGGTGATCGCCATTCTCGACGACGGCGGGCACTTGCTGTGGCTCGAGCGCATGGACGGCGCAACGCCGTTCAACGCGCAGGTCGCGATCGAGAAGGGCCGCAGCGCCGCGGTGTCGCGGCGCACCACAAAGAACTGGGAAGACCGCGTCAGCGCCGGGCGCAACGTCCTGCTCAACATGCCGGTCCTGCCGATCCAAGGCGGGGTGCCGATCATGGTTGGATCCGAGTGCGTCGGCGCGGTGGGTGTCTCGGGCGTGCAATCGCACGAGGACGAGCAGATCTGCAACGCGGGCATCGCCGCGTTGGGCCTGAAGACCTGAAGTCGTTTATCAACGCAGTCAACCGAAAAGGGGAATTCCATGTCGTTGAAATCCGCATTGATCGCCGCCGCAGCCGGCGCGCTGCTCGTCTCCGGGGCTGGCTTCGCGCAGGTGCCGCCCGATCCGAACAATCCGAACGAAGCCGTTCCGGAAAAGCACACCTACATGCCTTACGGCGAGACCATCACGCTCGCACAGGCCAAGAAAGTGGCTGATGCCGCGTTGGCGGACGCGACCAAGCGCGATTGGCAAATGTGTATCGCTGTTGTCGGCCCGACCGGAGATCTCATCTTTTTCCAAAAGATGGATCAGTGCCAATTCGCCTCGATCTCGATCGCGCAGCATAAGGCCCGCACGGCCGCGCGCTATCGGCGCCCGACGGTGGTGTTCGAACGCTTGCTCGGCAAGGGTGCTTTCTTCAGCTACCTGCCTACCCTCGATGACGTGATAGCCTCGCGCGGCGGCAATCCCATCGTCGTGAACGGGAAGATCATCGGCGCCATCGGCGTGTCCGGCGGCACGGGCTCGCAGGACGATGTGATCTCCCAGGCCGGCGCCGCGGCGATGAAGTAGGAGGTCCGGGAAAATCGGCAAGAGGCCGCGCTAGCGCGGCCTTTTTCATTCATGAGCAAAGACCGGATGAAGTTCATCGCTGCGTTCGCACTTGCCGCGTGCGCGTCCTTCGCCGCCGGCTGGTTCGCGAAGGGCGGCACGCCCAGACCGTCCCAGCCGTCCTCGTACTGGGACGAGAAGAAATCGCTCTTCGACGCTTTCGGCTCCTACGCCTCCGTCGTCATGATCGGCGATTCGCTCACCGACGGGGCGGAGTGGAGGGAGGTGTTCCCGGGCGTCGCCGTCGTCAATCGCGGAGTCGATGGGGACACGACCGCCGGCGTCCTGCGGAGAATGGAGAGCATTGCCTCTGCGCGCGGCAGGAAAGCCTTCATCATGATCGGCATCAACGATTTCAAGGAAGGCAGAAGCGTGGACGCCGCGCTCCAGGACTACCGCAGCATCGTATCCAGGTTGAGCGAGAGAGGCATGAAGGTGTACATCCAGTCAACGCTCGCGTGCAACGAGGCCAAGGCCGAGTCGATATCGTGCGCGGCGATCCAGGGGAAGATCAGGGACCTCAACCGGCGCCTCGCCGGGCTCGCGTCCGCCCGAGTTGCCTTCATCGACATCAACGCCGGGCTCGCCGGTCCCGGCGGCCTGAAGCCGGAGCTGACCTACGACGGCGTGCATCTGAATGGCGAGGGTTACCGGATCTGGAGGGACGAGATTTCGAAATTCGTCCTCGCGGATTGACTCGCGTTCCGCGTGAACGCCGGCATCAACCTCGTACGATTCTTCCTGGCGTCCAACGTCGTCGAGTTTCACCTCTGGAATTCGCTCGCGCGTGGCGCCGGTCCGGTCGCGGTCATGGCTTTCTTCTATCTCAGCGGATACGTCATCACGCAGATCGTGCAGGAGGTCTATACGACCGCCAGGCAGGCCGGCGCGTTCCTGCTGAACCGATTTCTCAGGATCTATCCGCAATACGTCGTCGCCGTGCTGCTCAGCCTGGCTGCGGTCCACTGCTATCCCGAGGTGGCCGATCACATCAACGACTACATGAGCTGGCCGAATGGCTGGGCCGAATGGATCCCGCAATTTGCGATCTTCGGCTTGTACGACAGCAAGGTGAGGCTCTTGCCCGCGACCTGGTCGCTGAGCACCGAGCTTTACTTTTACCTGCTGATAGGACTGGTGACGGGGCACTCGAGGAAGCTTACGGTCGCCCTGTTTCTCGTGAGTCTGCCGGTCGGCGCCCTCTGCGCGCTGCATGTCCTGCCGTTCGATTTTTACGGACACCCGGTCGGAAACGGGTTCGTCTTCGCCTTCGGATCGATGACCTATTTTTATCGCGACGTCTTTCGTGTCAGCTGCTTCATTTTTGCGATCGCGTGTGCGGCATACTTGCTGCATACCTACGCCATTCCCCTGCTGGGTGACTACGATCTGAGCAACGGCGACATCGCGGGAAGCCTGGTGCCTTTCTCGCTGATCATCCTCTACCTGGTGCAGAACGATTTCAAGAACGAGCGGTTCGTGAGTTTCGCCAACCTCCTGGGAAAGCTTTCCTACCCCATGTTCCTCACGCATTGGACGGTGTGCGTTTTCGTGAGCGGCCTTTTCTTCGGCGGCCGAGCGAGCTACGACGCCGTCGGCTTTCTGGACGGAGCGGTCTATTTTCTGACGATGTTTGTCGCAGTCCTCGCCTGTTCCGGTCTTTTCTACCAACTGATCGACAAACCCGTCGAACGGATCAGGCAGCTGGTTCGGTCGCGGGCACGGTCCTCATGACCGCTTTGTCGGGCCGTTTTTCTCTGGCAGGCGCAGCAGCTTGAGGGCGTTGCCGAAGTAGATCTTGCGCTTGTCGGCCTCGGAGAGCTTCAGGTCCTCCACCGAGCGGATCCCTTCGCGGATGAACATCGGCCCGCCTTCCGGATCGAAG
>JBGQKQ010000234.1:0-3460 GCA_041499655.1 Gammaproteobacteria bacterium
ATGACAGCCTCGGGATGACAAGGGTCAGCGCCACACCTCGCGCGCGGCTTCCACCACGCGCTCGAGCTTCCGCCACTGCTCGTCGATCGACAGCGCGTTGCCGTGGTGGGTGCTGGCGAAGCCGCACTGCGGCGACAGGCACAGGTTCTCCAGCGGCACGACCTTCGCGGCCTCCGCGATGCGGCGCTTGAGCTCGTCCTTGGATTCGAGTGCCCCGGTCTTGGTGGTGACCAGGCCGAGCACCACTTTCTTGCTTTTCGGCAGGAGCCGCAACGGCTCGAAGCTCCCCGCGCGCTCCGAGTCGTACTCCATGAAGTACGCGTCCACTTTGGTCGAGAACATCGCCTCGATCACGCGGTCCTGGTAGCCGCCCGCGGCGAACCAGGTGCTCCTGAAATTGCCGCGGCAGGTGTGCAGGGTGACCGCCATGCCTTGCGGCCGGTCCGCGAGCGCGGCGTTGATCGCCCCGGCGTAGGCGCGCGCGAGCGTCGCCGGGTCGTCGCCGTGGGCGCGGAAGTTCTCGAGCACCTTGTCGTCGCACAGGTAGGAGAAGCCCACGTCGTCGAGTTGCAGATAGGTGCAGCCCGCCTTGGCGATATGGCCGATGGCGATGTGCCAGGCTTCGCCCACGTCCGCCCAGAACTCCTCCAGGTCCGGGTAGGCCTCGCGCGAGATCGCGTTCCGCCCGCCGCGAAAATGCAGCGTCGAGGGCGCGGGAATGCACAGCTTGGGTGTTTTCTTCACGACCGATTTCAGGAACGCGAAGTGCTCGGTCATGATCGGTTTCGTGCAGCGCACCTTGCCCGAGACCGTCGCCATCGGCGGAATGTCCTCGGCCTGGAAATTCATCCCGGTGGCGGCCTTCAGCGTCACGCCCTCGAGCTGCTTCACGAAATCCAGGTGCCAGAAATCGCGCCGGTACTCGCCGTCGGTGATCCCCTGCAGGCCGATGGCCTCCTGCTTCTTCACCGCCGCGCGTATGCACTCGTCCTCGACCGCCTTCAGCCAGTCGGCCGGAAGCTTCCCCGCCTTGGCTCGCGCGCGCGCCGCGACGAGCTGGGGCGGCCGCAACAGGCTGCCGACCTGGTCGGCGCGGAAAGGCGGCCTGGCGCTCATGGGCTGCCTCTTCCCATGCGCAGTCACACCGGCCGCGCAGCGGTACGGTATCGCGCCCGCGGCTGGCGAAGCGCTTTCGGGGCCGGGCGCGCGCCTGCGAGCAGCGCTTCGGCGAGCGAGCGCGGCGAATGGATCGTCACGCCGTGGATCGCCTTGCCGTAGAGGCGGCCGAAATGCGTGCGATCGCCCGTGACCAGGGCTTCGCAGCGATGACGGATTGCCGCGGCGATCACCGGCCGGTCCTTTTCCGGAAGCGGCAACGCGTCTTCGAGCGAAGGATCGGGCGCGTGAATCGGCCCGATGCGCAGGCGCGACAGCAAGGCGCCGAGGACCGGCAGGCCGTCGGGGAACTTCGCGGCGAGATTGCGGCGCGCTTCCTCCGCGACAAATCCGTCCGCCCAGCATTCGTGCCCGGCCTCGATGAGCAGGTCCGGCAATCGTCTCACGGCACCGTCGGATTTCGCGGCCGAAAAAAGGACGTTCGCGTCGAGGAAAATCCGCATTGCCCGGGATCAGCGCGCGGATTTTTTCCCGCGGGGCAGGACCTTCTCCAGATCGGCCTCGGCCTGGTCGAACTCGGCGATCCGCTTTTCGCCATAGACCTCGACCGGGAGCGTCACCGCGGGACGGAGAAGCAGGCCCTCAGGCGTCGTCTCGGCGATGAGATGATCGTCGGGCTTGAGCCCGAGTGCGGCACGGAGCTTCGCCGGCAGCGTGACCACGCCGCGGCTGGTGACGGTGAGCGTGGCTTTCATGACCGCAGATTAGCAGAAATGCAGTAAATCGGCAAAAGGGCGCGCTGAACGGTTCGCGCCCTCCCGGTCACCCGCGGAGGCGGCATTCGACGCCGCCCCGAGGTAATCCGCACCTCCACCCGTCAGCGTTTCGGCCGGCCGCGCGGGCGATGGCGGCTTCGCGCCGCGGGCGTGACCACGTAGCCTGCCTGCGGCTCTTCGGCCGCGAGCGTGAACGGGCTGCGCACGGTCACGCCGCCGAACACCGCGCCGTCCTGGAGATCCTCGGTGAGGAGCAGCGCGCAGTCCTGCAACTGCGCCGCGCCGACCACCATGCTGTCCCACCAGGAAAGGCGCCAGCGCTGCTCGATCGCGTGCGAGCGCTTGAGCAGCGCCTCGTCGACCGGCTGCGGCTGCCACGCAAACAGTTCCTGGACGTAGTCCCAGGCTTCACCAGATGGGACGCGGGGGGTGAGTTTGCGTGTCGCGACGGCGTAGTACTCGGAGAGAACCTGGATGCTGGTGCGCCCGAGGCGCTCCTGCCACAAGTGAAAGATCCACTGCAGCGCACGCGCCCGCTTGGATGCGTCCCGGGTATCGCGCGTGTAGACGAAAACGTTAGCGTCGACGAAACACGGGCCGGTCATACAGCTCCTCGCGCTTGGGGTAACGCTGCGGCGGGCCGGTCAGCTTGAATGGCTTGAGCGCGAAAAAGCGCTTCATCGCCGCGTCGTACTCGCGCGACTCGCGTATATGCTCGCGCAGCACTTCGCCGACGAAGCGCGACACGCTCAGGTTGCGCTGCGCCGCATGCACGCGCGTCCACGCGGCGGTTTCCTTGTCGAGGGTGATGGTGACATTCTTCATCGGCGTTTTCCTCGCAATTTCTGCGGGGAAATAATATTACACGGACTTCGTGTATTTATGCAATGACACCGCGGGATGATGCCCGGGGAAATGCGCTACCCTGCACGCCTCCATGGAGCCCGCCGCCACCGCCGAGCAGGACCGGATCGCCCGCACCATCTCGCGCGAGGACCTGGCGAACCTGCCCGTCCGCCGCTACCAGGGCCGCGTGCGCGTGGTGGCGACGCCCGAGGAACTGGAGGAGGCGCGCTCGGACCTGCGGCAGGAAACCATCGTCGGCCTGGATACCGAAACGCGGCCGGCATTCAGAAAAGGCGAGAGCCACCTGCCGTGCCTGGTGCAAGTCGCCACCGCCCGCGCGGTCTACCTCTTCCAGCTGCGCCGCACCGAAGTCTTCACCGCGCTAACGGAGCTCCTCGCCGATCCGCGCATCGTCAAGGCCGGCATCTCCCTCAAGGACGACCTGCGCGCCCTCAAACAAGTGTTCGCGTTCACGGAACAGAACATGCTCGACCTCGGCACCGTCGCGCGCTCAGGCGGCCTCGGCCAGACCGGCGTGCGCAACCTCGCCGGCATCCTCCTCGGCTTCCGCATCCCCAAGGGCACCAAGACCTCGAACTGGGCCGTGCGCGACCTCTCGCCCGCGCAGATCGCCTACGCCGCCACCGACGCCTGGGCCTGCCGCGAGCTCTACCTGCGCTTCCGGGGCCTGGGACTGCTAGCCTAGACCACGTCCGGCAGCG
>JBGQKQ010000235.1:0-3419 GCA_041499655.1 Gammaproteobacteria bacterium
AAGCCCTTGTACGGGACGTGGACCATGTCGACGCCGGCCATCGAGTCGAACATCACCGCGGCGAGCTGCGAGGAGCTGCCGTTGCCGTTCGAGGCGAAGTTGAGCCGTCCCGGGTGAGCGCGCGCGTAGGCGATGAATTCCGCGATGTCGCGGGCGGGGACGGACGGATGCACAACGAGGATCAAAGGCGCCTGCGCGAGCAACTCCACCGGCTCAAAATCCCGGATCGGATCGTAGGGAAGCTTCTGGTGAAGATTGGGATTGATCGCGTGGCTGCCCACGCCGCCGAGGAACAGCGTGTAGCCGTCGGGAGCGGACTTCGCCGCGAACTCCGCTCCCACCACTCCGCCCGCGCCCGGGCGATTGTCGACGACGACCGGCTGGCCGAGGCTGTCCGCGAGGCGCTTGCCGACGAGGCGCGCCACGTTGTCGTTCCCGCCGCCCGCCGCGAACGGAACGATGAGGCGGATGGGCTTGCTGGGATAGACCTGCGCGAAGGCCGGTTCTGCGAGAAAAGCGGCGAGGAGCGCCACGCCCAGGACGTATTGATTCATTGCGAGGAATGCTAGCATGGCGACCGAACCGGAAACGATCGTCCCGATGCACCTCCGATACTTTCCCCGAGCGCTTGGGGTCCTTCTCACCGCGTGCGCGCTCGCAGCGCCGACTGCCGGCGCGCAGACCCATTCGACAGGCTCAGAGCCTGCCCTGAGCTCGTCGAAGGGGCAAGCCTGGCCGGCGCGGCCCATGAGGATGATCGTCACCGGAGTCGCCGGCGGTCCGTCCGATCTCGCCGCGCGCCTCCTCAGCGAGCGCCTGTCGCGCGCACTCGGGCAGCCGATGCGGGTGGAGAACCGTCCGGGCGACGAGGGCGTTCAGGCGGCTGCGGGCGCCGCGGGGGACGGCAACACCTGGTTGTTTGCGCCGTCCACCGCGCTTGTCATCTATCCCTACATCACCGACCTCGTCCCCTACGATCCCGAGGACGACTTCGCGGGCGTCGCCATGGTGGGCACCACACCCTTCGTCGTCGTCGCCAATCCGGACTTGAACGTGAAATCGCTGTCCGACCTGATCGCCCTGGCGCACGAGGCGCCGGGCAGGCTGGCGTACGCAAGCCCGGGCCTGAGGACGTTGCCCGGCATTCTCGGAGAGATGCTGAGACAGCGTGCCGCGCTCGAGCTGATGGTGGTGCCCTACCGCAGCGCGCAGAGCGTGGTCGACGTCATCGCCGGGCGCACCCACATCGCTGTGGAGAGCGTTCCCGCGATCGCTACTGCGGTTCAGCGCGGCCAGCTGCGCGCGCTCGCGGTGAGCTCCGCCAAGCGGCTCCCGGAGCTGAAGGACGTGCCGACCTTCGCCGAGGCCTTTCCCGATATCGAGTTCAACGCCTGGTACGCGCTGGTCGCGCCGGCCGCGACGCCCGGCGCGGTGATCCAGCGCGTCAACCGCGAGTTGGCCCTCCTGCTGGCCGACCCCGACGTCGAGCAGCGCCTGAACCTGCTCGGGATCTACCCCGAGGGCGCGGGCGCGCCGGCGCAGATCGACGCCTTCTTCGAGAGCGAGCGTGCTTTCTGGAGGAAGACGGTGCGCGAGCTGAAGATGGAGCCCGATTAGCCTAGCGCGAGCGGCCGAGGCTCCACACGCCAGGACCGGAGGCGAAGAGTACGAGCAGGCCACCTATGATCGCGGCGTTCTTCATGAAGTGGATCATCGCGTCCTGTCCGGCCGCGGGATTGTGGAATATCAAGGTGACCGGGATCATCCAGGCGACGAGCACGATCGCGGCCGGGCGCGTCTTCCAGCCGGCGATGAGGGCAAGAGCGCACGCCGTCTCGACGATGCCCGAGACGACGAGCAGCACCTCGGGGAACGGCAGGCCCGCCTTGGTCATGTAGCCGAGCGTCCCGGAGTAGTGGACGAATTTGTCGATCCCGGACAGAAGGAAGATCAGGGCGATCAGGATGCGGCCGGCGAGAGCAGCGAGGCTGTTCATGGCGAACTCCGAAGTGGCGGGGTGGGAGCTTACAATAGCGCAAACCCAGGGAGCAGGCATGCCGGAAGGACCACGCGCGATTGTGCGCAACAACGTCAAGGAGAAGCTCGCGCGCGGCGAAATCGTCGCCTCGATGACCGTGCGCCTCACGCGTTCGATCGAGATCGCGCGGCTCGCCAAGACCGCCGGGTTCGATTCGATCTACGTGGACGTCGAGCATTCGAGCCTGTCGCTCGAAACCACCAGCCAGATCTGCATCGCGGCCCTCGAAATCGGCATTGCCCCCTTCGTGCGCGTGCCGAGCACCCGGCCCGAGCACGTGTCGCGCGCGCTCGACGGCGGAGCGCTGGGCGTGATCGCGCCGCATATCCGCTCCGCGGCGGAGGCGCGCGAGGTGGTCGTCTCGGCGAAATACCCGCCGCTGGGCGGGCGTTCCGCGGGAGGCGCGCTGCCGCACCTGCAGTACCGTTCGTTTCCCGCCGCCGAGGTGAACGCCGCGATGAACGAGGCGACCATGGTGGTGGTGCAGTTCGAGACGGCGGACGCAATCGAGCGAGCCGACGAGATCGCCGCGGTCGAGGGCGTGGACATGGTGCTGATGGGTACGAACGATCTCCTCGCCGACATGGGCATGCCCGGGCAATACGAGCACGAGCGCGTGCGCGATGCCTATGCCCGCGCCCTGGCCGCCTGCAGGAAGCACGGCAAGCACGTCGGCGTGGGCGGCCTCGCGACGCGGCCCAAGCTCGCGGCGGAGTTCGTGAAGATGGGCGCGCGCTACGTCTCTACCGGCACCGACCTCGCGTTCCTGCTCGCCGAGTCCACTGCGCGCGCGAAGCAGGTTCACGAGATGGCGCTCAGATGAAAAAGCTCGCATTCGGATTCGCCGCCCTGCTCGCCTCGAGCGCCTTTGCGCAGTCGTTCCCGGCGAGGCCCGTCCACATCGTCGTCGCCTTCCCGCCGGGCGGCGGCACCGACATCGTCGCGCGCCTGCTGGCTCCCCGGCTCGCAGAGGCCTGGGGGCAGCAGGTGATCGTCGACAACCGCGCCGGCGCGAGCGGCGTGATCGGAACCGAATTCGCCGCACGCTCGGCCGCCGACGGCAGCACGCTGTTCCTCGGAACGCTGGGCAATTTGGCGGTCAACCAGCACCTCTACCCGAAGATGGCGGTGGACCCCTTGCGCGACTTCGCGCCGGTGACGCAGGTCGTCGCCGTGCACTTCGTGATGGTCGCGAACCCGGCGCTGCCCGCGCGTAACATAGGCGAGCTGATCGCCTTGGCGAAATCGCGTCCCGGACAGGTCAACTATTCGTCCTCCGGCCCGGGCGGTGCGCCGCACCTCGCGGGCGAGCTGTTCAAGAGCATGGCCGGAGTGAACCTTGTCCACATTCCCTACAAGGGCAGCGCACCGAGCTTCCAGG
>JBGQKQ010000236.1:0-3411 GCA_041499655.1 Gammaproteobacteria bacterium
CTTGATGCCGCCGAACTGCACCATCATCACGCGCGGCTCCGCCCACTCGCCGTTCTTCGCGAAGCCCACCTTGCCGACGAAGGTGTCGAAGGTGTGCGTGTGCATGTATTCGGCGAGCTTGGCGTTGTCGAGGCCCTTGGTCGCAGTGATGGCCTGGTCGAGCACCTGCATCATCGCGTAGGCGTAAGGCGGCAGGTAGTAGCCGAGCGGGTCCACGCCCTCTTTCGCCGCGCGCACCTGGTACTTCTTGAGGAACTCGTCGAGGAAGGGGAACTTGCCGCTCAGCTCGGGCGCGTAGAGCTCGTAGTTGACCACGCCGTTCAGGAGGGGCCCGAGCGCCATCTTCAGCGCCGCGAACTGCGGGCCGACCATGCCGCCGCCGAACATGCGCGTCTTCAGGCCGACTTCGTTCACGGCACGCACCATGCCGGCCGAATCCGGCGGATACGACGCCAGATAGACGAGATCGGGATTGGTCGCCTGGATTGCGCGGACGATGGGCGAGTAGTCGGTGGTGTTGGGCGGATAGCTCTTGTCGTACACGACCTTCAGCCCGAGGCGCTTCACGTGCACGCGTGCGCCCTCCAGCGCGAGGTGCGGGTATTCCGCGTCCGCGCCCACCAGCGCGATCGTCCTCGGCTTCGGGTTCATGGCCATCGCCGCCTCGAAGAAGCCGCGCGTCCAGCCGACCGCGGGCTCGGGTCCCGCCGGCATGATCTGGAAATAGCGGTCATAGTTGAACTTCGAGTTGACGTTCAGGCCGAAGAGCGTCATGAACATGAGGTTCCGCTGCATCACGAGCGGCATCGCCGGCGCGATCACCGCGGTGCCGTAGCCGGACACGACGACGTCGACCTTGTCGACGTCGAGCAGCTTGGTGTACAGGCCGGGCACCGTCGCCGGGCTGGTCTGGTCGTCGTAGTAGACGAACTCGACCTTGCGCCCGAGGATGCCGCCCTTGGCGTTGACGTCGTCCTTCCAGATTTCCATGGCGATCAGCGCGGCCTTGCCGTTGCCGGCGAGCGGCCCGGTGAGGCTCATGCCGAAACCGATTTTCAGCGGCTGCTGTGCGAGCGCCGTGCCCGCCAGCGTGGCGGCGAGCGCAAAGGCCCCCAGCCAGCGTCCTAGAGCGGGTAGAACATTTTTACCTGTCATGTCTCCTCCTAGATTTGGAATGCTGAATTGCGCTGCGGCGGTCGGGTCCCGCCTCACGGCCCTCCCGTGGGCCTGAGCGGCGATTATGAAAGCAAGGCGCGATTTGTCAAGGCCGGACAGCGGCCCGCGCCCGGTGGGGCGCTGCCCATGCGCTAGACTTGCCGCAGGCCGCCGCCGGGCGCCTCGCTCTTCGGCATGAAGAAGATAAAGAGGTTCGCCACGACGATGGTGCCGGCGAGGAAGTAGAAGGCCGAGGAAAGCCCGTATCGGTCCGCGACCAGCCCGCCGAGAAGCGGCCCGATCGAGGAGCCGAGGGCCTGCGCGCCGAAAAGGACGCCGATGCTCGTGCCGCCCATGTTCTTCGGCGTCGTCTCGAGCAGCCAGGCCTGCAGCACCGGCCGGATCGCGTAGAGAAAGAACCCGAGGATCGTGACGAAGAACACGAACGCGGCCGACTTGCCGGCGAGCGCCATGAACACCAGCACCACCGCGGTCATCACCATGCTGGTCATCATCACGCTCTTGCGGCCCATGCGGTCCGACAGGTGCCCGGCGACCGGCGCGGCGGCGAAGCCCGCGGCCTGCAGCGCGAACATGCAGGCGCCCACCCACAAGGGCGGGTAGCCGAGCTCGTAGGCGAGGTACACCGGCAGGAAGGTGAGCAGCGCGTTCTGCGTCATCGAGCGGAACGCGGAGCTGGAAGCGAGGACGATGAGCCCGCGGTTGCTGAACAGCTCGGGGAGGCCGCGGAAATACTCTCGCAGCGACTGCGCTCCGGCGCCGGGGGCGGAGGGTTTCCTCACTCCGAGCTGCATCGTTCCCAGGAACACGAAGATGAGGAGCGCGAGCAGGATGCCCGGCGCAACGTTCAGTATCACGGCCTGGCGCCAGCTGAGCACCGAGAGGAGCGCTCCAACCGCGAGGGGGGCGAGGGCGTCGCCGACGTTGCCGCCCATGCTGTGCAGCGACAGCACCAGGCCTTTCCGGTCGGGAAAGCGCCGCGCCAGCGTCGGGATCGCGGTCGGGTGCCACAGGCTGTTGCCGAATCCCACCAGCGCCACGCAGCCGAGCAGCATCAGGTAGCTGTGCGCGAAGCCCATCAGCAGGTACGGGAACCCCACCCAGAAGAGCGAGGTCGCCATCAGCACGCCCTTGCGGCCCACGGTATCGACGAGGACGCCGCCGGGGATGTTGGCCACCGCCCCGGCGATGTACTGGCAGGTCATGATGAGGCCGATCTGGCTGTACGAAAGGCCGAGTTCCTTCCCGATGATGGGCAGGAGCAGGTAAAAGGTCGCGGGATACCAGTGCGTGAGCGAGTGGCCCAGCGTGATCAACCACATCTCGCGGTACGATCCGCGCGAAGCTTGGGGAAGGGCGGCGGCGAGGCTCATGCGGATTTTCCGGCGCGCAATTCTATCAGAGCCCGCCGCGAGACAGCCTCAGTTCCTCGCGGGATTCAGCACGATCTGCTCGAACAGCCCGGTCCACTTGTCGCTCTCGTCGAGCGTGCGGATCGGATCGGTCTGCAGGATCTTCACGCCCTTGAGCGGTGACGCCACCCTGGTATTCGCCGGCACGTAGTCCATCTTGACGAGAACTTGCTGTCCTTCGCCGAGCATGTACTCGTAGAACAGCAGCGCCGCGTTCGGGTGCGGGGCGCGGCGCGCGATGCCGATGGCGTTGGAGCGCGCCACCGCGGGCTCGAGCGCGAACCAGTCGATCGGCGCGCCCTTCCTCTTCGCCTGCTCGGGCATGTAGTTGTAGATGTCGAGCGCGAGCGGCACCTCGCCCGCGATCACCATGTTGTTGAGCAGCGTATGCCCGGTGCGCGGCGAGACGCCGTTCTTCGCGACCAGGTCGCGGAAGAACTTCAGGCCCTTCTCGCCGCCGCCCATCACGTCGACCACCGAGGCGAACCAGTCCTCGTTTTTCGCCTCGATGCCGAGCTTGCCCTTCCACCGGGGATCGAGCAGGTCGGCGTAGCTCTTCGGCAGGTCCTGCTTCCTGACGAGATTGGTGTTGTAGGCCTGGACCCACACCGAGAGCAGCGTCGCGGCCCACTCCCGGTGCGCGGGAACCGAGCCCGGCCGCAGGTCCCTGTGGACGGGCGAACTCACCGCCTGGAGGATTTTTTCCCGCGACAGGGCTTCCATCTCGGGCGAGCCGAAATGGATCACGTCGACGTTGTACTTCCTTGCCGCGGCCTCGGCGATCGTGCGCTGCAGGACCTTGTCCGTGCCCGCGCGCCACACC
>JBGQKQ010000237.1:0-3385 GCA_041499655.1 Gammaproteobacteria bacterium
CCACGCCATCCAGGGGATTCGCGCGGATCGATTCCTCGACGTCCATGCTGGCGAGGTTGCGGTAGAGCATCGCCGTGGGGCGCAGCAGCGTCTCGCCGAGCGACATCACCGGAAACTCGAGAGGGAATCCGCCCGCCTCGAGCACGCCGTTGCGGACGTGCTCGGCGATCGTGCGGAAATGGCTGTTGCAGGGCGTGAGCTCGGACCAGGTGTTGCAGATGCCGATCACCGGGCGCCCGTCGAACTGATCCTGCGGCACGCCGCGGTTCTTCACCCAGCCGCGATAGATGAAGCCGTAGATGTCCTGCCTGCCGAACCACTGGACGCTGCGCAGCTCGGGTTTCTTCTTGGCCATCTCAGTACGTTGCCCTTCCCCCGGAAATGTCGAATACCGCGCCGGTCGAGAACGCGCAATCCTCGGAGGCGAGCCAGCACACGAGCGAGGCGATCTCGTCGACCGTGACGAAGCGGTTCATCGGGATTTTCGCGAGCATGTAGTCGATGTGCTCCTGGGTCATCTGATCGAAGATCGCGGTCTTCGCCGCAGCCGGCGTCACGCAGTTCACCAGCACCCCGGTTTGCGCCAGCTCCTTGCCGAGCGACTTGGTGAGCGCGATCACGCCGGCCTTGGAGGCGCTGTACGCCACCGCGTTGGGGTTGCCTTCCTTGCCCGCGATCGAGGCGATGTTGACGATGCGCCCGTACTTGCGCTTCACCATCTGCGGGACGACTGCGCGGCAGCACAGGAACTGGCTGGTGAGATTTACCTTCAGCACGCGCTCCCACTCGTCGAGAGGGTATTCGACCGTGGGCGAGTTCAGGCCCGCGATGCCGGCGTTGTTCACGAGCACGTCGATCTGGCCCAGTTCCGCGACCGCTCTCGCGGTCGCGCGCTCGACCGCCGCCGGGTCCGACACGTCGACCGGGTCCTTCTTGGCCGCGACGTCCCACACGCGCACGTTGGCACCCGAGGCTTCCATGCGCCCGACGATCGCCGCGCCTATGCCCTGGGCGCCGCCGGTGACGACGGCCATGCGCCCCCTGAGATCGAGCCGGTTCATTTCCCTGCTCCCTTGACCTATTCTTTGACTGCGCCGGTCATTCCCGAGACATAGTACTCGACGAAGAAAGAGTACAGGATCGCGACGGGCAGCGATCCGAGCAGGGCGCCCGCCATCAGCGCGCCCCAGTGGTAGACGTCGCCTTCGACCAGCTCGGTAACGACACCTACCGGCACCGTCTTCACCTCGGACGAGGAGATGAAGGTGAGCGCGTAGATGAACTCGTTCCAGGACAGCGTGAAGGCGAAGATGCCCGCGGAGATCAGCCCCGGCACCGCGAGCGGCAGGATGATCCGGGTGAGGATCTGCCAGCGCGTCGCGCCGTCGATGAGCGCGCATTCCTCCAGCTCGTAGGGGATGGAGCGGAAGTAGCCCATCAGGAGCCAGGTGCAGAACGGGATCAGGAAGGTGGGGTAGGTGAGGATCAACGCCCAGCGCGTGTCGAACAAGCCCATCTTGAACACCACCGCGGCGAGGGGAATGAACAGGATCGACGGCGGCACGAGGTAGGCGAGGAAGATCGCCATGCCGGTGCCCTTCGAGCCGCGGAAGCGCAGCCGCTCGATCGCGTAGGCGGCAAACACGCTCGAGGCGAGCGACGTGAAAGTCGCCACGACCGAAACGATGATGGTGTTCCACATCCAGTCGGGATAGGCGGTGTGGAACAGCAGCTTCTCGAAGTGCGCGAAGGTCGGATGGTGGATCCAGAACGGGTTGGCTTCCCGGCTGAGCAGTTCCGCGTCGGGCTTGAACGAGGTCATCGCCATCCAGTAGAACGGGAACAGCAGCACGATCAGAAAACAGAGCAGCGGCAGGTACAGCGTTACCCAGCGCCGCGGCAGCGACTCGAGGTACTCCATTCCACGGGAATCTTCGGCGCGCGTGTTCATGCGTTCCTGTCATCCCGAGCGCAGCGAGGGATCTCTAGCGGCACGCAGTGTGCCGTAGGAGATCCTTCGGTCTTCGGCCTCAGGATGACCATGCTTCGCATGGTCATTTGTCCCCGCCGCCCTGTTGCCACGCTCGCCGCTGCAGGCCGAAATAGGAGAACAGGATCGCGCCGAGCAGGAAAGGCACCATCGAGATGGCGAGCGCGGCGCCTTCGCCGAGGTTGCCTCCGGGGATCGCGCGCTGGAAGGAGAGCGTCGCCATGAGGTGCGTCGCGTTGAGCGGCCCGCCGCGGGTCAGCACGTAGATCAGCTGGAAGTCGGTGAAGGTGAAGAGCACCGAGAAGGTCATCACCACGGCGATGATCGGGGTGAGCATCGGCAGGGTGACGTGCCGGAATTTCTGCCACTCGGTCGCTCCGTCCAGCGCCGCCGCCTCGTAGAGCGTGGGCGAGATCGTCTGCAGCCCCGCGAGCAGGCAGATCGCGACAAAGGGCACGCCGCGCCAGATGTTCGCGGCGATGGTCGAGAGGCGCGCCATCCACGGCTCGCCGAGGAAATCGATGTAGCGGTCGATGAGACCCATCTTCATGAGCAGCCACGAGACGACCGAGAACTGCGCGTCGTAGATCCACCAGAACGCGATCGCCGAGAGCGCGGTCGGCACGATGAAGGGCAGGAGCACGATCGCGCGGACGAAGGACTTGAAGGGCAGATGGCGGTTCAGGAGCAGCGCGAGCCACAGGCCCAGCGCGAACTTCACCACGCTCGCGAGCACCGTGTAGAACAGCGTGTTGAAAAGCGAGAGGCGCGCGAGCGAATCGCCAAAAAGCGATTCGAAATTCTCCAGGCCGATCCAGTGGCCATCGCGCCCGATGCGCGCGTCGGTGAAGCCGAGCCACAGCCCGAGGCCCAGCGGGTAGGTGAGGAACACGAGCAGGAGCGCGGCCGCGGGCAGCATGAACACCAGCCCGAGGGCGTTGCGGTTGTCGAGGAAGGGTTTCAAAAGCGAGATGTCATCCTGAGCGCAGCGAAGGATCTCCAATAGCACGCTGCGTGCCGTCAGAGATCCTTCGGGCTGCGCCCTCAGGATGACCCCAGGGTCAAACTTTGTAGTACCGCTCGGCGCGCTTCTGCGCTCTTTCGGCTGCTTCCTTGGGCGTCTTCGACCCGCTCGCGGCCTCGGCGACCATGTTGACCACGATGAAGTCGGCCATGCACTGAGCGGACGCGTACCCGAGCTTTCCCGAGTAGCCGTTCGGCAGCATGATCTTCATGCAGTCGCGGTAGGGCGTGTGCTTGGGGTCGACCGTCCAGATCGGGTTCGACTCGTAGGCCTTCAGCGGATGCGTGACGTAGCCGATCGAGGCCTGCTGCCAGGGCTCGTACTGCTCCTTCTCCATCATGAAGCGCAGGTATTCCTTCGCCGCGTTCGGG
>JBGQKQ010000238.1:0-3359 GCA_041499655.1 Gammaproteobacteria bacterium
CGACCTCGGCCCGTGGCGCTGGCTCGCCGCCGCGATCTTCGTAGTCTACTTCCTGATGATCGTGGCGCTGCCCTTTGCGGTGCTGCTCTGGTCGTCGTTCCAGAGATTCTATTCGGTGCCCTCGATGCAGGCGCTGCACAACCTCACGCTCGACCCGTACCGTTTCATCTTCGCCTACCCGAACCTCGGGCGCACCGTGTGGAACACGCTGCTGCTCTCCTTCGGCAGCGCGACGCTGATCATGCTCGTCACCTCGGTCATCTGCTGGATCGTGGTGAAGACCAGGTTTCCCGGGCGCTGGCTGCTGGACAACGTCGCCTCCCTCCCGATGGTCTTTCCGGGGCTCGTGCTCGGCCTGGCTATCATGATTTTCTATCTCAACGTGGATGTCGGCGTCTACGGGACGATGTGGATCATGTTCATCGCCTACGTCACGCGCTTCATGCCCTACGGCCTGCGCTACAACACCGCCTCGATGCTGCAGATCCACAAAGAGCTCGAGGAATCCGCGGCGATGAGCGGCGCGTCCTGGGGCACGGCCTTCGTGCGCGTCGTCCTGCCGCTGCTCAAACCGGGGCTCGTCGCCGGCTGGATCTACGTGATGATCGTGTCGATCCGCGAGCTCTCCAGCTCGATCCTGCTCTACAGCCCGGGCACCGAGGTGCTGTCGATCACCATCTGGGAGCTGTGGGAGAACGGCCAGTACGTGGAGCTCTCGGCGCTGGGCGTGCTCTTCATCCTCGCGCTCTTCGTGCTGGTGATGTCCGCCCAGTGGCTGGGCGGGAAGTTCGGCGTGAGAGAGTGAGCTCAAAGGTGAGACGCGCATGCTGAAAGTCGAGGGCCTGTGCACCGAGTATCCGAACGAGCGCGGCGAGATCGTGAGAGCCGCGCAGGACGTGAGCTTCGAGGTGCCGGAAGGGAAGCTCTTCACCCTGCTCGGTCCCAGCGGCTGCGGCAAGACCACGACGCTGCGCTCGATCGCGGGCCTCGAGCGCCCGCGCTCGGGCGAGATCAGCGTCGGCGGCCGCGTCGTGTACTCGGGGAGCCGCGGCGTGTTCGTCGCGCCCAACCGGCGCGGCTTTGGCATGGTGTTCCAGTCCTACGCCATCTGGCCCCACATGAACGTGTTCCAGAACGCGGCTTTTCCCCTCGAAGTCGGCGCGCGGCGGCTCGGCAGGGGCGAGATCCGCGACAAGGTGATGCGGGTCCTCACCGCGGTGCAGTTGGACGGCCTGGCCGACCGCGAGGCGACCAAGCTCTCGGGCGGCCAGCAGCAGCGCCTCGCGCTCGCCCGGGCGCTCGTGATGGAGCCGGAGCTCCTGCTCCTCGACGAGCCCCTGTCCAATCTCGACGCGAAGCTGCGCGAGCTCATGCGCTTCGAGCTGAAGCGCCTGCAGCGCGAGCTGGGAATCACCACGGTCTACGTCACGCACGACCAGAGCGAAGCGCTCGCGCTCTCGCATTCGATCGCGGTGATGAACGAGGGGCGCATCCAGCAGATCGGCCCGCCGCGCGACATCTACGAGAAGCCGCGCAGCCGCTTCGTCGCCGACTTTGTCGGCACGACGAATTTTCTCGACGGCGAGGTGCTCGCGCGCGGCCGTGTGCGCACCGCAATCGGCGAGATCGAGATCGCCCCGGGCGAGGAGCTCCGCGCCGGCGAACGCGTGGTGCTGTCGGTGCGGCCGGAGGACGTCGAACTCTCCGAAGCCCCGGCCGGGGGCGCCAACGTATGGGAGGCGCGGGTCGACCAGAAGGTGTTTCTCGGCGAGTTCGTCGATTTCCAGGTGAAGCTCGGCGACCGGATCCTCCTCTCGCGCCGCCATCCCTCGCTGCGGACTCCCATAGGCGGGGCGATCCACGTCAAGCTCGATCCGGAAAAGTGCGTGGTTCTCAAGGCCGGGTAGCCCGGGCTGGCGTTGACAGCGCGGCGGTCGCGGGGTAGAAATCGCGGGTCATGCGCAACGCCGTCCTCGCCGCGGGGCTGTCCCTTGCGGCCTGCTTCCCCGTCCACGCCCAGGTCAAGCCGAACGCCACGGCGGCCGACGTCGGCCTTTACGCGGGCGCGGACCGGCTGCAAAGGCTCATCGAGGGCGCGAAGAAGGAGGGCGAGCTCAGCCTGTATACGTCCGCCCAGGCCGACGACATCGGCGCAGTCGCCGCCGCGTACGAGAAAAAGTACGGGATCAAGGTCAGCATGTGGCGCTCGAGCTCGGAAAAAGTCCTGCAGCGCGCCATCGCCGAGGCGCGCGCCGGCCGGCGCGCGATGGACGTCGCCGAAACCAACGGTCCCGAGATGGAGTCGATGCATCGCGAGAAAATCCTCCAGCTCGTCAAGTCACCGTACCTCGCCGACCTGATCGCGCCGGCGCTCCTTCCGCACGGCGAGTGGGTCGGCACGCGCCTCAACGTCTTCGTGCAGGCCTACAACACCAAGGCGGTGAGGAAGCAGGACCTGCCCAAGACCTGGGAGGACCTGTTCGATCCGAAATGGAAAGGCAAGCTCGGCATCGAGCAGGAGGACGCCGACTGGCTCGCCGGCATGCTCGCCGAGCTCGGCGAGGCCAGGGGCACGAAACTCTTCAAGGACATCGTCGCGAAGAACGGCATGTCGATGCGCAAGGGGCATACGCTCCTCGCGCAGCTGGTCGTCTCCGGCGAAGTCCCGCTCGCGCTGACCGTATACAACTACAAGGCCGAGCAGCTCAGGGGCAAGGGCGCGCCGATCGACTGGTTCGCCATCGGCACCGCGATCGCGCGGCCGAACGGCGTCGGCGTGGCGCGCGCGGCTCCGCACCCGCACGCCGCGGTGCTGTTCTACGATTTCGAGATCAGCGAGGAGGGCCAGACGATCCTCGCCCGGCGCGACTTCGTCCCGACCAGCAGGAAGGTCGACACGCCGCTGAACAAGCTCCCGCTCAGGTTCGTGGACCCGCGCGTGACCCTCGACGAGTACGACAAGTGGGTCAATCTGTACCAGGAAATCTTCGGAGCGGGAGCGCGGTAATGCTGCGCTGGGGTCTCCTCCTCGCTTTCGCGCTCGCCGCGCGGGGGACGGCGGCACAGGCCCTGTTCGATTACGCCGGTCCGGACCGGATGCAGAAAATCGCGGCCGCCGCGAAGAAGGAAGGCACGCTCACGATCTACACCACCTTCGCCGAAAAGGACCAGCCCGCGCTGCTGAATCCCTTCGAGGCGAAGTACGGGGTCAAGGTGGTGGTGTGGCGCGCGGGCACGGACAAGGTCCTGCAGCGCACGATCGCCGAGGCCGCGGCAAGGAAGTACAACGTCGACGTGATCCATTTCGGCTCGCCCGAGATGGAAGCCCTGTCGCGGGAAAAAATCCTCCAGGCGGTGAG
>JBGQKQ010000239.1:0-3315 GCA_041499655.1 Gammaproteobacteria bacterium
CCAGGCTCTTCGCTTCGACCTCGGCCCGCGTCATCGGGTTTTCCGGCGTTCCCCGTACCGCCCGGGTGTGGTGCTCGATCTCGCGCCCGTCCTTCAGCTTGATCGCCACGATGCCTTCCCTGCGCGGCATCGCCTGCGTCAGCGCGTCGTCGCCGCGGAGCTCGATGCGCTTGCGCAGCTCGAGCACTTTCGGATGGCGCATGCGCGCCGCATCGTGGGAAGACTTGAAGGTCACCATCCCATCGAGCAGCATGACCGCGCATAGATGCTGCATGCAGATGTCGGGCATGTCCCGGTTGTCCGTGGTGTTCGCTCCGAGATGCGCGACGCGCACGGTCACGCGCTCGACTTCCTCGGCACGCACGCGGTGCAGGCGGATCAGCTCCAGCAGCGAATCGAGGGGTGCCTGAATCGGCGACCCGACCGCCCAGCGCTTGATATCCGTGCGAGCGATCTCGTAACGCTCGCCCAGCTCCCGCGCCAGCTCCTCCGGATCGGGCGAGTTCCCGTAGGCCACAAAGAAATTGCGCTCACCGGAAAAAACATCCTCGACGCCGCTGAACCCGTGCTCGACCATGGTGGCGGCGGTGACGCCGTTGCGCGCCGGCATGCCGCCGAAGTCGAAGGCCTTTTCGACGTGCTCCTCGTCGCGCATCCAGCACGAGATCCCCGAGGCCTGCTGCGCCGCGTACGAGAGCAAATATCTTGCGCGACGCTGATCCAGACCCGCGAGCGCCCCGGCGGCAGCCGCCGCGCCGAAGGTCGGCCCGAAACTGTGGGTGGAGTGGCCGGCCGCGCGGAACTGCAGCGCACCCAGGGACTGGGTGATCCTGCAGCCGACATCGTAGCCGAGCGCCACGGCGCGCAGCAGCGCCGCGCCACCCGAGCGCTTGCGCTCGGCCATCGCCAGCGAAGCGGCGACGATGCCGCAGCCGGGGTGGGTTTGCGAGGGCGAATGCGAGTCGTCGGTTTCATCGGCATGCGCGAGCATGCCGTTCGCGAGCGCGGCGTTCGCGGCGGCGGTGACAACCCGGCTGCCGAGCACGCACGCTTCCTTCGCGCCGCCGAGTGCGCGTGAGTACGAGATCGCCTTCTTCCCGGGCCGCAGCCGCGATCCGGAGATCATCGCCGCAAGCGTGTCGAGCAGGTGGTGCCTGGTCTTTTCGGCGACCGCGTCGGGGAGCGGTCTGCGGGAGGTGCCGGCGATGTATGCGCTGAGGCGCTGCATCACCGGCGAAACGGGCGGGGCGGAAGGCATGTCGAATCTCTCGCGGTATCATGGCCGGATGAACCGGCTTGCGGCGATTGTATGCGGTGCGGCGCTGGCCGTGGTGGCCCGCGCCGAGGGTTTCCCGGAAAAGCCGCTGCATTTCATCGTCGGCTTCACGCCCGGCGGACCGAGCGACATCATCGCGCGCGCCCTCGGCCAGAAGCTGTCCGAGGGCTGGTCGCAAGCGGTGGTGATCGAGAACCGTCCCGGGGCCGGCGGCAACATCGCCGCCGAGATCGTGGCGAAGAGCGCGCCCGACGGCACCACCTGGCTTCTCGGCAACAACAGCATCCTCGCCACCAACCAGAGCCTATACAAGAAGCTCGCTTTCGATCCGGTGGCCGATTTCGCGCCGGTCGCGCTGGTCGCGATCCAGCCCAACATCCTGGTGGTGAACCCCGGCGTGCCGGCGAGCTCGGTGAAGGAGCTGATCGGGCTCGCCAAGTCGAAGCCGGGCCAGCTGAACTACGCGTCCTCGGGCAGCGGCGCGGCCGCGCATCTCGCTGCGGAGCTGTTCAAGACCATGGCGGGGGTCGACATGGTCCACGTGCCGTACAAAGGCGCCCAGCCGGCGCTGACCGACGTGATCGCGGGACAGGCGCAGCTCATGTTCGCGACTTCCGCGTCGGTGATTCCTTACATCAAGGCCGGACGGCTGCGCGCGCTCGCCGTCACCAGCTCGCAGCGCTCCCCGAGCCTGCCCGACTTGCCGACGGTGTCCGAGGCCGGCGCAGAATCGGGACTGAGGGGCTTCGAGGCGGTCACCTGGCACGGCGTGGTGGTGCCGCGCGCGACCCCGCGGGCCCTGGTCGAGCGGCTCAACGGCGACATCGTCAAGGCCTTGCAGGCGCGCGACCTGCGCGAGCGCCTCGAATCGCTCGGCGCGGAGCTCGCTCCGGGCACGCCGCAGGATTTCGCCGATTACATCGCGCGCGAGATTCCGAAATGGGCGAAGGTGGTGAAGGACTCGGGCGCCCGCGCCGAATAGGCTTGTGGTAAGTTTGTCGGCCTTGAGGGGAGCCCAATATGAAAAGCGTGGCAGCGTGGTGCGCGTTCTTATTCGCGTTCGCGGGCGCGGCCGTGGCCGCTGAGATCAAGGTCCTGAGCGCCGGCGCGGTCGAGCCGGGCCTGAGGGCCGCGGCGGACGCTTACGCGAAGCAATCCGGGAACGAGGTGAAGATCACCTTCAACACCGCTCCGCAGATCAGGAAGCGCGTCGCGGACGGCGAAACCTTCGACGTGGTGATCGCGCCGCCTGCGGCCCTGGACGAATTCGCGGGGAAAGTCTCCGCCGAGCGCGTGGCCTTAGGGCGCGTGGGCCTGGGTGTTGCCGTGCGCCCGGGCGCCGACGTTCCGGATATTTCGAGCACCGAGGCGCTCAAGCGCTCGGTGCTTGCGGCCGATTCGATCGTGTTCAACCGCGCCTCCACCGGGATCTATCTCGAGAACCTGTTCAAGAAGATGGGCCTCTACGATCCAATCCTGTCGAAGACCACGCGCTACCCCGACGCGGGAGCCGTGATGGAGCACCTGCTGAAGGGCAAGGGCAAGGAGATCGGCTTCGGGCCGGTCACCGAAATCCTTCTCCATCGCGACAAGGGCCTGAAGCTGGTCGGGCCGCTGCCGGCCGACATCCAGAACTACACGTCCTACTCCGCGGCGCCCATGACGGCCGCGGCGAATGCCGGGGGCGCGAAGGCCTTCGTCCGTTATCTGGGCAGTCCCGAGAGCAAGGCGCTTCTCGTCGCCGCCGGCGTCGATTGAACGGACAAAACGTGAAGCTCGCGCTGCTGCTCGTGGCGGTTGCTCTGCCGACCGCCGCCGCTGCCGCGGATGTCCGGATCCTCAGCTCCGCCGCGGTCGCTCCCGGCCTGACGAAGGTCGCCGAGCAGTATCGCAAGGACACGAAAAACCGCTTGCGGATCCAGTACGCGCTGCCGGCGCAGCTCGAGCGGCGCGTCGGCGGAGGCGAGGAAGCGGATGTGCTGATCGCTTCCGCGGGCCTGATCAACGACCAGCTGCGCAGGAACAAGCTCGAGCCGGAC
>JBGQKQ010000240.1:0-3198 GCA_041499655.1 Gammaproteobacteria bacterium
AAGCCCGCGCCCGACGTCGCGGTGATCGGCCTGCGCCTGCCGATGAACGAGAACTTCCGTTTCCTCGCCGGGCAGTACATCGATCTCCTGCTGAAAGACGGCAAGCGGCGCAGCTATTCGCTCGCCACGCGGCCCGACCCGGGCGGTGTCACCGCGCTCGAGCTCCACGTGCGCCATATCCCCGGCGGCGCCTTCACCGACCACGCCTTCAGCAACCTGAAGGTGAGAGACCTGCTGCGCTTCGAGGGCCCGCTCGGCAGCTTTTACCTGCGCGAGGACTCCGACAAGCCGATCGTGATGTTGGCGAGCGGCACCGGCTTCTCGCCGATCAAGGCGATCTGCGAGTACGCCCTGGAGAAGAGGATTTCCCGGCCGATGACGCTCTACTGGGGCGTGCGCCTGAAGCGCGACCTGTATATGCTGGACCTCGCGCGCTCCTGGAAGCACCTGAAGTTCATTCCGGTGCTTTCGGATGAGCCGTGGGAGGGACGCATGGGTTTCGTTCACCGCGCCGTGATGGAAGACTTCCCCGACCTGTCGGGGTACCAGGTCTATGCCTGCGGCGCGCCGATCGTGGTCGAGTCTGCGCGGCGCGACTTCAGCGCGCAGTGCAAGCTGCCCCCCGACGAGTTTTATGCTGATTCGTTCCTGACCGAGGCCGACAAGGCCGCAACTGCATAAGGAGGAGATATGTCCCAGACGCGAGAGAAGATCCAGGACGGCATCGCCGAGGCGAAGACCGAGAAGTCGATCGTCAAGCCTTACGTCATGTCGCACGGCACGATGGAGTGCTACAGCCTCAAGGAGTCGCGCAGGTTCTACGAGGAGTTCCTCGGCCTCGAGTGCGTGCGCCACGCCAAGCCGGCAATGGTGGTGCGCTGCGGGCTCAAGTTCCACATCGTCGCCGTGGAAGTGGGTGACGCGGTGCATCCAGTCAACGTGCTCAATCATTGGGGCGTGGACGTCGGTTCGAAGGAAGATGTCGACAAAGCCCGCGAGGCGGCGTTCAAGCACAAGGACAAGTACAAGATCCGGCAGGTGCTGCCAGTGGTGATGCAGCACGGCGTGTACTCCTTCTACATGGAGGATCTCGACCACAACTGGTGGGAGATCCAGTACTACCCGGGTTTCCAGAACGAGGACCTGTTCGACTTCGGCGACCGCTTCTCCATGGACGATGGCGCGGAGGTGGGCGAGCTGAAGGAGCTCAGCATCAAGACCTCCGCGTGATGGCGGGCGTCTTCCCGAGCTTCCTCGAGGAGCTGGAAGCGCGCACGGCGATCGAGGATTGCCTGAAGCGCTTCGCGCGCGCCGTCGACCGGCAGGACTGGTCGCTGGCGCGCACGCTCTATCACGAGGGCGCCTTCGACGACCACGGCTTCTTCAAGGGTCCGCCCGACGCCTTGCTGGCGCACATCGCGACGCTGCACGCGCACCAGGATCACTCGATGCACTTCAATACCAACGTGCTGATCGAGTTCCTGGCGAAAGACCGCGCCTTCGTCGAGACCTACGTGCTGGTGCTGCAGCGTTACCGGGCCGGCGCGCCCAACGCGCCGGCGGGAAGCGAGGGCTTGCGCAATCTCGCCTCGGCGCGCTATCTGGACCGCTTCGAGAAGCGCGACGGCGAATGGCGCGTGGCGCACCGCACCGTGGTATTCGGCGACCTGGCGGCCGAACCCGTGAAAGAGGCGCCAGGCTTCCCGCCGGAATACACGGTGCAGAAGCACGGCATGGATGACCCGCTTTACCGTCTCGCGAAAAAATAGAAAAGGAAACGAAATGAAATCACGCAGGCAGTTCATCGGTGCGCTGGGCGCGCTCGGCGCGGCACAACTCACGGCCTGCGCCAGCGGCGGGGCCGCCGCGGCGGGCGGCGGGACGCTCATCGACACCCACCACCACTTCTACGCGCCGGAGTACCAGAAAGCCTGGCTCGACTGGGAGGACAAGCGCAACATCCCGCATTTCCAGCAGCAGCTGGGCTGGTCGCGCGCCAAGTCGCTGGAGGACCTCGACAAGGCGGGGGTGCGCACCGCGATGCTTTCGCTCGCCTCCACGCCGGGCGTCTGGTTCGACGCGCCCCTGCCCGAGGTCATCCGCATGTCACGCCTGTGCAACGATTACGGCGCGGACATGGTGCGCAGCACCCCGGGGCGCTTCGGCCTGTTCGCCACGCTGCCGATGATCGATGTCGAGTCGTCGCTGAAGGAGATCGACTACGCCTTCGGCACGTTGAAAGCCGACGGCGTCGGCCTGCAGACCAACTACGGCGACAAGTGGCCGGGGGACCCGGCCTACGCGCCGGTCTTCGAGGAGCTCAACCGGCGCAAGGCGGTCGTCTACTTCCATCCGCTGGTCGCCTCGTGCTGCGGGCGCCTGAGCGTCGGTGCTTTCCCCGCGGTGATCGAGGTGCCGCACGACACGACGCGCGCCGTGGTCAGCCTGCTCCTCAGCGGCACCTTCGCGCGCCACCGGGACATCCAATGGCTGTTTTCCCACGCAGGCGGTACGGTGCCGATGCTGGCGGGGCGCATGGACTACTTCTTCAAATTCCGCAAGGATGCCGACCAGATCGCGCCGCAGGGCTACGAGGCGGAGTTCAAGCGCCTGCACTACGACACGGCGAACGCCACGCACCCCGCCTCCATGGCCGCGCTCCTCGGCCTCATCCCGAGCTCGCAGGTGGTTTTCGGCAGCGACTATCCGTACGTGCCGATCGCTACGCAGGCAAATGCCCTGAGAAGCCAGGGTCTTCCCGCCGACGTCGTGGCAGCGATCGAAAGCGGCAACGCCAAGCGCCTCCTGCCGAGGATCGGCGCCTGAACCTCAGCTCGCCGGCTTTCCGAGCCTCACTCGCAGCCGGCGCACCTGAAGCGTTGCGCCGATCAGGAACAGGACGAACAACACCCCGCTCGCCGCCTGCAAGGCGGGCGCCTCGGCGTTCGCCAGCAGGGGCGCTCCCAGAGGCAGGCGGGTCGTGGTCTCGGTGATGCCGGGAATCAGGTGGAAGAGGAAAGTCAGCGAGTAGCTGATCGTCTCGATGTAAGGCGACCACCGCCCGTACAGCTTCGTGTATCCCGCCACGTACGCCACCCCCAGCACGACGAGCGTGATGATGCCCAGCGCATGGGGCTTGCCGAAGCCGCCGTGCTGGAAGATACCGAAGCCGGTCAGGCAGGTGAGGACGGTCGCGAT
>JBGQKQ010000241.1:0-3155 GCA_041499655.1 Gammaproteobacteria bacterium
AGGAAGAGCGCGAGCGTCAGGAGAGGTTGCAGGCCGAAGCCCTTGCCCGCCAACGCGCCGAGCAGGAAGCGCGTGAGGCAGCCGAGCGTGAGTGTCGGCGTCTCGAGCAGGAACGGTCCGACGGCCGCGATATGCTCGCGGATTTTGTCGCCAAGTTCGGCAAGGTCGACGAATTCAAGGGGATAGCCGGGCAGATCAGCGCGTTCCTCGGCAAACCTCCCAAGGTGAAGCCATGCCCGCCGGTCGGGATGGAGAAGGTGAAGGACCAGTTGAAATAGTGGACCTCGGAGTGAACCGTCCGGTACCCGCGGTCGTCGCGATCGACCTGCATCGCGGGCATCTCGATCCCGCCGTCGCGACCATGCCGCTCGCGGCCGACCGCGCCGAGCGCGTGGTGGCCGCCAACGCGCGCTTCTTCCGGACCTGCCGCGGCGCCGGCATACCGATCGTGCACCTGCTCACGCAGTACCGCGACGCCGAGGAAATCGCCTCGATGCCGGCCTGGCTCGCACGCTCGCGCAACCCGGACAACCCGCGCAAGAACGTGCTCGCGCACAACCTCGCCGGCATGCCGGGCGTCGCCGTCATGCCGCAGCTGCTCGACGCGACGCGCGACTGGGTCGTCGACACCAAGAAGCGCTACGACTGCTTCGTCGGCACCGACCTCGACTTCCTGCTGCGCTCCCACGGCATCAACACCGTCCTAATCACCGGCGTCAACACCAACAGCTGCGTCCTCTCGACCGCCTGCGCAGCGTGCTCGCGCGACTACGCCGTGGTGGTCATCGAAGACTGCGTCGACACCATGGACGGCACTACGCTGCACGACGCCGCGCTCGCATGCATCCGGACTGCGTTCGGGACGGTGATGCGGTCGGACGAAATCAGCGGTCTTCAGGAAAGCTATCGCGGGGCTTGAGATACGTTTAAACCAACGCCCCCGGTTTCTTCAAATACCTCGTCTTGATCGCGTCCAGCGCGTGGTAGGTCAGCGCGCCGACGGTGCCGGTCGGGTTGTAGCCGCCGTTCTGCGGGAAGTTGCCAGCGCCTACTACGAATAGGTTGTGGACGTCCCAGCTCTGTAGGTATTTGTTGACGACGCTGGTGTTCGGGTCCGCGCCCATGACGGTGCCGCCGGTGTTGTGGGTGCTCTGGTAGGGAACGATGGTGTATTTGCCGCGGCGCGGGTTGACGTTCATCTTCGACGGGCCGATGGCCTTGGCGATTTCCGCCGCTTTGTCGGTGAGCCATGCGCTCATTTTGTGCTCGTTCTCGCGGCGGTCGAAGGTCATGCGCAGAAGCGGCAGGCCGTAGGCGTCGCGGTAGGTCGGGTCGAGGTCGAGATAATTGCCGCGGTAGCTCTGGCACGCGCCCTGGATGGTGATGGAGAAGGCGCGGTTGTAGTACTTCGACACCGCCTTCTTCCACTCCGACCCCCAGCGCGGCGTACCTTGGGGTACCGGGTGAAATTCGATCGGACGCGCGCCGTTCGCTCCCGCCTGCATGAAGCCGCCGCCGATGAAGCCCAGCCCCGAGTGGTCGAAGTTGTCGCCGTTGAATTCGTCGATCGCGAGGCCGAGGCCGCCTGCGCCCATGAAGGAGTTGAAGTTCTTGTCCTCGAAGAAAAGCGTAACCGAGGAGGGCGTCTGGTAGGCGTAGTTGCGGCCGACCACGCCGGTGTTCGTCTGCGGATCGTAGGGCTTGCCGATGCCCGAGAGGAGCATGAGACGCGTGTTGTTCAGCACGTACGAGGTCAGCAGGATGAGCTCCGCCGGCTGCTCGAACTCGCGCCCGCGCGAGTCGACGTAGGTGACGCTCACCGCGCGCTTCTTCTCCGAGTCGAGGTTGATCTTCGTGACGTTGCACAGGGTGCGCAGCTCGTAGTTCGGATTCTTCATCAGCACCGGCAGCACCGCGGTCTGCGGGCTCGCCTTTGCCCCCATCTCGCAGGCGAAGAACTGGCAGTAGCCGCAGTACACACAAGCCTGAATGGTGGCGCCGTACTCGTTCTTGTAAGCACGCGAGTTGGCCGAGGTCGGCACCGGGAAGGGCTTGTAGCCGAGGGACTGCGCGGCCTTGGCGAAGAGCGCGCTCGAATACGTCGTCTTAAGCGCCGGATTCGGGTACTCGTGCGATCGCGGTCCCTCGAAGGGATTGCCGCCCGGGATGATCTTGCCTTGCAGGTTGCCGGCTTTGCCCGAGACGCCGTACAGGTACTCGAAGCGGTTGAAGTGCGGCTCGAGCTCGTCGTAGGTGACACCCCAGTCCTGCAGGGTGCATTCTTCCGACACTTGCTTCGCGCCGTAGCGCGCGAGCGTGCGGCTCTTCGTCTCGAAATCCCACGGCAGGAAGCGCCAGGTGAGTCCGCCCCAATGCACCGCCGCGCCACCCACGCCTTCGCCTGGAAGGAAGGAGCCGAGCTGGCGCATCGGGAGCGCGGTCTCGCTCATCGCGTTCCGGAAGGTAATGGTTTCCTTCGAGAGGTCCTGCATCAGCTCGTGCCGGCGAACGTACTTCAGCTCGTCGTGAACGCCGGGCATGGCGAAGTCGGGATCGGTATCGCGCCAGCGGCCGCGCTCGAGGCCGACGACCTTCAGGCCGGTGTCGGCCAATTCTTTTGCGAGGATGGTGCTGGTAAGGCCGACGCCGACGGTGACGACGTCGACGGGTTTCAGCTTGGTCGCCATGGCCCTAGGCTCCCGCCTTGTCGTCGAGCATCACGTGGATCGCGTGGCCGTGCTCGTCGACCTGCGCGACCTTCCCGGTGATGTCGCCGATCGACACCGGCTGCGCGCGGTAGGGGACGTTGTGCTTCTCGATGAACGTCGTGTAGACGGCGGCGACCCCGGGGAAGCCCACGAGCTTCCAGCCGGCCTTGTCGCGGTTGCCTCCGTACACCGGGTCGGCGAAAAAGCCCTCGACGGTATTGTTCAGCAGCATGTTGAAGAAAAACTGCGAGCGCACCTGCTCGAGCTCGATCTTGCCGCCGTCCAGGCCCTTCAGCACCTCGTCCTGCTGCGCGCGGGACAGCGCATCGAAGGTCTTGCTGTAGGTCTTCTGGCAGTAGTTGTTCGTATCGCGAATACCTGCGCGGTATACCGCTGCGGGCGTCAGCGGCGACTGGTAGCCCTGCTGCGGCGTGCCCTCGGGCCAGG
>JBGQKQ010000242.1:0-3148 GCA_041499655.1 Gammaproteobacteria bacterium
AGGTGAAATATGGACGACGTCCCCGACCTACCTCGCATCGCCGGTCTGCTCGCCGACCCGGCGCGGGCGAAGATTCTCTGGTCGCTGATCGGCTGCGCGACGCGCCCCGCGGGAGAGCTCGCGTACTGCGCGAACATCTCGGCGCAGTCGGCGAGCGGGCACCTCGCGAAGCTGGTGCGCGGCGGCCTGCTCGTCTGCGAGGAGCAGGGACGCCACCGCTACTTCAGGATCGCTAGCGCCGAGGTCGCGAGTGCAGTCGAGGCGCTGGCTTCGCTCGGCTTCGCGTCCCGGCCGCGCGCGCCCCACCCTCCGCTGCCGTCGCCCGCGATGCCCGTGGAGTTCCTCCACGCCCGGGCCTGCTACGAGCATCTCGCCGGCCAGACGGCGGTGAAGGTCCTCGAGGGAATGCTGAGGGCGCGCTGGCTGGCGGCCGACGGAAAGGATTTCACGGTCACGGCGCTCGGCGAAAGGAAACTCGGCGCGCTGGGTGTAGATCTTGCGCAGGCGCGCGCCTCGCGGCGAGTGTTCGCGCGGACCTGCCTCGATCTTACGGAGCGGCGCGCACACCTCGGCGGCGCGCTGGGTGGCGCGCTGTTCCGGCTCTATGTTGAGCGGGGATGGATCCTGCGCCAGCGCCGCTCGCGCGTCGTCCACATCACGCCCAAAGGGCGGGAAAATCTGCGGGCGGTGTTCGGCGCCTGAGCGCCGCGCAAGGCTACTTCTTGTCTTCCTTGCCGTCGCCGGCCTTCGACGCTTTCTTGTCGTCCTTCTTCTGGTTGCCGATGCCGGTCTTCTTCACTTCCTGGCCCATGCCTTTCAGCAGGTTGCCCATGCCGTCCGAGGTCTTTTTCGCCGCCTTGTCGAGGCTGTCGTCGGCGGCGTAGGCGGTTCCGGCGACGGTGAAAGCGAGCAGGCTTGCAATGATGATCATGCGCATGGCTATTTTCCTTTGAATTCGGGTTTGCGCTTCGCGAGAAACGCCGCGACGCCCTCGCGGAAATCCGCGGTGTCGTAGCAGGCGTAGGCTTCGTTGCGTTCGGTTTTGCCGACCGGGCGGGGCTGCGCGAGGCGCCGCGCGAACTTCTTGTGCCAGCGCGCGACCAGCGGCGCTCCGGCCGCGATGCGCCGTGCGGCGGCCATCGCTTCCTCCTCGACCTCGTTGTCGGCGACGACGCGGTTCACCAGTCCCATGTCCTTCGCCTCGGTGGCGTTCAGTATCCGGCCCTCGAGCAGGATTTCCATCGCGGCCGGGCGGCCGACCAGCTCGATCAGGCCGGCCATCTCACCGTAGCCGACGACCAATCCGAGCTTGTTGATCGGGATGCCGAAGCGGCTCGACGCTCCGCAGATCCGCAAGTCGCATTGCGAGATGATCTCCATGCCGCCGCCGACGCAAGCGCCGTGGATCATGGCGACGATGGGGTGGCGGCAGCCGGCGATCGCGTCCATGGTCGTTTCGAGCTGCTCGCCGTACTTCCGTGCGACCTTCGCGTTGTTCCGCGTCTTCTCGAACTCGGAGATGTCGGCGCCGGCGGCGAAGGCCTGTTCGCCCGCGCCGCGCACCACGACGCAGCGCAAGCGCTTGTCGGCGTCGAGCTCGCGCAGGGTCTCGCCCAGGCGCTTCCACATGGCGAGGTTGAGCGCGTTCAGCCGCTCGGGGTTGTTGAGGGTGACGGTGGCGATGTCGCCCTCGCGGGCGAGGAGGATTTCCCTGGGCATGGCGGTCCTAGGTGGAGGCTTTGACCCGCGCGCCCCGTATCCGTTCGATCGCCGCGGAAAGGAGCGGCCAGAAGAGGAGCACCAGCGCAAGCGTGGTGATCGAGCCGACGAGGCTGTTCGACCAGAACACGCGCAGGTCGCCTGCCGCTCCGATCATCGACAAACGGAAAGAATCCTCGGCGCGGTTGCCCAGGACCAGGGCGAGCGTGAACGGAGCGAGCGGAATGCTGATCTTCTTGAACACGTAGCCGACCACGCCGAAAGCCAGCATCAGCCAGATGTCGAACATGGCGTTCTGGATCGCGTAGGCGCCGACCGCGCAGGAGACCACGATCATCGGCGCGATGGCGGCGAAGGGAACGCGCAGCACCGCGGCGAACAGCGGCACCGTGGACAGCACCATCACCAGGCCGACGACGTTGCCGAGGTACATGGAGGCGATCAGCCCCCAGACGAAGTCCTTGTGCTCGACGAAGAGCAGCGGCCCCGGATTGAGGCCCCAGACCATCAGGCCGCCCAGCAGGATTGCCGCGGTGCCCGATCCGGGAATGCCCAGTGCGAGCATCGGCAGCAGCGCCGCGGTGCCCGAGGCGTGCGCGGCGGTCTCGGGCGCGAACACGCCTTCGATGCGGCCCTTGCCGAAGCTCTCCTTGTCCTTGGAGAAGCGCTTCGCCAGGTTGTAGCCCATGAAGGAGGCGGCGATGGCGCCGCCCGGGGTGATGCCCAGCCAGCAGCCGATGAGGGAGGAGCGCAGCAGCGTCGCCCAGTAGCGCGGCAGCTCTTTCCACACTTTCAGCACCACGCGCAGGCTGATGGCCGCGGCGTGCCCGCGCAGCGCGAGGCGCTCCTCCATCGTCAGCAGGATCTCGCTGATGCCGAACAGGCCGATGACCGCGACCAGGAAGTTGATGCCGCGCAGGAGGTTGTCCGAGCCGAAGGTCATGCGCAGCTGGCCCGAGACCGTGTCCATGCCGATGGCGGTGAGCAGGAGGCCGAGCGACATCGAGATGAGGGTCTTGTGCTTCTCCTCGCGGCCCAGGCCGACGAAGGAGCAGAAAGTGAGGAAGTAGACGGCGAAGAACTCGGGAGGCCCGAAGCGCAGCGCGAACGAGGCGATGCCGGGCGCGAGGAAAGTGATGAGCAGCACCGCGACGAGGGACCCGATGAACGAAGAGGTGAACGCGGCGGTCAGCGCTTCGGCCGCCTTGCCCTGCTGCGCCATCGGATAGCCGTCGAAGGTCGTCGCCACCGACCAGGCCTCGCCGGGGATGTTGAACAGGATCGAGGTGATCGCCCCGCCGAAGAGGGCCCCCCAGTAGATGCACGAGAGCATCACGATCGCCGAGGTCGGGTCCATGGTGAAGGTGAGCGGCAGCAGGATCGCCACGCCGTTCGGGCCGCCCAGGCCCGGCAGCACGCCGACGAAGAT
>JBGQKQ010000243.1:0-3147 GCA_041499655.1 Gammaproteobacteria bacterium
CGCGCATGCTCATTGTCGCCGTCGCCGCCACCTTCGCGGTGCTGCTGTTCCTCGCCGACCCGCGCGAGGTCTACACCTTGCCGCTCCTCTTGCCGCTCTCGCTTCTCGCCGGCGCAGGCGTGCCGAGCCTGCGCCGCGGCGCGGCGAACGGGCTCGCCTGGTTCGGCGTGATGAGTGCCGGGTTCTTCGGCGCGCTCATGTGGCTGGGCTGGTTTGCGATGACGACGGGGTTCCCGCAAGCCATCGCACGCCACTTCACCCGACTCGAGCCCGGGTTCGTGCAGCAATTCTCCTGGATGGCGTTCGCCGTCGCGCTGGTCTGTACGCTCGCCTGGCTCTGGCTGGTCCTGAGAGCAGAGCACTCGGCGCCGTTCCGCAGCGTGACCTTCTGGGCCGCGGGGATCACGCTGCTCTGGGCTCTCGGGATGACCCTGATCCTCTCCTGGATCGATTACGGCAAGAGCTACCGGACGGTGGCGCTGGCGCTGAAGAAAAACATTCCCGAGGGCACGCGCTGCGTGGAGAGCCGCGGACTCGGCGAGGCGCAGCGCGCGATATTCGACTACCGCGTGGAAATCGTCACGCGGCGCGCCGAAGTCAGGGGGGAAACTGGATGTCCTATGCTCCTGGTACAGGCCCGCCAGGGAGATTCCGACGACATCGGCCCCGGATGGAAATTCCTGTGGGAAGGCAGGCGCCCGCGCGACCGCGAGCGCTATCGCCTCTACCAGAGAACCGGCGAATCTCCGGCGCGGGCGCAACCGTGAGCAAGCTCATCCGCTCGCCCGCATGGCAGGCCCTCGCGGCGCACCAGAAGAAGATCGCGCGAGCGGACCTTGGCGCGCTTTTCGCCGCCGACCCTTCGCGGGCTGGGCGCCTTACCCTCGAGGCCGGCGGGATTCTGCTCGACTATTCCAAGCATCGCATCGACGCGGAGACGATGCGCCTGCTCACGGCGCTCGCCACGCAGGCGCAGCTGCCTCAGTGGATCGCGAGAATGTTCGCGGGCGATCCCATCAACAGCACCGAGGCACGTCCCGCCCTCCATGTGGCGCTGCGTGCGCGCGATGCGGTCTTTCCGCCGGGCCGCGACGTGATGGCCGAGGTGCGCGCCACGCGCGAGCGCCTGCGCCGTTTCGTCGGCGAAGCACACAGCGGCCTGCTCAGGGGCGCAAACGGCCGCCCCATCACCGACGTCGTCAATATCGGGATCGGCGGATCCGACCTCGGGCCGCGAATGCTGACCCGGGCGCTGCGCAGGTTCCACAAGCCCGGCCCCCGGTTGCATTTCGTCTCCAACATCGATCCCGCCGACCTCGACGCGGCGCTCGCCGGCCTGGCGCCGGAAACGACGCTGTTCATCGTCGCATCCAAGACCTTCACGACGACCGAAACGCTCGAGAATGCGCGGCGTGCCAGGGCATGGCTCGAGGCCGCACTCGGCAAGTCGGCCGATCTCTCGCGCCATTTCGCCGCGGCGACCGCAAATGCCGCCGGGGCCGCGGCGCTCGGCGTGGCGCAGGAGCGTGTGTTTCCCCTGTGGGACTGGGTCGGAGGGCGCTACTCGGTCTGGTCCGCGGTGGGCTTGCCGGTCGCGCTCGCCGCCGGGATGGACGCGTTCGAAGAGCTGCTCGATGGTGCGCGCTCGATGGACGAGCACTTCAGGACCGAGGCCCTCGAGCGCAACATCCCGGCCGTGCTCGCGCTGCTCGAGATCTGGTACGTGAACTTCTTCGGCGCGGAGACCCGCGCGGTGATTCCCTATTGCGAGGATTTGCGGGATCTGCCCGCGTACCTGCAGCAGCTCGAGATGGAATCGAACGGCAAGCGCGTCGACCGCGACGGAAACGAAGTCGACTACGACACGGCTCCCGTCGTATGGGGCGCGTCGGGCACCCCCAGCCAGCACTCCTTTCATCAGCTCCTGCACCAGGGCACGCGGCTTGTCCCCGTCGATTTCATCGTCATCCACGAATCGAAGCCGTCGGCGGCGCAGACGGCCCTCGCAGCCAATGCGCTCGCGCAGGCGGCGGCTCTGGCATTCGGCAACCCGGTACCGGACGCACCGCACAGGGCGCTCCCCGGGAATCGTCCTTCGAGCACCCTCCTGCTCAAGCGCCTCGCGCCCCGCGAGCTCGGCGGGCTCCTCGCAATGTACGAGCACAAGGTCTTTGTCGAGGGCGTCATCTGGAACCTGAACAGCTTCGACCAATGGGGCGTGGAGCACGGCAAGACCCTTGCGCGCACGCTGGCGCCGCGGCTCCTCGGGAGCACGGAAGCCGCGGACCTCGATTCCTCGACGCGGGCGCTGCTCGAGCGGCTGCGAAAGCGCGATTGACGCGCGCGGCCATGGGCTTTAGTCTGACGAAAACGGAGAACACCATGGACGAAGACGCGTTCAATCTGAGCATCCGGAAATTCCTGAAAATGGTCGGCGTGAGCTCCCAGCGCGAAATCGAGCAGGCCGTCGCCAGGGCGCGGGCCGGGGGTGCCATCAAAGGCAGCGAGAAGTTCCCCGCTTCGGTGACCCTCGAAGTGCCCGGACTGAAGCTCTCGGTGCGCTTCGACGGCAAGATCGAGCTCGGTTAGCCGCCCGGGCGGGCCCATGAACAAGCCCCGCGAGCTCGACGCCGGGTTGCTCGAGGAACTGCGCGGCCTGCTCGGCGATCGCGCCACGGCCTCGCGCGGAGTGCGCGAGCATCACGGCAAGGACGAGTCCTACTTCCCGTTCGCCCCGCCGGACGCGGTGGTGTTTCCCGAATCGACCGGGGAAGTGCGCGGCGTCGTCGACCTGTGCCGGCGCCACAGGACACCGGTGATCCCTTTCGGCGTCGGAACCTCACTCGAGGGCCACGTGCTCGCCATCCGCGGCGGTGTATGCGTCGACCTGTCGCGCATGAACAAGGTACTTGCCGTGCACGAGGCCGATCTCGACGCGGTGGTGCAGGCGGGCGTGACCCGAAAGCAGCTGAACGAGCACATCCGCCACACCGGGCTCTTCTTTCCCGTCGATCCGGGTGCGGACGCGACACTGGGCGGCATGGCGGCGACCCGCGCCTCGGGCACCAACGCCGTGCGCTACGGCACCATGCGCGAGAACGTGCTCGCGATGACCGTGGTGCTCGCCGACGGACGCGCCATCACGAC
>JBGQKQ010000244.1:0-3147 GCA_041499655.1 Gammaproteobacteria bacterium
AGCAGGAAGAGAAGCGCCGGCGCAAAGCGGGCACTCCCGATACCGCCCTCGAAACTGAGACCGCCGATACGCCGACCCAGCCGGTTCCCCCGACGCCCTCCGACGACACGCCGGTTGCCTGAAGCGGGAGTCTGCTCCCGAAGATTTTCGACGAATCGGCGTAAGCTGGCGATCCTCCAACGCTAAGGAATACGACCATGGGCAATCGCGACAGACCGCGCAGGGAACCGAAGAAACCCAAGCAGCCGAAGAAGGCCGCCGCGAGGCGCACACATGCCTGAGCTGCAAGCCCCCTTCTCCTGCCCGCTTTGCGGGTCCACTTCTTCCGAGCCCGCCGTCATCACGCGCGGCGACGGCACGAGCAGCGAGGGCTGGCTGAGGTGCGCCCACTGCCGGCGCTACTCGGTGAGCCTCCGGCCGGGCGAGCCCTTCGTGCCGGTCTACGCGAAACGGCGCCGCTAGGGCGATCACGGGGAGAATCCCTTGCCGACGCGACGCGAGATCCTGATCGGAGCCATTGCCGCCGCAGCGACGATGCACATGCGAACCAGCCACGCAAAAGCCTCCCAGCCCGCGACGCCGGTGAACTTCGACGTTCCCGCGGGCGCCTGCGATTGCCACACGCACATTCACGGCGATCCCGGGACATTTCCTTATTTTCCGGGACGGGTGTACACGCCCGAGACCGCGCTACCCGAGGAAATGGCGGCGCTGCACCGCGCGCTCCACATGCAGCGCGTGGTGATCGTCACGCCCAGCGTCTACGGCACCGACAACTCCGCCACGCTCTACGGCATGAAGGCGCGCGGCGCAAACGCACGCGGCGTCGCGGTGATCGACGACAAGACGCCGGAGAGCGCGCTCGATGCGATGGACCGCGCCGGCGTGCGCGGCATCCGCCTCAACCTCGCCACCGGCGGTGGCAACGACCCGTCGGCCGGCCGCAAGCGCTTCGAGGCCGCGGTCGAGCGCGTGCAGAAGCGCAGGTGGCACATCCAGATGTACACCAACCTCGCGGTGATCTCCTCGATCAAGGACCTCGTCGCCGTTTCGCCCGTGCCCGCGGTGTTCGACCATTTCGGCGGCGCGAGAGCCGAGCTCGGCACCGGGCAGCCCGGCTTCGCCGACCTGCTCGAGCTCGTCCGCTCGGGCAAGGCTTACGTCAAGATCTCCGGCGCCTACCGCGCATCCAAACTGGCGCCGGACTACGCCGACGCCGCGCCGCTCGCCCAGGCGCTGATCGCGGCGAACGCCGATCGCATCGTCTGGGGCACTGACTGGCCGCATCCCAACTCGTCGTCGGGAAATCCGGCGACGCAAGTCACGCCGCTCCTCCAGATCGACGACGGGCGGCTCCTGAATCAGCTGCCCGTGTGGGCGCCCGACGCCATGCTCCGCAAGAAGATACTGGTCGACAACCCAGTAAGGCTGTACGGCTTCTGAACCGGCGGGACCGGCAATTGCGCGGCCGCGGCTTCACTCTGCTCGAACTGATGGTCGTCGTCGGGGTCATCGCCATCCTGGCGCTGCTCGCCATCCCGACCTACCAGGACAAGTTCGTCCGCGACCAGATCGCCGAGGCCCTGCCGCTCGCGGACGTCGCCAAGCCGCCGGTTGCGCTCTCGTGGGCCCTGCTGCAGACCTTCCCCGCCGACAACGCGGCGGCCGGACTGCCGGTCGCCGACAAGATCGTCAACAACTACATCAGCTCGGTTGCGATCCAGGCCGGCGCCATCAACATCACCTTCGGCAATCACGCGAACCGCGTCATCGTGGGCAAGATCCTCACGCTGCGCCCGGCCGTGGTCGAAGACGCGCCCATCGTGCCCGTGACCTGGATATGCGGCTTCGCTACCCCGCCGGACAAGATGACGGTCAAGGGCGAGAACAAGACCAATCTGCCACCGGGTTGGCTGCCGATCAGGTGCCGGGCGTAGATAGAATGGCGGGCAAGGAGGAATCCGGAATGACGCAGCAGACCGTCGGAATGATCGGGCTCGGCATCATGGGCTCGGCGATGTCCTTCAACCTCGGCCGCGCGGGATTCCGCGTGGTCGGTTACGACGTCGCCCCCCGCGCGCGCGCCGGGCACAAGCGCTCGGGCGGCGTCGCGGCGAAGAGCCCGCGCGACGTCGCCAGGCGCGCGGACATCGTGATCACCTCGCTCCCCTCTGCCCGCGCCCTCGCGGATGTCGCCGCCGAGCTCGCGAAATCCGCCAGGCGCGGCACCGTGGTCGTGGAAACCAGCACGCTGCCGATCGAGGTCAAGACCGCCGCGCGCGATGCGCTCGCGAAGCGCGGCGTCATCCTGCTCGACTGCCCCTTGAGCGGCACCGGCGCCCAGGCGCGCGCCAAGGACCTGCTCATCTACGTGAGCGGCGAGCGCGCCGCGTACAAGAAGATCGCCCCGGTGCTGCCGGGCTTCACCAGCGCCAACTACTACGTCGGCGCGTTCGGCAGCGGCTCGAAGATGAAATTCGTCGCCAACCTGCTCGTCGCCATCCACAACGTCGCCGCGGCGGAAGCCATGGTGCTCGGCATGAAAGCCGGGCTGGATCCGGCGATGGTGCTGAAGGTGGTCGCCGGCGGCGCGGGCGGATCGCGCATGTTCCAGGTGCGCGGTCCGATGATGGTGAAGGGCGACTACTCGGAAGCGACCATGAAGAACGAGGTGTGGCAGAAGGACATGACCATCATCGGCGATTTTGCCCGCAGCCTCGAGTGCCCGACGCCGCTCTTCGCCGCGAGCGCGCCGATCTACAACGCCGCGATGGCGATGGGCCTGGGCAAGGAGGACACCGGTGCCGTGTGCGCCGTGCTCGAGGAGATGGCCGGGAATCCCCGGCGCAAGAAGCGCAGGCGCTAGCCTACTGTCCTTCCACCTTGATCCCCGCGTCCTTGATGAGTTTCGAATACTTCGCCGTCTCGGACTTCATGAACGAGACGAACTGCTCCGGCGTGCTGTAGACAGCCTCCACCCCGAGATCCGCGAACTTCCGCTTCACGTCCTCGTCCTGCATCGCCTTGACGAGGTCCGCATGGAACTTGTCGGTGATCGCCTTCGGGGTCCCGGCCGGCATGTAGACGCCCCACCAGTTCACGGCGACGAGGCCGGGCACCGATTCAGCGCAGGGCGGCAGGTCCGGC
>JBGQKQ010000245.1:0-3097 GCA_041499655.1 Gammaproteobacteria bacterium
CCGACCATCACCGCGGACACGCGCGGATCGGCGATCGTCGATTGCGCGAACAGCTGGCCGACGTCGGAATAGACGTTCTTCACGCCGAACTTCGCCGGAATCTCGGAGAGGTCGGTGACCCACTCGATGCGCCCGGTCTTCTCGAATTGCGCCCAGGCTTCCTCCACGGTGCCGCCGCCTGCGAAGCGGTAGCCGCCGTGGTAGACGATGAAGTTGAGCTGCGGCCAGTCCTTCGCCGCCTTGCCGACGTCGCCGACCGCGGAGTACTCGAGGAGATTCGGGAACTGCTTCTCCACCGACGGCGGGAACAGGCCCTTGTGGACGCAGACGTTCTTGATGCCGGCCTTGACGAACTTGTCGTACGCCGGATAGACGAGCTTCTCGTCGTCGAGGCGCCAGGGATGCTTCGACAGGTTCTTGTTGGTGTTGTCGCCGATGGTGTAGCCCTTCATCGAATCGGGCTTGAGATCCTTCAGCGCATGGTCGATCTGCTCCATCCAGCCGTCGTAGCCGGGCGTGAAGATCGCGTGCGCGAGCATGCGCCGGCTCTTCGCCAGGCCGTTCACGTCGGCGCGCGCCTGCGCCTTCATCTCGTTGGTGAGGAACCAGTCTTCGGGCACTTCCGACGGCGCGCCTGAGATGCAGGCGACCTTGGTGTCGCTGTCGAGGTAGATCTCCTTCAGGTAGTTGGCGAACATCAGGTCGTCGATGGTTTGTTCCTTGCCGCCAAGAGCCGGGTTCCAGCCGGCCTTGCCCACGGCCTTTCTCTGGTTCACGAAAGTCATGATCCGCGTGCCCGGACGCAGGAAGTGCGTATGCATGTCCATGATGAACTGGCCGGAGAGCTTCTTCGCGCGATCGTTGGCGCGCTCGGGTTCCGCCGCTTCGGCCTTGGACACGCCGAAGATCGGGCCGTAGGTATCGTTCATCGCGAGGAAGGCCGCGGCCATCCCGGAAGCCGTCTGGAAGAAACGCCTGCGGCTCATGCCCAGGCGCTTGGCCATCTGCGCGCCCATCTCTTTCACGCGCGCCTCGAACTCGCGCTGCTTGCGCGTCTGCGGTCCGGCCATGAACTCGTCGCTCGACACCGATTGCACCGGGATCGGCGAGGGAAACAGGGATTCTGCGGAGGACAGGCGTTCCAGTTCTTCGGGGCTCAACATGCTCATGAGGTCTCCTTCGGTCGGCGGGTTTGGATTGTTGATCTTGTTTTGCCCCAACTTACTGCGAAGCCCACGCGAAGTCCAGTGGGCACCGGGCATCCAAAAGAAGACTATAGTTGGAGAAGTCCGTGGGTAGTCCATCGGGAGACCGGCTTGCACTGGCATAAGGTACTGATTGCACTGTGCGCACTGGCGTACCTGCCGGTGCGGGCAGCGCCTGCGCCGGTGGTCCTGCTGACGGTTAACGGCGCGATCGGACCGGCGACCGCGGACTATGTACACCGCGGCATCGAGGCCGCCGAGAAGCAGGGTGCGCAGCTCGTGGTGCTGAAGATGGATACGCCCGGAGGCCTCGACGTCTCGATGCGCGCGATCATCAAGGACATTCTCGCCTCGCCGGTGCCGGTCGCCGCCTTCGTCGCCCCGGGCGGGGCTCGCGCCGCGAGCGCCGGGACCTACATCCTTTATGCCGCACACGTCGCCGCGATGGCGCCGGCGACCAATCTTGGCGCGGCGACGCCGGTCGCGATCGGCGCGCAGGGGAACGAGGACAAGTCCGACGGGAAGGATGGCAAGTCGGCGGAGGGCAAGTCCGGCGCCGGCACGATGACCCGCAAGCAGGTCAACGATGCCTCGGCCTACATCCGCAGCCTCGCGCAGATGCGCGGGCGCAACGCCGAGTGGGCGGAGCGCGCGGTGCGCGAAGCGGTCAGCCTGTCGGCGACCGAGGCGCTGAAGCTGAAGGTGGTCGATCTGGTCGCCGAGGACGTGCCCGACCTGCTCAAGCAGCTCGACGGCCGCAGGCTGAAGGCCGCGGACAAGGAGCGCGTGCTGCAGACCGCCGGCGCCGCCGTGACCGCCCTGGAACCCGACTGGCGCGCGCGCTTTCTCTCGGTCATCACCGATCCGAGCATTGCCTACATCCTGATACTCGCCGGGATCTACGCGGTGATATTCGAGTTCTCGAATCCCGGACTGGTGTTTCCCGGTGTGGTCGGGGCGATCTGCATTCTCATCGCCCTGTACGCGTTCCACATGCTCCCGGTCAACTACGCCGGCCTCGCGCTGATGCTGGTGGGCATCGGCTTCATGGCGGGCGAGCTTTTCTTTCCCGCGTACGGGTCGCTCGGGATCGGCGGGGCGATCGCCTTCGTGATCGGCTCGGTGATCCTGATCGACACCGATGTCCCGGGCTACGGCGTTCCGCTGTCGCTGGTGCTCGGAATCGCCTCGGCCGGCGCCGCGTTCCTGTTCCTGGTGCTCGGCATGGCGCTGAAGGCGCACCGGCGGCCGGTGGTGAGCGGACGCGAGGAGCTGATCGGCAGCACCGGTGAAGTGATCGAGGATTGCGAGCGCGAGGGCTGGGCGCGGGTGCACAGCGAAACCTGGCGCATCCGCAGCAGCTCGCCGCTCAAGGCGGGCCAGCGCGTGCGCGTCGCCGCGCTGGACGGGTTGCTGCTCGATGTCGTCGCGGAATCCAAGGAAGGAGCGTAATCATGGTTTTCAACTTCGCCCTCGGCGCGGCGATTCTCGCCGCCCTGATTCTCTTCTGGTCGATCAGGATCCTGCGCGAATACGAGCGCGGCGTGGTGTTCCAGCTGGGGCGCTTCTGGGCGGTAAAAGGGCCGGGGTTGTTCATCCTCATCCCGGTGGTCCAGCAGATGGTCAAGATGGACCTGCGCACCGTGGTGCTCGACGTGCCGCCGCAGGACGTGATCTCGCGCGACAACGTCTCGGTGAAGGTGAACGCGGTGGTGTATTTCCGCGTGGTCGATCCCCAGAAGGCCGTGATCCAGGTGGCTGACTTCCTCAACGCGACCAGTCAGCTCGCGCAGACGACACTGCGCGCGGTGCTCGGAAAGCACGAGCTCGACGAAATGCTCGCCGAGCGCGAAAAACTCAACATCGACATCCAGAAGACACTAGACGCCCAG
>JBGQKQ010000246.1:0-3054 GCA_041499655.1 Gammaproteobacteria bacterium
CAGGCGCGCGCGCAGGCGGGGCAGCTCCTCGGCGCGGCGTCCGATCGGCGTCATGTTGCGCTCGCTGTTGACGATCATGATGTCGCCGGCGACCCGCGCCTTGTGGCTGTGCGAATCCGGGTCGTCGAGGAAAATCTGCGAGACGACGCGCGGTTTCTTCGGATCGCGCACGTCGAGGATCGAAGTGCCGAGTTGCTTCTTGTTCGGGATGTGGCCGACGTAGGCGAAATCCCCCACCACGGTCACCTGCCCCGCGCCCGGCAGATCCAGGTGGGAGAGGCGGGTGACGTTGCGGGCGAGGTGCTGGGGGGAGCGGTCCATTGGAGCTCGACGGAGGGTCGCCGGGATTCTACCAAGCAACCGCGCTCCGGATCCGCGCAACAAAAGAAACAAGAACGGCCTTCCGGTGAAATTTCCCTGATGCAATCGTTCACTAGACTACGCGCGCGTCGGCAGATGTGCTCTGCCCGCCCACAAGACGCAGCCGGGTCCGCAACGCAGCGTAGTCCGCAACGCAGCCCAATCAGCAGAGAGGACAGGTGGATCGTGCCGGGTGACCTCCCGCAACTATTCATAGCGCTGGGCATTTTCGCCGGCGCGATCGTCTCCGGGTTTACCGGGTTCGCGTTCTCCGCGGTCGCCGGAGCCGTGCTGCTGCACGTGATGCCGCCGCGCGAAGCGGTGCCCCTGATGATGGTCTGCAGCGTGCTGGTGCAGAGCGTGAGCCTCTACTCCCTGCGCCGCCATATCCAATGGCGCGGCAGCGCAAGACTCATCCTCGGCGGGCTGGCGGGGCTGCCCCCGGCGCTCCATGTGCTGTTGAACGCCGACCCGGCGCTGTTCCGGCTCGGATTCGGGGTTTTCCTCGCCGCCTACGCCGCCTACATGCTGCTGCGTCCCGCCGTCCATCCTCTTCGGAACGTGGCGGGAACGCGCTACGACTTCCTCGTTGGCTTGGCCGGCGGGCTGGTCGGAGGGCTCACCGCTATGCCGGGTGCGGTTCCCACGATCTGGGGCGATCTCCGCGGGCTCGCAAAAGACCGCCAGCGGGGCGTCGTCCAGCCCTATATCACCGCGATGCAGGTCGCGGCGCTCGCTTTTCTCGCCGCCGAGCGCGGAATCCCGACCACGCTGGGCCCCGAGGTCCTGCACTCGCTCGCGCCGCTCGGCGCCGGCACGCTCGTCGGCCTCGCGCTCTTCGGCCGGGTGAGCGACGGCCAGTTCCGGCGCGTTCTCCTTAGCGTGCTCCTGGTCAGCGGCCTGGTTTACGTTTTCTGATTCGCTTCCAAGGAGAAAAGATGAAACGCCGTGCAATCGGGCCTGATGCTCGTCGTCATCATCATCGGTGGCATCTATTCCGGGATGTTCACCGCGACCGAGGCCGCCGCGATGAGCGCGGTGTACGCCTTCTTCATCTCCGTGTTCGTCTACCGCGACCTGTCGCTCAGGGAAGTGCCCAAGGTCCTGCTCAACTCGGCCAACCTGAGCGCGATGCTGCTCTACATCATCACCAACGCGGTGCTGTTCTCGTTCCTCATGTCGCACGAGAACATCCCCCAGGCGATGGGCGACTGGATCCTCGCGAAGGAGCTCGGGACGACGGCGTTCCTGCTGTGCGTCAACGTCGTCCTGCTGCTCGCGGGCAACGTCATGGACCCTTCGTCGGTCATCCTGATCTTCGCGCCGATACTCCATCCCGCCGCGATGCGCCTCGCCATCGACTCCGTACACCTCGGCATCCTCATCGACGCCAACATGGAAGTCGGCCTGTGCCACCCGCCGGTCGGGCTGAACCTCTACGTCGCGAGCGGCATATCCAAGATGAGCATCACCGACCTGACTGTCGCCGTGCTGCCGTGGCTCGGCACCATGGTGCTCTTCCTGGCGGTCGTCACCTACTGGCCGGGGCTGTCGACTTGGCTGCCGAGGGTGTTGGGGATGATGTAGCCTCCCGCGGTGACTACAATCTGTTAAACTGTGACTACATTAAACATTCCCGCAGGGAGTCCCCGATGGCCCAGCCCCTCGTCAGCATTCGCGAGCTGAAAAGCCGCCTCAGCCACTATCTGCGCCTCACCCGCAAGGGAGAGTCCGTGGTGATCACCGACCACGGCGTGCCGATCGGCCGCATCGTGCCGATGGGCCAGGATCTTGGCGGGCGCCTCGCCGCGATGCGCGAGGCCGGGCTGGCGCAATGGAGCGGGCACAAGCTGCGCCGGCGCAAGCCGGTCGCAAAGCTGCTCGGAAGAAAAACAGTCGCGCAACTGCTGGTGGAAGATCGCGAGTGATCGTCTACCTCGACGCCAGCGCCTTGGTGAAGCGCTACGTCGCCGAGGCAGGGTCGCCGGAAGTCGAGGGGTTGATCGGCGAAGCGCAGGCGATCGGTACCGCGGTGATCAGCCGCGCCGAGGTCGCCGCGGCACTCGCCAAGGCGGTGCGCATCGGGCTGGTCGCGCGCGAGGCAGGGGCAAAGGCGCTGCAGGCGTTCAACGCCGACTGGGAACATCTTGTCCGGCTGCAGCTCGGCGAACCGCTCGTGGCGCGCGCGGCGGCGCTGGCGTGGGAACACGGCCTGCGCGGTTACGATTCGGTGCACCTCGCCTCGGCGCTCGCGTGGAGCGAATCGCTGGGCGAAACGCTCGCGGTGGCGACCTATGACCGCGAGCTGTGGCGCGGCGCGCGGGCGAGCGGACTGTCGATCTGGCCGGCGGCGATGCCGTGAATCTCGCGTCGCGACGCCTGGCGGGATGGAGATGGCGATGAACCGGATCGAGATCGAAGTGCTGAGTTCCCCGGCCGCGCTCGCTGCCTTTGCGCGCGCGTGGCGGCAGACGCGTGCCGGGCGCAAGACGACCCCGCGGCTCGCTTTCGGCAGCATCGCGGAGTTGTTCAGCGCGGTGTCGGAAAAGCGGCTGGAGCTGGTTCGCCATGTCGCCGGAGACGAGGGACTGCAGATCCGGCCGCTTGCGCGCGCTCTCGCGCGGGACTACAAGAACGTGCACACCGACGTGCAGGCGCTCATCGGGTTGGGGCTCCTCGAGAAAGACGAGCGCG
>JBGQKQ010000247.1:0-3039 GCA_041499655.1 Gammaproteobacteria bacterium
TCGCCGGGCCGCTGCTCGCCTACGAGGTGCTGACCGCGTTCTTCCTCGAGGCGACCTTTCTCGGGATCATGCTGTTCGGGATGAACCGCGTGCCGGGGTGGGTGCACGTCTTCGCCTCGGGAATGGTCGCACTCGGCACCACGCTCTCGGCGTTCTGGATCCTCGCGCTCAACTCCTGGATGCAGACTCCCGCCGGCCAGGTGGTGCAGGGCGGGCAGATCATCGCGGGCGACTGGTGGCAGGTGCTGTTCAATCCCTCCTTCCCGTTCCGCTTCACGCACATGCTGCTTGCCTCGGGGCTGACCGCCTCGTTCGTGGTTGCCGGCCTTTCGGCGTGGCGGCTGCTGCGGGCGGGCGAAGACGCCTCGGCCCGCGTGACCCTGCGCACCGGCCTCGTGCTCGCTGCGGTGCTCGCGCCGGTCCAGGCTTTCGTCGGCGACCAGCACGGCCTCAACACGCTCGAGCACCAGCCGGCGAAGATCGCGGCGATCGAGGCGATCTGGAAAACGGAGAAGAGCGTGCCGCTGGTTCTCTTCGCGATCCCGGACGACGACAAGCGCAGAAATGATTTCGCGATCGAGATCCCCAAAGGCGCGAGCCTGTTCCTCAAGCACGACCCCGACGCGGAGCTGAAGGGCATCGACGCCTTCGCGCCCGATACCGCGCCGGTGGCGCCCGTGTTCTTCGCGTTCCGCGCGATGGTCGGAATCGGCATGCTGATGCTCGCGGCCGCGTGGTGCGGCGCGTGGGCGACGCGCGGCGGGAGGCTGCCGCCGCGCTGGATGCTGTGGACGTTTTCGGGCTTCACCTTCTCGGGATGGCTCGCGACCCTGTGCGGGTGGCTGGTGACCGAGATCGGCAGGCAGCCCTGGCTCGTCACCGGCATCCTGAGGACATCGGACGCGGTTGGCGGCGCCTCGGGCGCGCAGCTCGGCGCGAGCCTGACCGGCTATGTGATTACGTATACAGCGATGTTCCTCGCATACATCGTGGTGCTGACTCACCTCGCAGGCAAGGGCGCTCAGGCATGAACCTCGATCTGCCGCTCGTCTTCGCCGCGCTGATGGGCCTCGCGATGCTCATGTACGTGGTGCTCGACGGCTACGACCTCGGCGTGGGTATGCTCATGCCCGCGGCCGACGCGCGCGAGCAGGAGCTGATGGTCGCCTCGATCGGCCCGTTCTGGGACGCGAACGAAACCTGGCTGGTGCTCGGAATCGGGCTCCTGCTCGTCGCCTTCCCGGCGGCGCACGGCATCGTGCTGGGCGCGCTCTATCTTCCGGTCGCCTGGATGCTGATCGGCTTGATGCTGCGCGGGGTGGCGTTCGAGTTCCGCATCAAGGCCGAGGGCTGGCACCGCGAGTTGTGGAATGCGCTGTTCTGGTTCGGGTCCTTCCTCGCCTCGTTCGCGCAGGGATTCATGCTCGGCCGCTACATCACCGGCTTTCACCCGGGGTTCGGCTATACGGTGTTCGCGCTACTGGTGGGGGCGAGCCTGTGCGGCGGCTACGTGCTGCTCGGTGCGACCTGGCTCATCCTGAAGACGCAGGGCGTGCTCCAGGCCAAGGCGCTCGGCTGGGCGCGCTGGGGACTCGCCTGGGTCGCGCTCGCGGTCGCGCTGGTGAGCCTCGCCACGCCGGTCGTGAGCCAGTCGGTGCAGGCGAAATGGTTTGACTTTCCGCGCACGCTCGCGCTGATGCTGCTGCCGCTCGCGACGTTCGCCGCGGGTTGGTGGGTCTGGGCGAGCACGGGCCGCCTGAAGCGGGGAGAGGCCCAGCCCGACTGGGTGCCGTTCGCGGCCGCGGTGACGATTTTCGTCATCGCCTTCGCGGGGCTCGCCTACAGCCTGTTCCCCTTCGTGGTGATCGACCGCATGACGATCTGGGAGGCGGCATCGCATCCCTCCGCCCTGAGATTCATGCTCGCCGGCGTGGTGATCGTGCTGCCCTTCCTCGTCGCCTACACCGCGTTCTCCTACCGGGTGTTCCGCGGCAAGGCGCGCCCCGGGTTGTACGAGTGAGACCGATCCCACCGCAAGCATCGCAAGAATTTCGCGATATGTGCGCTTACGAACCGAACGCAGACCTCGCGTAACGGAGAATGAACGCAGGATCCACCTCGGGGCGGAACCTGGCAGTCCGGCTGGTTGTCGAACCTGCTCGTGCGCCGCAACGGCGCGGTTGTTACCTTGGCGAAAACATCAGTCCGTTTACCTCGCGAAAGCGGAAAGAAGAATATGGCGAAGGCGCGGGTCTCGAAATCCTCCGGCGGTGCCGGGCGGCACGATCACATCGCGCTCGTCCTTCAAGGCGGCGGTGCGCTGGGCGCGTATCAGGCCGGAGTCTACGAGGAGTTGTCCACAACGCCCTATCAGCCCGGATGGATCGCGGGCGTATCGATCGGGGCGGTCAACGCCGCGCTGATCGCGGGCAATCCGCCGGAGCGGCGCGTCGAACGGCTCTCGGAATTCTGGCATCTGGTGTCCTCCGGCATGGGCCCGCTGCCCGACACGCCGTCGGTGCTGCCCTGGCTGAAAACGGCGCAGGAAATGGTTCAACCGCGCAGCGCCTTCAACCAGTTCAGCGCCTTGTGGTCGGCGATGCTGGGTATTCCCGGCTTTTACATGCCGCGCGTTCCGCCCGCCTTGCTGCAGTCCGACGGGACGCCCGGAGCGCTGAGCGTATACGACACGTCGCCGCTGCATGCGACGCTCGAACGGCTGGTCGATTTCGACCTGATCAACAGCAAGAAGGTGCGCTTGTCGGTGGGCGCGGTCAACGTGCGCAGCGGCAACTCGGAATACTTCGACAATTTCGACCGCGTCATCGGACCGGAGCACATCAGGGCGAGCTGCGCCTTGCCGCCCGCTTTCCCGCCGGTGACGATAGGCGACCAAGCGTACTGGGACGGCGGCCTCGTTTCCAATACCCCGCTGCAATACGTGCTGGATGAGCGTCCCAGGGAGAAACTCCTGGTGCTCCAGGTCGATCTGTTCAACGCCCGCGGCGAGATGCCGGTCAACCTTGCTGGTGTACAGCA
>JBGQKQ010000248.1:0-3026 GCA_041499655.1 Gammaproteobacteria bacterium
ATCAGCTGGAAGCGCGCCGGATACTCCGCCTGGCGCGCCGCGCGCGACACCGCGACGCGGCCGGACTCGAGCGGTTCGCGCAGCGCCTCCAGCACCCTGCGGTCGAACTCGGGCAGCTCATCCAGGAACAGCACGCCGTTGTGTGCGAGGGAGATCTCGCCGGGGCGCGGGTCGCTGCCGCCGCCGACGAGCGCCACCATCGAGGCGGAATGGTGGGGCGCGCGAAAGGGGCGCTGCTTCCATTGCTCGGGTCGGAATCCGGCCGATCCCAGCGACGCCAAGGCACCGGACTCGAGCGCCTCGGCGTTGCTCATCGGCGGCAACAGTCCGGGAAAGCGCGCCGCCAGCATCGATTTCCCGGTTCCGGGAGGACCGACCATGAGGACACTGTGGCCGCCGGCGGCGGCGACCTCGAGCGCGCGCTTCGCGTGCGCCTGGCCTTTCACTTCCGCGAGGTCCGGATAAACCGGCGCGGCCGCCGCCCGCGGCGCCTCCGGGCGCGCCATCGTTTGCCGGCCGGCGAGGTGCGCGCACACGTCGAGGAGCGAACCGGCCTGATAGATATTGGCGCCGTCGACGAGCGCGGCCTCGTCGGCGCTGCGCAGCGGCAGGACGAATGCGCGCCCGTCCTGCGCCGCGCGCCAGGTCATCGCGAGCGCGCCGCGAACCGGTCGCAACGCGCCGGTCAGGGAGAGTTCGCCCGCGAATTCGTAGTTAGCGAACTCCGCGGTCTCGATCTGCCGCGAGGCGGCGAGGATACCGAGCGCGATCGGCAGATCGTATCGCCCGCTCTCCTTGCGCAGCTCGGCCGGGGCGAGGTTGACGGTGATGCGGCGGGCGGGAAATTCGAAACGGGAGTTGACCAGCGCCGCGCGGACGCGCTCGCGGCTTTCCTTCACCTCCGTATCCGGAAGGCCGACGATGGTGAACGAGGGCAATCCGTTGGCGAGGTGCACCTCGACCGTGACCTCGGGAGCGTGGAGTCCCGCGAGCGCACGGCTGTGGAGCACCGCGAGCGACACCGTGGGCCTACTTCTGCCTGAGCCTCGCCTCGAGCTCGGCGACGCGCCGCTCCAGCCCCGCGAGCTTTTCGCGGGTGCGCGCGAGCGTCCGGGTCTGGACTTCGAATTCCTCGCGAGTCGCCAGATCCAGCCTGGCGAACGCCGCCGCGAGCAGGGCGCGGAGATTCTTCTCCAGGTCCTTCGCAGGGCTTGCGGCGAGGAATTCGCTGATTCTCGCGCTCAGATCTTCAAGAAGAGAGGTCTGGGCCATCGTTTACGCGTCGTCGATCGAGTCTAGCACGGTGAAATAACGCCGCTGCCCGCACATCGGACGACCGCACGCTGCCGGTGCATGACGATTCAGTTACGCCCCACGCCGGTGCTCTCAAGTTTGGCTCGGAGTTGCCGTGCGGCTTCAACCCGTTGAATTTCAAAGAGGAAGAAATTGGCATGGGCCGTGCTGATAAGGGTTGGTCTTTTCCACCTAACGAAAGGTCCAGCAATGAAAAAACTCGTCCTCGCTTCTGCAATTTCCGCGTTGTTCGCCGCCCCGGGCGCGGCCTTCGCGCAGGCCAAGCCGCCCGCGATTCCGACGCTAGGCCAGATCTACGAAGCATCGGGGATCACGGAGAGCGGGTATATCGACGCCGGGTATGGCTACCTCAAGAATGGATCCGGTGCGTTCACGGGCCGAGTATTCGATACCCAGCCCAATTCCTTCGCGCTGAATCAACTCGGGCTAACCCTGGCGAAGCAGCCCAAGGAAGGTTTTGGCGGTCTGGTGAACGTGACGGTAGGCAGGGATGCGCAGGTTATTCACTCCTTCCCCGAGGCGAACACAGCCACCCCGCCCGCGAATTCGACCTCAATGTTCGACATCACGCAGGCGTACGCACAGTATGCTGGCGGCCCTCTCACCGTGATCGCGGGGAAGTTCGTTACGCTTTCCGGCACCGAGGTCATCGCCAGTACCGGCAACACCAATATTTCGCGGTCGATTCTGTTCGGGGCGATTCCCTTCACCCACACCGGCGTGCGCGGCACCTGGGCGCTGAGCGACACTTTCAGCCTGATCGCGGGCCTTAACAACGGCTGGGATCAGCTCACCGACTCGAACAAGGGCAAGACCCTGGAGCTCGGCCTGACCGCCAACCCCGTCAAGCCGCTGAATATCACCCTGTCGGCCTACTCCGGGAAGGAAAACGTCGCGCCCAGCGGAGCAGCGCTGTCGGGTCCGGATGGCACGCGCACCAGCGCCGACTTGGTCGTGTCCTATCAGATCACCGATCCGCTGAGCGTCGGGATCGAGTATCTGACCCTGTCGCAGGACAACTACGTCAGCCTCGCGGCCGGTGGCGGCAGCATGAAAGGGAAATACAGCGGCTTCGCCGGCTACGTCACCTACATGATCACGCCGAAATTCCGCGGCACCGTGCGGCTGGAGTCGTTCAGCGACAAGGACGGAGTGAGGTTCGGCTTGCCCAACGCAGGAGCGGGGACCACGGGTGCGCAAAAGTTCAAGGAAGGCACCTTGACGGTGGCGTACCTCCCGGCCGACAGCTTCGAACTTCGCGCCGAAGTGCGCCAGGACAAGGCGGACGAGAAGGCGTATTCGGACTCGGCTGGCAATTTCAGCAAGAGCGAGTCGAGCCTCGCGTTCTCGGGCATCTACAAGTTCTAGCCTCGATCACCCCAACTAGGGAGCACATTCATGAAACTGGTCACCGCAATCATCAAGCCCTTCAAGCTTGACGAGGTGCGGGAAGCTCTGTCCGCCATCGGCGTTCAGGGCATCACCGTCACCGAGGTCAAGGGCTTCGGCAGGCAAAAAGGTCACACCGAGCTGTATCGCGGCGCGGAGTACGTGGTCGATTTCCTGCCGAAAGTGAAGGTCGAGGCCGCCATCAAGGACGAGATGCTCGATCAGGCGATCGAGGCCATCGAGAAGTCGGCCAACACCGGAAAGATAGGCGATGGAAAGATCTTCGTCTTCGATCTGAAGCAAGTCATCCGCATCCGCACCGG
>JBGQKQ010000249.1:0-3008 GCA_041499655.1 Gammaproteobacteria bacterium
CACTTCCACTTCGCGCGAACCGGCGGTCTGGCCCGTGTACTCGAAGGGCGCGAGCACGGCCTTGGGCTGCACCGTGACGATGCCGACCTCGGCGGGCGGCATGCCGCCCGGCGGGCCGCCGTGTCCTCCGCCGGTGGGGCCGCAGGCGGCGAGCGAAACGCCGGCCGATACAATCGCTACAGGAAGTAAGCGCATGGGAAACCGGGTCTCAACGAGGGCGCGATTCTAGCGTGCAGTGCAGCAACGGATGTATACGTAACGTTACTTAGTGTTGTCGAAACAATCAGGAGACGGCGATCGAATCGAACTTGTCGGGATAGAAAGCCAGCAGGTCCTTGATCTCCTGCATTTCATCGTAAGGCTGCTCGTAGGTCCAGACGGCGTTTTCGGGGCCGTTGGCGATCGAGAAATACGAAGCATCGCCCTTGAACGGGCAGTGCGTCCGGTGGTTGGAACGCACCAGGCGATCCATTTTCGTGTCCTTGCGCGGGATGTAGAGGACGGCCGGGTAACTGCCTTCCTTCAGCTCGATCGCCTCGAGCGTGTCGGCGATCACCTCGCCCCGGAACGTGACGCGCACGCGGGCGCCCAACGGCCTGGTCGCGATATGGCTGCGGGGAAGCCGCTTGAAACCGGGAGCGCTGTTGTGGGTCGTCATGCGCCGGCGTAGGCCTGCTTCAGGAGCTTGATGTCGATCTTTGCCATCTTTAGCATCGCCTGCATCACCCGGCCCGCCTTGGCACGGTCCTTGTCCTGGAGGTACTTGCCCAGCACCGAGGGGATGATCTGCCATGTCAGGCCGTACTTGTCGTCCAGCCAGCCGCAGCGGTTCGTCTTGCCGCCCGCGGAGAGCTTGTCCCACAACTCGTCCACCTCGCGCTGCGTGCCGCAACTGACGAACATCGAGATGGCCGGCGAGAACTTGTACTGCGGTCCGCCGTTCAATGCGTAGAACTGCTGGCCCTCGAGCTGGAAGATCGCCGAGAAGACCTTGCCGTCCGGTCCGCGCGACAGGTTCTTGACCTTCGAATTTCCGAAGATCGATACGTAAAAATTCGCCGCCTCCTCGGCCTTGCCGTCGAACCAGAGGAACGGGGTGATCTTCTGCTTTCTGATCGTCATCGGGGTTCTCCCAGGCTTCTTTCCAGGGCATCCATCAGGCTCCCCGTGCCGTGCTCGCGGCTGCCGGCGTCGTCGTAGCCGTCGAGGAACGCGCCCTGCTCGGTCAGGGTCAGCTTCGTTCCCATGCCCGAGGGCTCGAACTCGATGGTGGCGAGCGATACGGAGATGCGCTTGTCGTCGACGTGCATGCCGTAGCTGTAGACAATGCGCTGGTCGTGCACGATGTCGTGGTAGTGCGCCTGGAAGTCCGTCACGCGGCCATTGGCCCATTGGCCCCGGGCGCGTTCGCTGCCGCCGACGCGGAAGTCCATTTGCCGCTCGAGCGGCTGCCATTGGCCGCCAGGCCCGGCGAACCACTTTTCCTTGGCTTTGCGATCGGCCCAAGCGGCGAAGACGCGCGCCGGCGGATGGGGAAACTCGCGCTCGATGACGAAGCTCGCGTGCTGCACGCTGCGCCGGCTCATTTCTTCGCCTCTACCTTCTCCACGATGGCCTTGATGCCGGAGAGGCCGGCGTCGAAATCGCCGCCGACCATCTTGTCCATGTCGAACACCAGGCACATGGCCTTGCCGATGAAATTGTTCTGCCCGCGCATGGTCCAGGTGAGCGCAGTGCGCCCGCCCGCCTCCTGGAAGGCGAATTCCGCGCTGTTGGTCGCGGCAAAGGGCTTGAAGAACTCGAGCTTGAAGCGCAGCAGCTCGTTCGGCCGGCTCTCGACGATGGTCATGCGGCCCTCGCCGACTTCCTTGTTGCCGGCCCAGGACATGCTCGCCCCGGTTCCCGCGGCCGGTCCCGCGTAGCTGCTCTTGGCCTGCGGGTCCTTCTTCGCCCAGGGCGACCAGGCTTCCCACTTCTTCAGCTCGTTCACCTGCGCGAACACTGCGGGCGCCGGCGCGGCGAAGCTCGCCGAGCGCACGACGGAAAAATCTTCCGGGCGGGTGGCGATATACGCGGCAAGGACCGCGAGGACGACGACGCCGCCGATGAGGATCTTGATCAGCATGTTGTTCTCTCCTATTGAATGGTGTTGCTTCTCGCGCGCAGGCGATCGAGTGTCTCGCTCCAGCCCTGCTCCATGCCGCGCAGCATCGCCGCAGCCTGGTCGCCGGACCCGGCGGCCGTCGCATGCAGGGCCAGGCGCGTCCTGCCTCCTTCGCTGGCGAAGGTCACGGTGATGATTTCATCCAAGCGCTTGAGGCCCTGCGCATCGTCCGCGGCGCAATGCACGACGATCCGCTCGGGTGCGAGGACCTCGCGATAGATTCCGCGCACCCAGTAGTCGACGCCTTGGGCAGAGCGCATGCACAGCCGGAACACGCCGCCCGGCCGCGGATCCGCCTCGCAGGAATGGATGATGAAACCCTTCGGCCCGAACCAGTGCGCCAGGTGCTCGGCGCGCGTCCAGCACTCGAACACGCGCTCGCGGGGCGCGTCCAGCAGGCGCGTGACCGCGACCGTGTACTCGTGGCCTGTGGCCTCCGGGCGCGCGTTCATCGCGACAGGTAGGCCGCGAATTGTTCGAAGGTCCCGCTCCAGCCCATCTTCATGCTGTCGCGGCCCGCCTCGAAAGTCTTGCGTTCGAGGTCGGTCGAGGAATCCACCGGAACCCACTGGATGGTGAGCTTGGTCTTGTGGCCCTGCTCCTCGAACGTGGCAGTGGAGAGCATCTCGCGCGGCCAGTCCGCACTCATGGGATGCACGGTGGTGCCCCCGTCCTTGTCCGAGAAGGAATTGATCCAGACCAGCCGTTCCGGCTTCACGATTTCGCGATAGACGAACTTGCCCCACATCTCGTTGCCGTCCGGCATGCGCAGGCAGTAGTGCATCATGCCGCCGGGCCGCAGGTCGACTTTGCAGTGGGTCACCACGAAGCCTTTGGGCCCCCA
>JBGQKQ010000250.1:0-2942 GCA_041499655.1 Gammaproteobacteria bacterium
CGCACGCGCACGATCAGCGCGTTGATACGGCTGAGCATCGCGTGGATGCGATTCAGGTTCTTGATGCGGGCTTCCGCGGCCGAGCGGTTTTCCACCATGCGGTTGAATTCGCGCGCGACATTGGCGATCTCGGCCGGCCCGCCGACCGGAGCGCGGGCGCGGAGGTCGCCCGCGGAAACCTTGGCCGTCGCGGCTTCGAGATCGCGGACGGGCCTGGCGATCGCAGCTGCTATCCGGCGCGCAAGAAACAGGGCCAGCACCAGGGTGCCCAGTACGATGGCCAGCGCGGTCCAGAGCTGCCGGCGAAACGGGGCGAGCAGGGCGTCCTCGGGAATGCCGACCGTAACGAGCCACCCCACCCCGGCAATCGTTCGATAGGCGAAGTAACGGGAGATGCCCTCCGCGCCTTTTACCCGGTAGCTTCCTTCGGCGTGGCGCTGCGCTTCCCTCACGTTTTCTGGATTGGCGACGGTGTGGCCTATCCATTGCTCGGGATTCTCGGAGCGCATCAGGAATGTCTGCCGGCGATCGATCACCGACACGATTACGCCCGCGGGCAGGGCCGGCAGAATGCGCTGCTGAAGCTTCAGGAGATCGATTCCCATGGCGAGGAATCCGATGACTTCGCCATGGTCGTTGCGCACCGGATAAAGCAGGGCGGAGAACCAGCGTCCGACGACCCTGTCCTGAACCGCATCGCCCGCGACGAGTTCGCCGCCGCGAAGCACCTGCTGGACCCAGGGGAACTTGATCACGACGCTCGCCGGGGGTATGGGCAGAAGCGAGCAGATGGCGTTGCCTCTGGCGTCGCGCAGGGCGAGATTGACATAGTCGGGATGCAGCCTGGCAAAGTCGGCCACGAAGGGATCGCAGCGCCTGGGGTCGATCGCCTTCACCCGAGGGCGTTGCGCAAGCCGGGAGAGCAGCTGCTCGTTCTCCGCAAGCCGGGTGGCCACGTTGTTCGCCGCGGTGGCGGCGAGGTTGCCGATTTCGCGTTCCGCCTGCGCAAGACTGGTGCGCGAAGCATCGACGATCGCATAGATCACGGCGCCCGCGACCGGGACGATTGCCGCCAAAGCCAGGCCAAGAAGCTGAACGCGGATGGTGGGACGACGCACGCGTGACGACCCTCCCCTGGAAGGGATTCTATAGCGCCTGCGTTCTTCGCGAGCACCGATCGCGGATCCGCCGGAACTGCGGTAGCATCGCTTGAACTCGGTCGTCGGTTCGCATGCGCCTTGTCAGGATATTCGCTACGGAAGTGGGAGGCTCGGCGATCGAGATACGCCGCGTCCCGATGACGGGGGACGCGCGGCCCGCGTCGAAAACCTTCCGCTGCGAATCGATTTTCTTCCGCGAGACGCCGCAGGGCCACGAGCAGGACTACCACAACGCGCCGCGGCGCCAGCTGATCTTCCTCACCTCGGGCATCCTCGAGCTCGAGGCGAGCGACGGCAGGCGCGTCGTCTGCCGACCCGGGGATCTCATCTTCGCCGAGGACCTCGAGGGCAAGGGCCACATCACGCGCTCGCTTCGCGACGTGCGCGGCTTCGTCCACGTGGCGATGTCCGAGGACTTCGACGTCGCCGCCTGGCCCCTCGAGCTGGGCTGAGAACCTCCAAGCGCTTCGGTTTCCCCGGGCAACGCGGTATCATTCGCGCCAGACGGTCGCCGTCCGACCGCTGCCGCAGCAACGCAGGCATGGCCCCCTAACGGGAGGGGATGCGTTCATGGATTCTCCGGAAAAGCCGAAGGACATCCGCGAGCGGCTGCGCCGGTTCTGGATGCGCTGGGGATTTGCGGCCATGGGAGCCGTGGTCTTCCTGCTGGTCGGGTTCGCCGGCAGCGCGATCCTCGAGAACCGGTTCGATGCGCGGCGGAAACTCGAGCTGATCTCCTTCGGCTCGCTCCTGCAGACGCGCCTCACGCGCGAGCTCGACAACGCGCTGTTCCTCACCGGCGGCCTGAAAAGCTACCTCGCGGCGCGCGAGGGAGTGCTCAACCGGCGCGAGGTGGACGCGATTCTCAAGAAGCTCTTCGAGGACTCGCGTCATGTGCGCAATTTCGGCGTCGCCGTCGGCTACCACCTCATCTATCTCTATCCGGTCAAGGGCAACGAGAAGGTGCTCGGGCTCGACTACCGCAAGGTGCCCAGCCAGCTGGGAGCCGTCCAGCGGGTGATCGACGGAGGCACCCCGGTCCTTCTTGGCCCGATGAAGCTGGTTCAGGGAGGGCAGGGCCTGGTCTACCGCGTTCCGGTCTCGGTCCGCGGCAAGTACTGGGGACTCATCTCGACCGTCATCGACTCGGAATCTCTCTTTGCCGACGCTTTCGCCCGAGCCAAGGCCGAGAACGTCGACCTCGCCATGCGCGGAAGAGACGCGCGCGGCATGCAGGGCGAGGTGATGCGCGGCGACGCGCGCCTCTTCGGGGCGAGCGGTGTCGAGCTGATCGACATGGACGTGCCCGGAGGCAAGTGGGTGCTGGCGCTGCGAGGCATGGCCTCGTCCTTTCCCTCGGCCGAGGCTTGGCGCCTGCGCCTTCTCGTCTGGGGCCTCGCGGCATTCCTGGGCTGGGGCGTGTACGCGCTCCTCGTGCAGCGGGCCCGGCTCGCGCGGCTGGCGATGTTCGACGCGCTGACGGGACTGCCGAACCGCACGCTGATCGAGGACCGGCTCGAGCGGGCGATCGCGGCGCAACGGCGCAATCCGTCGATGGTATCGGCGCTCTTGTTCGCCGACCTCGACGACTTCAAGCGCATCAACGACGAGCACGGGCACCGCGCCGGCGACGCGGTGCTGCAAGGGGTGGCCGAGCGCGCAACGCACGCGGTGCGCGACGTCGACAGCGTCGGCCGCTGGGGCGGCGACGAGATGATCGTGCTGCTCGAGAACGCCGGACGCGACAAGATCCCGGAGCTGGTCGAGCGCGTGCGCCGCGCG
>JBGQKQ010000251.1:0-2939 GCA_041499655.1 Gammaproteobacteria bacterium
CCCAGGATGAGCGAATATAGATAGCCGGAGTTGGGGGCAAGACGCATGGCCACCCGGATGAGGGGAATCGTTTCGGCCGGCCGGCCGTCGTAGGTCTGGATCCCCGCCATCAGCGCGTAGGCGTCCGCGTACGAGGGATTGAGCCGCAGGGCCGTGCGCAGGTAGCTGGTCGCGTCCGAAAGGGCTCCGCGCTCCATATTGACGAAACCCACTGCGAAAAGGACGTCCGGGCTGCTCGGGTCGAGCTGCAGCGCGGTGTTCGCCAGCTCGGTGGCTTTGGCGAGGGCCGCCTTGCCGTCCGCGGTCCAGTTGTTCCTCCGGTCTGCAGCGTAGGTGAGCGCGAGGCCCGCATGGGCACGGGCAAAGGAAGGGTCGAGCTCGACCGCCTTCAGGTAAAAACCGCGCGCGGCCTCGTTGCCCGGCTTGCTCCTGACGTTCAGCGCGGTCTGCGCGCGCAGAAAATATTCGTATGCCTGGAGATTGCGCGTGTAGGGCCGGGCGCGCCTGCGCAGCTCCGCGTCGCTGACCTTGATCCGCAGCTTTTCCAGCACCTGTTGCGTGAGCTCGTCCTGCAGGGCGAGGAGATCGCTGTACGGGCGGTCGTATTGCTCCGACCACAGGGACTCGCCCGACGCGGCGTCCACGAGGCGAACGTAGAGGCGGATCTTGCCGGCACTGCTTTGCACATCGCCGGCGACGACATAGCTTCCGCGGCCGGATTCGCCTTGTGCCGGGGCCTGGACACTCTGAGCCGGCAAGGTAATGACGCGCACGTCGGGAAACCGGCCCAGGTCGGTGATGAGGCGGGAAGTGAATCCGCGCGCGAGCAGGGACTGCCGGGCATCGCCCGCGATCTCCCTGAATGAATACACGATGATCTTCGGCGACACGTCGATCTGGGCTGCCCTGATTGCGTCGGCGGACATCATGGCCAGGGGAGAGTTCTTTTCGACAACGTGCCGCCAGAGCCCCAGCAGGACTGCCACGGCGAGGACGCAAGCGCCGGCGATCCAGTAGGTGCGCCGCCGCGAATTTCCGGGGACCGTGCCGGGCTCCCGGCCGAGCCAGCTCACTTCTCCGATCAACCGGTAGCCGCGCTTGGGTATGGTCTGGATGAGAGTGTCTCCCAGGGCCTTGCGCAGCTTGATCACGCCCTGGGTCAGGACGTCGTCGCCCACGACCACTCCGGGCCACACCTGCGAGAGCAATTCTTCCCGGCTTACGACCTGATTGGGGAGCGAGGCGAGCGCGACGAGCAAGTCGACGGTCTTGGGTTCCAGATGCACGCGCTCGGACCCGCGGGAGATCTCGTTGGTCGCGGGGTCGAGCAACCATTCGCCGACGCGCAGGCGCTGAACGGTGTTCGCAGTCATGTCCGATCGAGTGGCTCCGGACCAGTCGTAGATTGACACGGATTTTCGCACAGAGTAATTTTCGCTGAGCCAGGGCGCCCGGAGGAGGGAAGCATGCGCGGCCAGATGATGGACATGCCGTTGCTGGTGTCGTCGTTGATCGAACACGCCGACCGCAACCACGGCGACGTCGAGATCGTCTCGCGCAGCCTCGAAGGACCGATCCACCGCACCACCTATTCGAAGGCGCACGCTCGCGCCAGGCGCCTGGCGCAGGCGCTCGCGCGGCTCGGCGTGAGGGAGGGCGACCGAGTCGGCTCCCTCGCCTGGAACGGGTATCGCCACTTCGAGCTGTATTACGGCGTCTCCGGGATGGGCGCGGTCATGCACACCGTCAACCCGCGGCTGTTCCCCGACCAGCTGCAGTTCATCGTCAATCACGCCGAGGACCGGTACGTCTTCTTCGACCTGAGCTTCGTCCCTCTCGTCGAAAAGCTCGCGCCCGCGTGCAAGGGCGTCAAGGGCTGGGTCGCGATGACCGACCGCGCGCACCTGCCCAAGGCAGGCGTGCCGAACCTGCTGTGCTACGAGGACCTGCTCGAGCGCGAGGACGGGGACTACGCGTGGCCGCAGCTCGAGGAGTCGACCGCGGCGGGCCTGTGCTATACCTCGGGGACGACGGGCAATCCGAAGGGCGTGCTGTACTCGAACCGCTCGACCATCCTGCACGCCTACGCTGCGTCGCTCCCCGACATCTTCAACTGCTCGGCGCGCTCGGTGATCCTTCCGGTGGTGCCGATGTTCCACGTCAACGCCTGGGGCATTCCCTATTTCGCGACGATGAACGGGGCAAAGCTGGTCTTTCCCGGAGCCGCGCTCGACGGCAAGAGCCTGTACGAGCTGTTCGAGTCGGAGAAGGTCACCCAGACGGCGGGCGTGCCCACGGTATGGCTCGCGCTGCTCGCCCACATGAAGCAGAACCGGCTCAGGTTCAGCACGCTCAAGACGGTGATCGTCGGCGGCTCGGCCTGCCCGCCGGCGATGATCGACACCTTCCGCGACGACTACGGCGTGGAATGCAGGCACGCCTGGGGCATGACCGAGATGAGCCCGCTCGGCAGCATGTGCACCCTCAAGACCAAGCACACGGCCCTGCCGCGCGAGAAGCAGCGCGAGCTCGAGTGCAAGCAGGGACGAACCGTCTACGGCGTGCAGATGAAGATCGTCGACGGCGACGGAAAGGAACTGCCGCGCGACGGCAAGGCCTTCGGCGACCTGCTGGTTCGCGGCCCCACGATTCTAAGCACCTACTTCAAGGGCGAGGGGGGCGACCCGCTGCGCGATGGCTGGTTCCCCACCGGCGACGTCGCCACCATCGACGCGGACGGCTTCATGCAGATCACCGACCGCTCGAAGGACGTGATCAAGTCGGGCGGGGAGTGGATCAGCTCGATCGACCTGGAGAACATCGCGGTGGCGCACCCGGGGATCGCCGAGGCCGCGGTGATCGGCGTGCGCCACCCCAAATGGGACGAGCGGCCGCTGGTGGTGGCGGTGAAGAAGCTCGGCGCGGAGGTGACGCGCGAG
>JBGQKQ010000252.1:0-2926 GCA_041499655.1 Gammaproteobacteria bacterium
ATCCGCGACGCCACCGGAAACGTGACCAAGGTGGTGCTGGTCTCGCGCGACATCTCCGAGCGCAAGCGCGCCGAGCAGCGCGAAAAGATGGAGCACGCCGTGACTCGCGTGCTCGCCGAGTCGGAGACCCTCTCCGAGGCCATTCCCAGGATCGTCCAGACCATCTGCGAGACCCTGAGCTGGGATTGCGGCGCGCGCTGGAGCATGGACGAGCGGAGAAAGGCCATCTCCTGCGTAGAGACCTGGAGCGGCCCGGACAAGGCGGTCATTCAATTCATCTCCGAGGTGCGCAAGCTCACCTTCCAGCCCACGAACAAGGGCCTGGTGAGGCAGGTCTGGGTGAGCGGCACGCCGCACTGGATCCCGGACGTCAGCCGGGACGAAGGTTTCGAGCGCGCACAACTCGCCGCCAAGGCGGGATTGCACGGCGCGTTCGCTTTCCCGATCCTCGCCGGCAACGTCACCCTCGCGGTCCTCGAGTTCTTCAGCAGCGAGATCCGCAATCCCGATCCGTCGCTGCTGCAGATGGTGCGCGTGATCGGCAGCCAGATCGGCCAGTTCATGGCCCGGAAGCAGGCCGAGGAGAATCTGCTCTACGTCGCGACGCACGACACGCTGACCGGCCTGCCCAACCGCTACATGTTCAACCAGCGCTTCGCGCACGCGCTGAACAACGCGCAGCGCTATCACAAGTCCATGGCGCTGCTGTTCCTCGACCTGGACCGTTTCAAGTTCATCAACGACACGCTCGGCCATCCCTTCGGCGATCGCCTGCTGCAGGAAGTCGCGGGGCGTCTCAGGCTGTGCCTGCGGGAGAGCGACACCATCGCCCGCTTTGGAGGGGACGAGTTCGTTGCGCTCATCGAGGACTTCGTCGCGCCCGGCGACGTCGTGAGCGTGGCGCAGAAGATTCTCCACGCGCTGCGCTGGCCGTTCATGCTCGAAGGCGAAACCAGCCACATAACGGCGAGCATCGGAATCAGCCTCTATCCGAACGACGGCGAGGACCTGGCGAGCCTTCTGAAAAACGCCGACATCGCCACCTACCGCGCCAAGGAGCAGGGCAAGAACAACTACCTCTTCTACTCGGGGGAGATGAACGACCACCTGTCGGCGAGAATCGCCAAGGAAACCCGGCTGCAGGGCGCCCTGGAGCGGAACGAGTTCATCCTTCACTACGAGCCCAAGGTCGAGATCAACACCGGCCGGATCACGGGAATGGAGGCGCTCATCCGCTGGCAGCACCCCGAGCTCGGGTTGCTCCCGCCCCTGGAGTTCATCGGGCACGCCGAGACCTCGGGGCTCATCGTTCCGATCGGCGCCTGGGTGCTGAGGACGGCGTGCGTCCAGAACCAGACTCTCCAGGGCCGCGCCCCGGCGCCCCCGCTCACGGTCTCAGTGAACCTGTCGGCGCGCCAGTTCGAGGACAAGCACCTGCTGCGCGAGATCGAGCGGGCTCTGGCCGAGAGCGCACTCAAGCCGAACTGTCTGGAGCTCGAGATCACCGAGAGCATGGTGATGCGGGACATCCAGAGCTCGAAGAAGATCCTCGACGGCATCAAGTCGATGGGCATACGCCTGGCCATCGACGACTTCGGAACGGGCTACTCGTCCCTGGTCTCGCTCAAGCGCTTCCCTTTCGACTGCATCAAGATCGACCGTTCCTTCATCAAGGACATCCCGCAGGACCCGGACGACGTCGCGATCACGCAGGCGATCATCGCCATGGCGCACAGCCTGAGGCTCAAGGTGATCGCCGAGGGAGTGGAGACCCAGGAGCAGCTCGATTTTCTCACCGAGCACGGCTGCCACGAGTTCCAGGGATACTTCTTCCGCAGGCCGCAGCCGGCGGAAGATTTCTCCAAGCTGCTCCGCGACAACGCCGCCGCCGTCGCGGCCGCCTGAATTCCCGCCGAGGGCCGCTCACTCCGGCTTGATGCCCGCTCCGGCGAGTATCTTTCCGTACTTCGCGTATTCGCGCCTGAGGATCGCCTCGAACGCCTCGGGTGTTCCTCCCGTGATGTCGAGGCCGCCATCGGAGAACCGCTTGCGGATGTCGGGCTGCTCGAGCACCCACTGGATCTCGCGGTTGAGCTTGTGCACGATGTCCCCGGGCGTCGCGGCGGGGACCATCACGCCGTGCCAGGTCACGAGCTCGAAATCCGGAATCGTCTCGGCAATCGCGGGAAGGTCGCCGAAGGGACCGATCCCGCGTTTCGCATTCGTCGACGCGATCGCGCGCACCCGCCCCGACCTCACCTGGCCCTGCGCGGTGTTCACGAGGTCGAACAGCAGATTGACCTCGCCCCCCATGACGGCGTTGAGCGCGGGCGCGTTGCCCTTGTACTGCACCATGATCATCTCGGAGCCGGCGTAGGACCGCAGCATCTCGCACCCGACCTGCGGCAGGGCGCCGGAGGCGGCGCAACTGACGCTGCCGGGCCTGGCGCGCGCGAGCGCGATCACCTCCGAAACGCTGCCGGCGGGAAACGCGGGACTCGTCAGCAGCACCATCGAGGCGCTGTCGAGGTGGATGACCGGGGCGAGCTCCTTGAACGGATCGATGCTCGCCTTGAGGAAAAAGGGATTGGTGATGATCGCCGGCACCACAAACAGCACGGTGGTGCCGTCGGCCGGAGCCCTGGCCGCCGCCTCGTGCCCGACGTTGCCCCCGGCGCCTGCGCGGTTCTCGACGACCCCGGGCTGGCCGGTGCGCTCGGCGAGCTTCGCCGACACCAGGCGCGTCACCACGTCGGCCGGACCTCCAGGCGGAAACGGCACGATCCAGCGGATCGGCTTGGACGGCCATGCGGATTGCGCCTGCGCGAGCGATACCGCGAGCATCGCCGCCGCGCCGGCGCACAGCGCCAGATTCTTTGCCTTCATCGCCCTCCTCCGTGCGGAGAGTCTACCGCGAAGAAGGGGG
>JBGQKQ010000253.1:0-2858 GCA_041499655.1 Gammaproteobacteria bacterium
CATGTCATCCCGAGCGCAGCGAGGGATCTCTACCGTAGAGAGCATCGAGTGTAGGGAGATTCCTCGGGCTGCGCCCTCGGAATGACAATTTGAGACAGGAGCCTGAACGAATGTCCGCAGTGATTCAATCCAAGTCAGAAAAAGACGCCCGCGTCGAGGCCGCGATCTCGCACTGGGCGCCGCGCTTCGTCGCCAACGGCGTGCCGCTCGCCGATTTCCAGGAGGTCACCGCCTCGGTGTTGCGCTGGGAAGACTGGTGCGACGCCTGGTCGGCGCGCGCCGCGATCCACCGGGAGCTCGGCAACAAGGCGCTCGCCGGCGGCTACAACTACTCCGCCGCCCAGCACTTCACCCGCGCCGCGGTGTGCTATCACTTCGGCAAGTTTCTGTTCGTGAACGACATGGCGCAACTGCGCGAGGCGCACCGGCGCGCGATCGAGTGCCGCAACAAGGCGCTGCCCTACCTCGATCCGCCGGGCGAGCGCGTCGCGATTCCCTATGAGGACAAGAACCTCTACGGCAACCTGAGGAAGCCCAAGGGCGTGGCCAAGCCTCCCATCGTGATCATGTGCATGGGCCTGGACTCGGCGAAGGAGGAGATGGACGACTACGAGAACCGCTTCCTCGTCCGCGGTCTCGCGACGTTGTCGTTCGACGGTCCGGGCCAGGGCGAGGCGGAGTACGACTTTCCCGTCTGTCCCGAGTACGAAAAACCCGTCAAGGCGGTGGTGGACTATCTCGAGACGCGCAGCGACGTCGATCTCGCGCGCATCGGCATCTGGGGCGTGTCGCTCGGCGGCTACTACGCGCCGCGCGCCGCCGCGTTCGAGAAGCGCCTCAAGGCCTGCGTCGCGCTATCGGGCCCGTTCCAGCGCTCGGCCGACTTCACCGGCCGGCCGCAGATGAACGTCGAGGCTTTCCGCGTGCGCTCGAAGAGCGCGGATCTCGAGGAGGCGGGCAAGGTCGCGCTGAGGTTTACGCTCGCCGAGTGCGCGAAGAACATCACCTGCCCGATCTACATCGTCGCGGGCACCCAGGACCGCCTCACGCCTCACACCCAGGCCGAGAAGCTCGCGGCGGCCGTCTCAGGCCCGTGCGTGCTCTCGGTGATCGAGGGCGGCAACCACGTGGTCAACAACCTCTGGTACCGCTACCGCGACCAGACCGCCGACTGGATGGCGTCGCAACTCGGTGTCGCAAAGCGCTAGCGCACAGGTGCGGCGCCGTGCGCCCTGACGCCGGGTCGCCGCCGCGTTTCGCAGGCGCGTTGCCTTCCTTGCTCGCGAGCGCCTGCGAGCACCACGCAACGCCCGCTTCGCGCGCCAGCCGGGGCTGAATGGCCGCCGTTGCAGCTTCCGCTGCGGGGCTGCGCACCGCCCAGCCGAGGCACACGAACGCGACGATCACCAGAAACAAGGACAAGCTGTTGCGGTTCGACATGGTTTGTGCGACGCAACAAACGTGCCACCCCAACTCCAGCTCGCTGTTTCATAGGAGAAAACCCCGCGGAACGGCATCTGAGGGCGGCAAAAACTGCGCCCCGCTGGTGCACGCTGCTCGCGAACGGGGCGCCGCGACCCTCGTGTATCCTGCCGCGAACGTGAAGCGCTTCTCTGTCATCCCGAGACCGAAGGTCGAGGGATCTCCTTACGCGTGGTGCCTGAAGAGATCCCTCGCTGCGCTCGGGATGACAATCCTCGCAGCCGCCGCGACCGAGGCGCCAGCGCAGACTGCGGCAGGCTCGCAGGCTTACCCTTCGCACCCGCTGCGCCTCATCGTCCCCTTTCCGCCGGGCGGATCGACCGATATCCTCGCGCGCGCGCTGTCGCAGAAGCTCTCGGAGAATCTCGGGCAGGCGGTGGTGGTCGACAACCGTCCCGGCGCCGGCGGATCGATCGGCGCGGAGGCGGCGGCGAAAGCGGCGCCCGACGGATACACCCTGATGATGGGGCAGCTGGGCCCGCTCGCCGTGAGTCCGGCGATCTACAGGAACCTTCCCTACGATCCGGTGAAGAGCTTCGCGCCGGTCTCGCTGATGGCGATCGTGCCGAGCGTGCTGGTGGTGAATAACTCGCTGCCGGTGTCGAGCGCCGCCGAGCTGATCGCCTATGCGAAGAAGAACCCCGGCAGGCTCACCTACGGCTCGGCGGGTACGGGCAGCACCTCGCACCTCACCACGGAATACTTCAAGCTCGCGACCGGCACCGACATCCTGCATATTCCCTACAAGGGCGTCGGTCCGATGCTCACCGACCTCATCTCGGGGCAGCTCGCCATGGGCATCAACGGCGCGCCGGCGGTGATGCCGCACGTAACCTCGGGGCGGCTGCGCGCGCTCGCGGTGACGAGCCTGACGCGCGTGCCATCGCTGCCGAACATCCCGACGCTGGACGAGGCCGGCGCCGAATCAGGACTGAAAGGCTTCGAAGCGAACGGCTGGTACGGCATCGTCGTGCCGGCCGGCACGCCGCGCGAGATCGTCGCGAGGCTGAACGCCGAAATCCGCCGCATCGTGGCCACGCCCGAGCTGCGCGCGCGTCTCGATGCCGAGGGCGCGATTCCCGCGGCCGATTCGCCCGAGGCGTTCGCCGCCTTCATCGCCTCCGAGATCGCGCGCTGGGGCGCCGTGCTGAAGCGCGCGGGGATCGAGCCGCAGTAGCCGCTCAGGTCCGACTCAGGTCCGACTCAGGTCCGACTCAGGTCCGACTCAGGTCCGACTCAGGTCCGACTTAAGCTGCCGCCGGTGACTCCCTAGATCGCGTGCGCCCTCGCTTCCGATCTGCGCACCAGCGTCTCCCACAGCCCGTCGGTCTTCTTCTCGAAAATGAGTTTCTCGTCCGCCTGGTCGACGAACCACA
>JBGQKQ010000254.1:0-2844 GCA_041499655.1 Gammaproteobacteria bacterium
ACGCCCGAGTTGCGCGCGCGCCTCGATGCCGAGGGCGCGATTCCCGCGGCCGATTCGCCCGAGGCGTTCGCCGCCTTCATCGCCTCCGAGATCGCGCGCTGGGGCGCGGTGCTGAAGCGCGCGGGGATCGAGCCGCAGTAGCCGCTCAGGTCCGGCTCAGGTCCGACTTAAGCTGCCGCCGGTGACTCCCTAGATCGCGTGCGCCCTCGCTTCCGATCTGCGCACCAGCGTCTCCCACAGCCCGTCGGTCTTCTTCTCGAAAATCAGTTTCTCGTCCGCCTGGTCGACGAACCACATGCCGCGCTCGATTTCGCTGTCGAGCTGCCCCGGCTCCCAGGTCACCATGCCGAGGAAAAATCTCGCGTGCTCGGGGTCGGCCTGGATGACGTGGTCGACGGCGTTGCCGTCGGCGACGAGGAACACGCCGGGCATCATCTGCAGCGCGTCCTTGCCCGCGGTGTCGCGCTTGCCGACCAGGGCGAACACGCGGTTGTAGCCCTCGGGCCCGCCGAGGTAGATGGGATCGACGACTTTCTTCGAGGGCTCGTCCTCGGGAAAGAGATCGCCCAGCCTGGCGGTGGTCGGCCGGTTGATGATGATCCCGATGTGGCCGCCGTCGGGAGCCGGCTTGACGAAGAGGATGGACGAGCCGAAGACCTCGCTCTGGAGCTCGGGCTTCGCGACCAGCATCAGCGGCTCGTCGGTGGCGGGCGCGGCGGGCAAGGGCAGCGGTGCGAGGAGCGCGCAGAGGACAACAAGGCTTCGGAGCGTCACGGCAACCTCCCGGTCGAATGACTCCTCGGGGTGCGAGGAGCCCAGCGATGAGAGGTGATGCAACCGCCGTGCCAGTCGAGGCCGCGCGGTGAGTTTCTCCATTGAATTCAAAGAGAGTCAGCTGTTTGACTGCCAAGAGCGAGCGCGTTCGCGCGCCCTCCCGCGGTGCAAGCTGGCCGGGAATCGGCACAAGCTGCGCGCGTGCGGCATCCGCGCCCGATTTCGCGCGCTAGCCATCGGCCAGCCCCGCGCTTATCCTCCCAATCCAGTCACGGCAGCAAAAAGGGACACCATGAACCTCACCAGCGACCATCTCGCCGACATCCTCATCGGCATCGCCCGCGCGCAGAACGCCGTCATCGACGCGATGGACCGCGCCAACCCGGGCTTCCGCAGCCAGCACGCCGCTCCGCTCATCACGCTCGCCGCCAACATGCGCGCCGGCGATCCGCGCATGATCGATCTGTCTTCGCGGATCCTGATGCGCTTGCAGGGGCGCGTCGCGCTCGATGCCGGCCAGGTGAAGGCGGACCTGGAGAGGCTGATGAGCGGGAAGACGGCTCCCGCGGCGGCCGCATCTGCGACACTCCCCGCGGCGAAGGCCCCAGCCGCAGCGCCCAAGGCGGCGGCATCGGCGCTGGACGGCCTGGATTTCAGCGCGAAGGGGTAACGCGATGCGCCGCGCGCTCTTCGCGCTGGCGCTGTGCATCGCGCCGGCTCGCGCCGCCGACGCGCCGATCATCGTCAACGCCGTCCCGCTCTCCGCGGAGACGGTTCGCCAGCTCAAGCAGCTCTATCCCGTCCCCATCAAGCCCGGCCGCTACTGGTATGACGCGTTTTCCGGCGCGTGGGGACTGGAAGGCGGGCCGATCGCGGGGCAGATGCTGCCCGGCCTGAAGCTCGGCGGCCCGCTGCGCGCGGATGCCTCGCGGGGGACGTCGGGGATTTTCATTAACGGGCGCCACATCACGCTGTCGGAGCGCCTGGTTCTCGAGCAGACCTGCCGCACGAGGACGGTTCCCGGGCGCTACTGGGTGAACGCCCGCGGGGTCGGCGGCTTCGAGAACGGGCCCGCCTGGTTCGACCTGTCGCGCTGCGGCCAGCAGCAGAGGAGCTCGGGCGGGTCGAGCACCCGGACCTTCTGCGATCCCGACGGTTCGTGTCGGTCTTCCGGCTTGTGGGGCTCGATCCTGACGGTGCCCGGTCGTTAGCTGTCGTCCTTTTGTAACCTTTCCCGCTCAAACTCCCCCTTTTCCGGCCGTTATTCCGCCGAATGCGGTGCAGCAAGGCCGCCGGCGTGAACCGGCAGGCGTTCTGGAAGTCTGAATCCGTAAGGCATGGGCCTTGCTTGAGTGACCACGACCCGGTTGGTTTTTCATGGTTGTGGAGGATGAACATGGGACAGAACGCCGGCTTGGAAGATCTGATCGCGGAGTTTCGCCAGATGCTGCCTCCGCAATGCGAGACGGCGCAGGCCATCGACCGGCAGGAGCCGTTCGAGAAGATCGCGCTCAAGGCGATCGCGGATGGCTACATCGAGTTCTCGCAGCAATTCACGCAATTCATCGAAACCTGCCTGCGGAGGAACGCATGAAGACCTTCGATCGGGAACACCACGAAGCGAAAAGGGACCACGCCTCCGGGCAGTCCCGCGATCTTTTTTCCGCACGTCCCACCCCCGCGGCGAAGACGCGGAAGATGCGGGCCGCCCCCGAGCTGGCCGCGGCGCGCGTGCTCTGCAATCAGCTCAAGCGCAAGCGCATCAGCGCCGAGAAGAAGCGCATCATCCATCTCATCTGCCTCAACCTCGTCACGGTCCTGAAGCGCCGCTCGCCGCAGGCGTAGTTGGGGCTCGCTTTCGAAATGCGGGCAGCCACGCCCGATTCCCTGTATAGTGCGCGCCAGGGTTTCCGTTTCGCTCTATCCGGTTAGCGCAACAAGCCTCTTCGCGGTTCTTCCCAGGTTCCCCGAATTTATCCACGCAGTACATCCGCCTGAACCGGTGTGGAAGGCGCAAGCCTTTCCCGGGCCGATTTCAGGAGCGGTTTTCAAGAAGGGCTCGTCCCTTCA
>JBGQKQ010000255.1:0-2820 GCA_041499655.1 Gammaproteobacteria bacterium
CGAGGAACACGTTGTCCGCCGGAAACGGCCACGTATGGAGTCCGATGACGCCCATGATGGCGCTGCACGCCAGACTGAGGACGAATCGGTACTCGACCAGGAAGCGCATCGCATGCCTCCTAGCGGGCGGCCTCGGCGTGGGCGCGCGCGGTGCCCGTGTGGTCACGCCCGTTCGGCTTCGGGGCGGGCTGCTCCGCGCGCCACGTCACGAACTCACGGTCCTTGGCGATCGTGGTCTCGATCAGTTGATTGAGGACGTAGTCGGCCGTGTCGCCGATGAACCGTGCATAGAGCACGAGCGCATCGCGATTCGGTTCCTGGAGGCGGCAGATGTGACGCACGATCTTGATCCGATGGGTACGCGGCTTGATGAGCGGCATAGGTTCTCCTTTTCGTCAGCGGCACGGCACGGTGGTGATCGCGACGGGACCACGGAAGGATCGCGGGCCGTGCCGTCGCGCGATCCGATTCTTCGTGACGGGCGAGGGGGGAGCGACCCCAGCGGGCCGACCCGCGCCGCGAGGCGCGGGGTCAAGGCCCCGCGATTTCGAGGGGGTCGCTCCCCCCTCGCCTGTGACCCTGCTCTTGACCCGGGACGCGGCGAAAGGCGCCGTGTCCCCGAGCGCCACGCCACCGCATAACGACTTGGTGCACCAAGGACTTTGCGGTCGCGCCTCCGGCGCCTCGTTTCTCTCCGAGACGCGAAAGTAGGGGCTAGCAGAGGGGCTAGCAAGGGGGCTAGCAGACTTCCGGGCTGCTAGCCTCATCAGCACACCCCCGGCAGCGATCCGAACTGGCGGTACGTCGAGACGATTTTGTGTGTGATCAGCTGGGCCGCTGGCGCTTGGACTTGAGGCACGCGGTCGTTCTCGTCAGCGATGGCGAGATCGCCATGGGCGAGCCAGCCGCCGTACAGGGCTTCCATGCGCGCGCCCGTGAACCGCCGACGCGCCTCGCGGAACCGGTCCAGGTCCGCGACGGACAGGCTGCGCAGATCGCCGCCCTCGACGAGTTGTCGAGTCGCGAAGAACCATCGCAAGTCGCCGATGCCGTCTTGCGGCGCCGGCTCCCACGTCGTGGCCGCGAACCGGTCGAAGACGGTCCGGCACGCGGCCAATCCGCCCATTTCGCGTGGGCAGACGGCCACGACGGACCAGGCCGGCAACGCGGTGAACAGTCGCACGTGGTCCTGAAGAAACTGCTCCAGCCCGTGGCCGGTCTCGTCGTTCACGAGATACACGAAGTGGACGACGGACCGATCGGTCGTTAGGTAGACCGGCAGTTTGTGAATGAAATACCGCGTCGTCGGGCGGCTGTGGCGGTCCGTGGGTGCGTACACGCGCGCCGGCAAGTCGCCGAGGGGAATCCCTCGCTCCCGCGTGAACAGGCCGACCTTGTCCTCTTCGGTGGCGTACCACTCCGCGTCGGGCAGCGTCAGCACGTAGTCCAACACCATGAGCTTGCGCGCGATGACCGCCGGACTGACCTGGCGCCGATTGCGGTTGTCGCGCTGCGCGAGCGCCCGGTAGAGCGGCTTCGCGTGCAGGTGATAGATGTGCCCGCGGTTGGGCTGATAGAGGAAGGAATGCGCGAGCTTCCGGCGCACCAGCGCGTCAAAGAAGTCGTTCACTTGCTGGCCGTGGCTCAGGCCGGCAAACGCTTGATATTGCCGACGCAGGCAATATCCGCTGTGTAAGGCGGCCGTCACCAGAAACCGAGTCTGCCGCGGCGTGAACCCGAGCGGGGCCAGGGCGGTGACGCGTTCGTCGAAGGTCATCCCAGCCACTCCAAGTGATGCGGGTCGACCGGCGTGCCGCCCGGCCGAGCGCCGCCCGCTCCGAGCCGGCCGGTCCCGGCCGCCCGGTAGAGCGAGAAGCCTGCCTGCGCTTTGCCCGCGAGCTGCGCGCGGGAGTAATGCTCCGTCACGAGTTCCACATCGCGGGACTCGTGACGGCCGTCCTCCGTCTCGTACTCGATGCGCAGATCCGGCAGTTCCAGGTGGCCGCCCACCACGGACAAACCCTGCGCCGCCGCGAACACCCGCATGTCCGTGTCCGTCGTGGCGTCAGCGGGCCGGTCGCGGCGGTTCAGAAACGTTTGGTAGTCGCGCTTCAGTTCGTAGTCGAGGACGACCCGCTCGATCCGACCGCCGCTCGCCTCAATCCGTGCGCCTTCGGCTTGAAAGAGCCGATGCAGCTGGGCATCGTGGGCGGCCTCGCGCGGCTTGACCAAGCCCGCGTGGTACTGCTGGCGCGGCCGGCCCGCGTCCTGGTCCTGCTTGGCCGCGAGGAGGGCTTGGCCCTCGCGCGTCAACACCACCAGGTGCATCGGCTGCTGATTGACGGTAATCGTCTTGCGCTCGATCAGGCCCTGCGCATCCAGGCGTTGGAGGTCACCACTCCAAAACTCGCCGCGCCGCTCGTCGAGCTGCTCCGCCGGCACGAGGCGGAACGCGCCGACCGTGGCCAGCGTTCGCGCCTCGGACCCGCGCAAGTGGTACACGTGGTCCTGAACGATGACGCGTTCGCGCGTCTCGGTCCGAGGCAGCGAGAGGCCGTCCATGGGCACGCGCGGTGTGCGCGCGGAGGCCACGCGGCCCGGCCGCGGCTCGGGTGTTCGGCTGGCTGCGTCGGTGCGCGTGTCGGAGCGGGAGCCTCGCGACATGGCGTCAGTCCTCTCCCGCCAAGCGCTCCGACAGATCGCGCACGATGGTGTCCCCTGTCCGGAGCTGCTTTTCCACGTGAGCCAGCTTCCGACCCGTTTCCTTGAGGAACAGACCGCGAGCGATGAGGTAGAAGAGCGCGAACAAATTCAGGAACA
>JBGQKQ010000256.1:0-2793 GCA_041499655.1 Gammaproteobacteria bacterium
AGCTCGGAGTGGACCTTGGCGTCGACCTCGCGGCGCAGGATCTTCTCGGCGCCGGCGACGGCCAGCGAGGCCACCTGCTCGCGCAGCGATTCCTTGGCGCGGGAGACCTGCTGGTCGATTTCGGCCTTGGCGGCGGCGAGGATGCGGTCGGCTTCGGCCTTGGCGGCGGCCTTGGCTTCCTCGAGCATCTGCACGTCGCGCTTTTCCCCCGAGGCGATGATCTCGCCGACGCGGTCGCGCGCCTTCGCCAGCTCCTCGCCCGCGCGCTTGCCTGCCGCCTCCAGCTCCTGCTTGCCGCGCTCGCCCGCGGCGAGGCCGTCGGCGATGGTCTTCTGGCGCTCCTCGATGGCGCGCGTCAGCGGCGGCCAGATGAACTTGACGCAGAACCAGATGAAGAGCGCAAAGGCGATGCCCTGCGCGATCAGTGTGAGGTTCAGATTCATGTGTGCATTCCGGAGACCGCGGCTTGGCCCGCCGCGGCCGTTCGGCTCCGCCTAGCCGCCCGCCAGGGCGCCGAGCAGCGGATTGGCGAAGGCGAAGAACATGCCGATGCCCAGGCCGATGATGAACGAGGCGTCGATCAGGCCGAGCAGCAGGAACACCTTCGCCTGCAGCGCCGGGATCATCTCCGGCTGGCGCGCCGCGCCCTCGAGGAAGCGGCTGCACATGATGCCCACGCCGACGCACGCCCCGAGCGCACCCAGGCCGACCATGAGGCCGATTCCGACGCCGGTATAGGCCTGCACCAGGGCGATGAGTTGGAGTTTTTCCATTATGAGGTTCCCTTTCTAGGACGTCAGTTGATCAGTGATGGAGTGTCGTCTCAATGGCTCACGTGCGCCATCGAAATGTAGACGATGGTGAGCATCATGAAGATGTAGGCCTGCAGCACCACGATGAGGATGTGGAAGATCGCCCAGACCACGCCGAGCGGAACGGCCGCGAGGGTGCCGACGAGGCCCGCGCCCGCCAGCATCCACAGCAGCAGGAAGATGATCTCGCCCGCGTACATGTTGCCGAACAGCCGCAGCGAATGCGAAAGGGGCTTGGAGATGTATTCGACCGTGTTGAACAGGAGGTTGAAGAAAGCAAGCAGCGGCGACGCCCAAAGGGGTCTTATTCCAAAAGGCGTGCAGAACAGCTCGTGGATCCAGCCGCCCAGACCCTTCACCGCGATCGAGAAGTAGATCATGAGCAGCCATACGGAGAGCGCGAGGGCGAAAGTCGTGTTGACGTCCGCGGTGGGAACGATGCGGAATCCGTGCGGCGCGAAAAAATGCGTGAACCACGCCATGATATCCACGGGGAGGAAGTCCATGGCGTTCATCAGCAGCACCCACACGAACACGGTGAGCGCCACGGGCGCGATGAACTTGCGGTCGCCGTGGAAGATGTCCTTCGCCTGCCGGTCGACGAAGTCGCAGGCGAGCTCGACGAAGGCCTGGCGCTTGTTCGGCACGCCCGAGGTCGCGCCGCGCACCACCCACCACAGGAAGCCGATGCCGAGGATGCCCAGGACGGCCGCGGTGATCAACGAATCCAGGTTGAGCGTCCAGAACCCGCCCGGTCCGACGGGATGCTCCAGGAACGCGAGGTGATGGCCGATGTAGGAGCTGGGGGTCAGTTCGTGCTCGGCGGCCATTGCGGGAAATTCTCGGTAAGCCCTACTTTTCGCGAACCCATACTGCCATGGTGAAAATCAGGACCGTGGCGATGAACGCGCCGATCAGCCCGATTGCAACGACGTTCCTGTACGTCGCCAACACGATCCACAGGAGGACGATCATGAGGACCACCTTGACGGCCTCGGCCCTCAAAGCGGCGTATAAAGCCTCCCCTGCAGACTTCGGTTTGCTGCGTGCTGCCAATGCAACGAAAACCAGGCCGGCGATGATTCCTATCGAACCGCCCAATGCGGCGGAGATCGCGCCGTGTACCCCGGCGAGCCAGGCCGACAGCAGACTTACGGCAGCGGTGCATACAATCTGCAGCCCGATCACCGGGCGGAAGACCTGCCACACGTTCCCACCCCGCTGCAAAACCGTAGAATTTTAAGGGAATCCCCGCTGGCGCGTCAATCTGCTGCGGCGCAATATCTCACGGAATCCGGCAGAACCCGGCTGCAAATCGGCTCTCCTAGATCGGGTAGATCAGCGAATCGGGCGGAACGTCCGAGTCGAGCACGCAGATTTTTTCCCTGAAGTTCAGGCGCCCCGCGGCGACGGCGATGCGGTCGCTGTAGGTGCCCGAGACGAAATACTCGGTGCGCCGCTCCGGGAAGGTCCGCAGGATCTGGAAGTTGGCCTGCGCGCGCAACTCGTGCTCGGACGCGGCCTGGACGCGGAAGTTGGAGACGATGTGGCGCTGCATGTGCGGCTCGTAGTCCTCGGACTGGCCGATCGCGACGATGCGGTCGATCATCGCCGTTCGCGAGGACAGCGACACCAGGTCTTCGTCCGGGCCCAGGCGCAGGTTGCGCCGCGTGGTGATGCGATACACGCAGGACTCGAGGAAGAACTCCGGCAACTGCTGCAGCCGGCCGCCGTCCAGGCACTCGGCGTAGCGCGCGTAGAACTCCTGGACGTCGAGGCGCAGCTCGGCCGTCAGCACTGATTTCTCCGTGGCGGGCATGGCCCCTCCGATGTAGGCGACGGCACCGCGCTCAGGCATAGGCAGGCGCGATCCGGATAGTTCCCTCGCCGACCCCTTCGACGCGGGCGTGCAAGGTGTCCCCCGGCTTCACCGGGGAGACGCCGGCGGGCGTTCCGGTCATGATGATGTCGCCGGGATAAA
>JBGQKQ010000257.1:0-2782 GCA_041499655.1 Gammaproteobacteria bacterium
CGGCACGGGCGAGCCGGTGCCCCAGGGGGAAGTCGGAGAGGTGGTCATCACCAGCTTCAATCGCGACTACCCGCTGGTCCGCTTCGGCACCGGGGATCTTTCGGCGGTGCTGCCGGGAGCGAGCCCCTGCGGCCGCACCAATACGCGCATACGCGGCTGGATGGGCCGCGCCGATCAGGCAACCAAGGTGAAGGGCATGTTCGTGCATCCCGCGCAGGTCGCCGAGGTGGCGAAACGCCACGCGGAAATACTCAAGGCCCGGCTCGTCGTCGACAACCCCGGAAGCAACGATCGCATGACGCTGCGCTGCGAGGTGCGGGGCACGCCGGGAGCGGGTCTCGCTCAGGCGATTGCGGACAGCCTGCGCAGCGTCACCAAGCTGCGCGGGGAGGTGGCGTTCGTCCAGCCGGGAGGGCTGCCGAATGACGGAAAGGTGATCGAGGATGCGAAGAAATATGACTAGGATGAATTCGCTGCGTTGCCTCTGGGTCGCCGGCCTGCTCGCCGTGGCTTTCTCCGCCAGCGCGGAGGAGGTTGTCACGGTTTCGGGACGCAAGGGCGAAACGCAGTCCTATCTTCTGATGCACAACGCGCCCCCGCCGAAGGCGGTCGCCGTCATGTTTCCCGGCGGCGAAGGCCTGCTGAGGCTCCATAGTGAAGGCGGCTCGGTGAAATTCTCCCAGGGAAGGAACTTCCTGGTTCGCACCCGCGGAATGTTCCGCGACACCGAAGTCGCCGTGGCCATCGTCGATTCGCCCTCCGATCAGCAGCGCGCCGGGATGGACGACGGATTCCGGACCGGCCGCGCGCACGTCGAAGACATCGCTGCGGTCGTCAAGGACCTGCGGGCGCGATTTTCCGGGGCGAAGATATTCCTGGTCGGCACGAGCCGCGGCACCTTGTCCGCGGCCTACGTGGGCCGGGCGCTCGGCGAGGCGGTGGACGGCGTGATCCTCACTTCCTCGGTTTTCTACGGCGGCAGGGGCGGGATCGGCCTGTCCGGCTTCGGTTTCAGCGCGATCAAGGCGCCGGTCCTTTTCGTTCACCACGTCTACGACGCATGCCGGGCGTGCCCCTACCGAGAGGCCGAGAGTTTGAGCCGCAGTTTTCCGCTGATCAGCGTGAGCGGCGGCAAGCCCGCGGAGTCGGACCCCTGCGAGCCGCTCGCGGCGCACGGCTATTTCGGCAAGGAGGCGGAGACCGTCGCCGCCATCAAGAGCTGGATGCTCGGCCGGCCGTTTCCGAAAACGGTCGACTGATTTGCGCGCCCAACCTCTTTCCGGCATCCGCGTCCTCGACCTCACGCGCCTGCTGCCCGGCGCGATGGCGACCTTGCACCTCGCCGACATGGGCGCCGACGTGATCAAGATCGAGGATACGGTCGCCGGCGACTACTCGCGCACCATGGGCCGCGTGCGCGACGGCATGTCGGATTCCTTCCGGCTGCTCAACCGCAACAAGCGCGCGATACGCCTCGACCTGAAGCAGCCCCGGGGCCGCGAGGCGTTCCTGAAGCTGGCCGGGCGTGCCGATGTTGTCGTCGAAGGGTTCCGGCCCGGTGTGGTCGGCAGGCTCGGAGTGGGCTACGACGCCGTCTCGGCGGTCAACGCCCGCATCGTGTATTGCTCTATCTCGGGCTACGGACAGGACGGGCCCTATGCGCAGCGCGCCGGCCACGACATCAATTACATCGGCTACGCCGGAGTCGGCGATCAGATCGGGTCCGCGGAGGCGCCCGTCGTGCCGAACTTCCAGATCGCCGATCTCCTCGGCGGAGCCCTGGTTCCGGCGATGGGGATTCTCGCGGCGCTGGTCGACGCAAGGTCTTCCGGTCGCGGTCGCTACGTCGACGTCTCCATGACCGATGCGGCGCTCGCGCACGCGGTCTTTCCGCTCCTCGGATTTCTGGGGAGCGGGCGAGCGCCCGCGCGAGGAACCGGCATGCTCGACGGCGGATTGCCGTGCTACAACGTCTACCGCACGAAGGACGGCCGCTTCATGGCGGTAGGCGCGCTCGAGAGGAAATTCTGGGCGACGCTGTGCGATATACTCGGCTGCCCTGAGCTCAAGGAAAAGCACATCGTGTACGGCCCGGAAGCGGAGCCAGTGAGGGCGCGGCTTCTGAAGATATTTGCCTCGCGCACGCAGCGTGAATGGACCGAAGTCTTTACCGACGCCGACTGCTGCGTCAGCCCGATCCTCCATATCGACGAGGCGCTCGCGAACGAGCAGCTGCGTGCCCGCAAGATGGTGATCGACGAGGGCGGGATTGCGCAGCTCGCGCTTCCGTTGAAGATGAGCGAGTTCGATTTCGTGATCGAGCGCAAGGCGCCGGGTGTCGGCGAGCACACCGACGAGATCCTGCGCGAAGCGGGATACGGCGATGCCGAGATCGCGGCGCTGCGCAAGGAAGGAGTGATTTGAAAGTGACGATCGTGAAGAAACTGGCGTGGGCTGCATTCACCCTTTTTGTCCTCGACGCCTCCGCCCAGGACGCGCTGAAAGACCTCGACACGCCGTATGTGCCTACCCCGCAGGTGGTCGTGGACCGCATGCTTGAGCTCGCACGCGTGAACGCCGGGGAAACCGTGATCGATCTCGGCTCGGGAGACGGCCGCATCATGATCGAAGCGGCGAGCAAATATGGCGCACGCGGCTTCGGCGTCGAGATCGACCCGCGGCTGGTGAAGCTCTCGAATGAAAGGGCCGCCAAGGCCGGTGTCGCCGAGCGGGTGAAATTCCTGCAGCAGGATCTGTTCAAGACGGATTTCCACGAGGCGAA
>JBGQKQ010000258.1:0-2771 GCA_041499655.1 Gammaproteobacteria bacterium
GGGAATGAGGAGCTTCTATCGCTGCAAGGACGGCTCCACCCTGCCGTTCGAATCGCGGCGCCGCGTGATGCGCTCGGGGGACGGCTGGCTCATCGTCGCCACGGCGCGCGACATCCGCGAGCGGATCGCGCAGGAGGAGGCCCTGCGAAAGAGCAACGAGCGCTTCGACATGGCGGTGCGCGCCACCAACGACGTGATCTGGGACTGGAACCTCCTCACCGACGAGATCTGGTGGAACGAGAACTACACGAAGGTATTCGGTTTTTCGCGAGACACCGCGGACCACAGCATCCAATCCTGGTACCAGGGGATCCACCCCGATGACCAGGGACGGGTGATCGCTGGCGTGCACCGCGTCATCGGCTCGGGCGGCGAGAACTGGAGCGATGAGTACCGCTTCCATCGCGAGGACGGCAGCTGGGTCCACGTGCTGGACCGCGGGCAGGTGATCCGCGACGAGTCGGGGCACGCGGTGCGGATGATCGGCGCGATGGCGGACATCAGCTCGCGCAAGCAGGCGGAAGAGAGAATTCACAACCAGGCGATGCGCCAGCGCCTCATCGCGGAGTTCGGCCAGCAGGCATTTGCCAGCACCGACGTCGAGGACGTGATCAAACGCGCGGTCGAGCTGGTATCCGTGGCCCTCAAGGCGGACTACTGCACCGTGCTCGAGCTCGACCGGGACGGAAAGCAGCTTCTGCTGAAGGCGGCGTCCGGCTGGCCCGAGGAATTGCAGTCGCGCCCAGCCGTGCCCATCCGTCCGGGAGGGCGGCTGGAGTTCGTGCTGTCCCGTCGCGAGCCGCTCATCATCGACGACCTGCCGAAGGACGAGCGATTCCCGGAATCGCCGCTCCTCAAGCTTGGCGTGCGCAGCGGCATCCAGGTGCCCATATTCGGAACGGCCGGAACCTACGGCATATTGAGCTCGCACTCGCGCGCCCTGGTGCATTTCGGACCGGACGACGCGAGCTTTCTGCAAAGCGTGGCGAACATATTGGCGGTCGCCATCGAGCGCAAGAATGCGCAGGACCGCCTCGAGCGGCTGGCCCAGTTCGACTCGCTCACCGGATTGCCCAACCGGCAGCTGTTCCACGACCGTCTCCTCAAGACGATGGCGCATGCGCGGCGCGGCGGCAGTCCCATGGCGGTGCTCTTCATCGACCTGGACCGCTTCAAGCTGGTGAACGATACCCAGGGACACAGCGCCGGGGACAGGCTTCTGCAGGAAGCCGCCGCCCGCCTGCTGCAGTGCGTGCGCGCCGGCGACACGGTGGGCCGCTTCGGCGGAGACGAGTTCGGCGCGATCGTGACCGATCTGGCGAAGCCCGGAGACGCGGGCGTAGTCGCGCAGAAGGTTCTCGACACCCTCGCCCAGCCTTTCAAGCTCGACGCGCACGATACTTACGTGAGCGCGAGCATAGGCATCACGCTGTTCCCCGCCGACGGGGACAATCCCGAAGCGCTGGTCATGAACGCGGACACGGCCATGTATCGCGCAAAGGAACAGGGCCGCAATACCTACCAGTATTTCACGCGCGAGATGAACGAGAGGGCGCTCGCGCGCGTGAACATGGAGGCGGCGCTGCGCCGGGCCATCGAGCACAAGGAATTCCTCCTGTACTATCAGCCCAAGGTAGACCTGAGAACCCGGGTCATCTGCGGTTTCGAGGCGCTGTTGCGCTGGCAGCACCGCGAGCGGGGCCTCGTCCTGCCGGGAGAGTTCGTCTCGATCCTGGAAGAAGCAGGCTTGATCGTGCAGGTAGGCGAATGGGTGCTGCAGGAGGTGTGCTCGCAGATCCGCTCCTGGCAGCGCGAGGGACTGCCGGTCAAGCCCATCACGGTCAATCTGTCCGCCCGCCAGTTCCAGCAGAAGGACTTCGAAGCCACGGTCAGGCACGTGCTGCGGGAGGCGCAGGTCGATCCCTCGCTCGTCGAGTTCGAGCTCACCGAGTCCTTGCTGATGAGCGATCCCGAGGGCGCGGCGCGCACGCTGCGCGGGCTGAAGGACTCGGGCGTGAAGATCTCGGTCGACGACTTCGGCACCGGCTATTCGAGCCTCGCCTACCTCAAACGTTTCCCGATCGACGCGCTCAAGATCGACCACTCGTTCGTCCGCGACATCACCACCGACCCGGAAGACGCGATGATCACGCTGGCGATCATCGGTCTGGCCCACAACCTCAAGCTCAAGGTGGTGGCCGAGGGCGTCGAAACGCAGGAGCAGCTCGAGTTGCTCGCATCCAACGGCTGCGACGAGATCCAGGGCTACCGCTTTTCGATGCCGACGACGCCCGGGGAGTGCGCCCGTATGCTCAGGGAAAACCGGCGCCTCGTCTGAGGCGTCTCCCGTTTGCACCGCAGCCGAGCACCCATGCGGGACCCTACGCCCCGGATCACGCTTCTCAAGGACTACGCCCCACCCGCGTTCCTGATCGAGACCGTCGATCTGGACGTCGAATTGTTCGAAGATCACGCGCGGGTCCGCTCGCGCCTTTCCCTCCAGCGCAATCCGGGAGCAAGCGATCCCGGCGCGCCGCTCGTTCTCGACGCCGAGGAGCTCGAATTCGAGTCGGCGTCGCTCGACGGACGGGGGCTCGCTCCGGGCGATTACTCGCTCGACGAGGCGCATCTCGCCATCGCCGGGGTGCCGGCGCGATTTGTCCTCGAGACCTCGTGCAGGATCCGGCCGCGCGAGAACACGACCCTGATGGGACTGTACGCGGCCGAGAGCGGCTTCTTTACGCAGTGCGAGGCCGAGGGCTTCCGGCGGA
>JBGQKQ010000259.1:0-2680 GCA_041499655.1 Gammaproteobacteria bacterium
CCTGTGGATGCGCGGGACCGGCAATTCGGCCATCGACGTGATGATCTACGCGTCCCTGAGCTACGCCATGATCAACACGCTGGCGCTCGGCCTGTATCTCTACACCCCGGAGATCTACCCGACGCGCGTGCGTGCGGTCGGTTCCGGCGCCGCGACCGCCTGGCTGCGCGTCGCCTCGATGATCGGCCCGTTCATGATCGGCGCGATCCTGCCCCAGGCCGGGCTCGGGACCGTATTCCTGGTGTTCGGCATCGCCGCCGTGGTCGGTGGCGTGGTCGCGGCGCTGTTCACACTGGAGACGCGCGGGCGGGTGCTGGAAGATCTCTCCCCCTGACGGCGCTCGAAATGGAAAGCCCGCGCGAGGCGGGCTTTCCTGGAGCTTTGCGGTTTCAGTGCCGCTTCTGCGCGTCGTGCTTTTCCTTGTAGATGCGCTTGCTCTGCTGGTTCTCGGCCTTCTGCACGCGCTGCTGCTCGTTGGCGCTCACCCGGCCGTTGGCCCCCGCCCGTGCTTCGGAGCGGTCGACCCGCGCCTGGCCGTTTTCGAGCTTGCCGGCCTCGCGGTTGGTGAGCTGGCCGGACTTCACGCCCTGCTCGATGCGCTGCTGCTGGTTGACGTTGCGCTGCACGTCGGCCTGCATGCGCTGCGATGACGCCGAGTTGGGATTGCCTTTCGCCGAATTGCTTTCGAGTTTGTTGATGTCACGGCTTTCCTGGTTCTGAGCCCGCTGGATGCGCGCCTTTTCCGCGGGGCTGAGGTTGCCGTTCTTTTCCGAGCTGGACTGCATGCGGTCGATCCGCGACTGATCGGACTCGAGCTTCGAGGCCTCGCGGGTGTTGAGCGAGCCGCTCTTCAGGCCCTGCTCGATGCGCTGCTGCTGATTGACGTCGCGTTGCACTTCCGAACCGGTGGTCTGCGCGTGGGCTCCGATCGAAAACAGACCGGCGACCGCCGCGGCCACTACCGTTCCTGTTGCCTTCATGTTCGCCTCCTTGATGTTGTCTCCCGCATCCAGTAACGCGCGCCGCGGCCTGGGGTTGATCAGGAACGTGTAAGGACTGTAAGCGAACGTTTCAGGCTTTTGACCACCCCTCCCCTTCGTGGCAGCATAGTTCCCCGACTCGGGGAGGTTGGCATGGAACCCATGGCAATGCTGGTGCTTGCCGCGGCCGTGTTTCTCGGCACGCACTTCGTCTCAAGCACGCCGCTTCGCTCGGGGCTGGTCGCGATGCTGGGCGAGAAGGCCTATCTCGGGGCCTACAGCCTGGTTTCCCTGCTCACCGTCGCTTGGATGGTCTGGGCATACATCAAGGCGCCCTACGAGCGCCTGTGGTTGGCTGACGAATTCAAGGTGTGGGCGGTGGTGCTGATGCCGGTTTCGCTGGTTTTCATCGCCGCGGGCGGAATGAGCGGGAACCCGAGCGCCGTGCGCCAGGAGAGCGTCCTCCGGACGCTCGGCGAGCCGCGCGGGATATTGCGGGTCACGCGCCACCCGATCCAGTGGGGCATCGCGTTGTGGGCCCTGCTGCATGTGATAGCCCGGGGAGACACCGCCTCCCTGATCTTTTTCGGGAGCTTCGCATTGCTGTCGATCCTGGGCACGGTGCTGATCGACGCGCGCAAGAACAAGGCGATCGGCGTGGACTGGGAGCGCTTTGCCTCGGTCACGTCCAACATCCCGTTCGGCGCGATCTTCCAGGGGCGCAACCAGTTCCGGTTCGAGGAGATCGGATGGAAGAAGGTGCTGATCGGCCTCGCCCTGTACTTCGTGCTCCTGTTCCTGCACCCCTATCTGTTCGGCGCTAGACCTTATTGACGGCGATCAAGGGCCTCGCGGCCGCGTCGCGGCTTACAATCGCGGTTTGCCCCGCAGGAACCGCTCATGAACCAGGCAGAACTCATCGCCCTCCCGAAACGGCCCGCCTTCCCGGCGGGCGAGCTGACCGAGCGCATCGTCGCCGAAAAGCAAGGCTCGATCGGCTGGCTCACCTTCAACAATCCCGCCCGCAGGAACGCCATTTCGATCGACATGTGGGAGGCGATCCCGAAGGTGCTCGACCGCTTCGAGCATGACGCGGAAGTGCGCGTCATCGTGCTGAAGGGCGAGGGCGACAAGGCTTTCGTTTCCGGTGCCGACGTCTCGCAGTACGAGAAGGACCGCTCGACCGCCGAGGGCATCCAGCGCTACGAGGAGATCGCCGGCCGCGTGGCCGAGCGCCTGCAGAGCTGCGACAAGGTGATCATCGCCATGATCCGCGGGTATTGCCTCGGGGCGGGCGTCAACATCGCCCTGTGCTCGGACCTCCGGATCGCGGCCGAGGACGCGCGCCTGGGCATCCCGGCTGCGAAGCTGGGCCTGGGCTACCGCGCGTCCTCCCTGAAGAATCTCGTCGATGTCATCGGACCGGCCTTCGCGCGCGAGGTGCTGATCACCGGGCGCCAGTTCAAGGCCGAGGAAGCGAAGACCATGGGGTTCGTGCACCGCGTGGCGCCGGTCGCCGAGCTCGAAGCGCTGGTGCTGGAATACTGCGCGATGATCTCGGAGAATGCGCCGCTGACCATCCGCGCGAGCAAGCGCATCGTGCGCGAGCTGCTGAAATCAGGCGAGGCGCCCGACGCACAGGCCTGCGCCGCGCTGGTCAAAGCCTGCTTCGAGAGCCAGGACTATATCGAAGGCCGCAG
>JBGQKQ010000260.1:0-2626 GCA_041499655.1 Gammaproteobacteria bacterium
CGATTCATCGCCGGGAGCCCGGTGGCGAAGTTCCTCGACGGCGCGACGGAGGGGATGGCGGCCAAGGGACTGGGCCGCCTCCAGCTCCAACTCGATGTCCCCATCGGGAAACCGGAGGCGTTCAAGCTGGTCGGTGACTACCAGCTGGTGGAAAACGAAATTACCGCCGACACCGACGCACCGCCTTTCAGCAACGTGAACGGGCAGATCCAGTTCACCGAGTCCGGCATCGCCGTGCGCAACCTCACGGCTCAGCTTCTCGGCGGTCCGGCGACCCTTTCGGTTGCGACGCGCAGCGACGGCACGATCGCGGTCAACGCCCAGGGCACGGCGAGCGCACCGCAGATCCTGCACTTCTTCGGCGAGAACCTGCTTCGCCACGTGTCCGGCGCCGCCGCCTGGCAGGGCACCATGACCGGCGGCCGCGGCCGGCCTGTCACCCTGATCGTCCAATCTCAGATGGTCGGCATCGCGGCCGACCTGCCTCCCCCGCTGGGGAAAGAGGCGGTCGAACCGATGGCGCTGCGCGTGGAGCGCGTCATCCCAGGGAAATCCAAGGGCGATTCGATCAAGGTTTCCCTCGGACCGGCGATCGAGGCGACCTTCCAGCGCAAGCGTGAAGGCGCTAAATACGTCGTCGAGCGCGGCGTGATCAGTGTGAATCAGCCGGCCGTGCTCCCCGACCGGGAGGGCGTGTCCGTGACGGGCAGTCTTTCCTACGCCGATGCGGACCGGTGGCGCGCGCTCTTCGGAGGCAAGGACCCGACCGGCTCGTCCATGTCTTCGGCTTTCGACCTCAAGATCGCGGAGCTCGATTTTGCCGGCCGGCGGCTGAACGATGTCGTGCTCCGGGCCGGCACCAGCGGCGAGGTCTGGATCGCGAACCTGTCATCCAAGGAGCTTGCCGGTGAAATCGCCTGGCGCCCGGAAGGTCTCGGGCGGCTGGTCGCGCGCCTGAAGTACTTCAGCCTTCCCGATGCCAGCCCCGGCAGGAAGGAGGAACCTTCGCCCCGCGACCTCCCGGCGCTGGATATCATCGCCGACAAGCTGCTGCTGAACGGGAACGATCTCGGCAAGCTCGAGCTGGTCGCGGTCAACAAAGTGCTCGACTGGCGCATTGAAAACCTGGTGCTGACCGCGCCGGAGGGCACGCTCAGGGCGGAGGGCGTGTGGCAGAGCTGGCGGCTTCAGCCCAGGTTCAACATTAAGATCACCAGGCTCGAGGTCGGCGATATCGGAAAGTACTTGGAGCGGCTGGGGTATCCGAAGACCGTCCAGGGGGGCACGGCGACGCTCAGCGGAAAGCTGAGCTGGGCCGGAAGCCCGCAGTCGATCGACTTCGCCACGCTGTCCGGAGACCTGCAGCTGGACGCCCAAAACGGCCAGTTCCTCAAGGCCGAGGCCGGTGCGGCGAGGCTCATCGGAATCCTCAGCGCGCCACTCGCGCTCGATTTTCGGGAGATAGTGGGCCGAGGTTTTGCGTTCAATCGCGTATCGTGCGGCTTGGAGATCACCAATGGATCCATGACCACGAGGGATTTCCGAATGAGCGGGCCGTCGGCGCAGGTCGAGATGTCGGGGCGGGTCGATCTCGTCAAGGAGACACAGGACCTGAAGGCGCGCGTCGAGCCCTCGGTCGGCGAGAGCTCGTCTTTGATCGTCGCGGCGGTGATCAACCCGGTTTGGGGCCTGGGTGCGCTGCTGCTGCAGAAAATTCTCAAGAACCCGCTCGGCCAGGCCCTGTCGTTCGACTACCACGTCACCGGTACCTGGTCCGAGCCGAAAGTCGAGCGCCTCAAGGCCGACGTGCGCACCGCGGAAACAAGACCAGAACCGTCGCTGCCATGAGCACCAACGCCCCATTTCGCGTCGGGCTCATTCAGATGGTTTCGACTCCGGCCGTGGCGGAGAACCTCGAGTCCGCGGAGAAGCTCATCGCCCAGGCGGCCGCGCAGGGCGCGAAGCTCGTGGCTCTCCCCGAGTACTTCTGCATCCTGGGCCTGCGCGACACCGACAAGGTGGCGGCGAGGGAAAAAGACGGTGCCGGTCCGATCCAGGAATTCCTTTCGAGCGCCGCCAAGCGGCATGGTATCTGGCTGGTCGGCGGGTCGGTGCCGCTCGATTGCACCGATCCGGGCAAGGTGAGGAACAGTTGCCTGATCTACGACGCCGACGGCCGGCGCGTCGCCCGTTACGACAAGATCCACCTCTTCGGCCTGGAGCTCGGAGCCGAGCGATTCGACGAGGGCAGGACCATCGAGCCGGGGACCGAGCCGTGCGCCATCGAGTCGCCGTTCGGGCGCATCGCCGTGTCGGTGTGCTACGACGTGCGCTTTCCCGAGCTCTACCGCGCGCTCGCGCCCGTGGACCTCATCCTCGTGCCCTCGGCGTTCACCGCGACCACCGGGCGCGCGCATTGGGAGACGCTGCTGCGCGCCCGCGCGATCGAGAACCTCGCCTGGGTGCTGGCGCCCGCGCAAGGCGGGACGCACCCGAACGGCAGGCAAACGTATGGGCACAGCATGGTGGTCGATCCCTGGGGCAAGGTCGTCGCCGAGCGGGCCACCGGCGCCGGCGTGGTGGTGGCGGACATCGACCCGGTGTTCCAGGCGAAAATGCGCAAGAG
>JBGQKQ010000261.1:0-2603 GCA_041499655.1 Gammaproteobacteria bacterium
AAGATCGGAGACTGGCTCGATGCGGGTGCGCGTCTGGTGTGGGTGATCGATCCGGAACGCCGCCTCGCGCGAGTCTACCGAGCGGACGGAACGGAGTACCTGCTGGACGAGACCGGCCAGCTACTCGGCGAGGACGTCCTGCCGGGCTTCAGCTGCACGCTGGCGTCGATTCTGGGTTAGGTTCAAGTCCCGCCATCCCGACTGAGGTAAGTAGAGAGAGCGCCAAGGTTCGTGGTTCGAACCCCGACGCCCAGCTCTCCAAGAGTATCGTGCCAGAGTCACCTGACAAGGCGCGGCGCAAGCCTAGTCCGCGACGCGAATGACCACCTTTCCGACGGCGCGGCCGGATTCCACGTAGGAGATGGCCTCGGCCGTGGCTTCCAACGGAAAGATCTTGTCCAGCACCGGCTTGATGACACCCCGTTCCACCAGCGCTCCTAATTTCTCCAGTTGCTCGCCGCTCGCGCGCATGAACAGGTACTCGAAACGCACCCGCTTTTCCCGCGCCAGGCGGTCGACCTTGCGATTCAGGAACCCGAGGATCCAGACCAGCGGCAGGCTGAGGCCCCAGGCTCGCGCGAACTTGCCGTCGGGCCGGCCGGCGATCGTCACCACCACGCCGCCCGGCTTGACCACCTCGAACGAGCGGAGCAGCGTGTCGCCCCCCTGCGTGTCGAGGACCACGTCCTGATCCTTGACCACCGCCTCGAAGCGGCTCGTCTGGTAATCGATGGCCACATCGGCGCCGAGCGACTTCAGCAGCGCATGGTTCTTAGCGCCGGCCGTGGTCGCGACCTGCGCGCCGAGGTGTTTGGCCAGCTGGATGGCGAAGGTGCCGACGCCGCCCGAGCCGGCATGGATCAGGACCTTCTGTCCCGCCCGCAACCGTGCGAGTTCGATCAGCGCCTGCCAGGCGGTAAGCCCCACCAGCGGAAGCGACGCGGCTTGCGTGTAGTCGAGGCGCGCGGGCTTCCGCGCCGCGGCGCTTTCGCGCACCACGGCATACTCGGCGAAGGCGCCGATGCGGTCGTTGTCGAGGCGCGCATAGACCGCGTCGCCGCGCTTGAACTTGGTGACGCCTGGGCCGATCGCTGCGACGTCGCCGGCGAGATCGGTGCCGAGGATCAGGGGGAAGGAGAAGGGGAGCAGCACCTTCACGACGCCGTCGCGGATCTTGTAGTCGAGCGGGTTGACGCCGGCGGCGCGCACGCGCACCAGCAGCTCGCCCGGGCCCGGCTCGGGCCGCGGCAGCTCCATCATTTCCATCGCAGCCTTGTAACGACGGATGGCGAGCGCTTTCACCGCCGCAGTCGCGCCTCCTTGGGGGCTTTGGTCATGGCTATTCAATATGCGCGCTCCGCCACCATTTGACTGCTCGTTGATCGGGTGCAGCAGATTGCTTGCCGATGCCCGCCGAGCACGCTTACGTTTCCGACATGACGACGCTCATGACCGCCAATGAGCTGCTCCAGCCGCACGTCCCGGAGCGTGCGGAGCTTGTGCGTGGTGTTCTCGTCGTCCGCGAGCCGCCCGGATTTCGCCACGGCGGCATCACCGCGCTATTCGCGACAACCCTCAGCAACTACGTCCGCGCCCACGACCTCGGTCTCGTCCTCTCGGGTGACGCCGGGTTCAAGTTGGCCACGAACCCCGACACGGTACGGGGGGCGGACATCGCGTTCGTCCGACGGGAGCGGCTGCCGGATCCTCTCCCCACGGGCTTCGCGCCCTTCGCGCCCGATCTCGTCGTCGAAATTCTGTCACCGGGCGATCGACCCGGTGAAACGCTCGCCAAAGTCGCCGACTGGCTTTCGGCGGGGACTCGACTCGTGTGGGTGATTGATGCCGAGCGGCGACTCGCGCGCGTGTATCGCGCGGATGGTACCGAAACCACGCTCGACGCTGCAGGCGTGTTGGATGGCGAGGACGTCGTGCCGGGCTTCAGCTGCACCCTGGCGTCGATGCTCAGTTAGGTTCCGCTGACTAAGGCCGCCTCCTTCCGAGGGGCCAACACGAACAGCAGCACGGCCGCCAGGCCGGTCACAGCCACGCCGGCCAGCAGCTCGCCGCGTTTGGTGGGAAGTTGCATCGCCATCAGCGCCATGACCGCCGTATGCGCGAAACTGGACCATACGGCGTACGCGATCAAGCTGCGATGCGCGGAGGGGTTGCGCGCCGCGAGCACCAAGAAAACGCCGAGCGTCGCCAAGATGGTCCAGAACATCGGCGCGGCCGTCCCGCCAGTCGGGCTCGGCCCGGCCAGGAAATAAGTCACCAGAGGATCGACATTGGTGACGACCGTCCCCAGACCGAACACCACCAGCACGACCTGCAGCGCGCGTTCTCGCTGAGACATCACAGCCGCCTCGCAGGGAAGCCATGAACATGCGGCCGCTGCGCGGTTTCGGCCAGCAGGGCTCGTGATATAATAGCTTGACATGTAAAGGAGAAACCGATGAACATCCTCTTGTGGGTCCTCCAGGTGGTACTCGCCTTCCTTTATCTCTCAGGGGGAGCGTACAAGGTGTTCAAGTTTGACGCGCTCGCGAACCACCTGCGCGCGCTGCCGCGCGGCGGATGGCGCGCGCTCGGTGTCCTCGAGA
>JBGQKQ010000262.1:0-2597 GCA_041499655.1 Gammaproteobacteria bacterium
CGAGGCGCTTGAGTATCTCGCGGCGCGTCCCGTCCGCCAGCGCCACCAGGGTGTCATCGAGTTCCATGGCCGCAACATTAACCCAAAAGGGTGAATGATGCAAGCCCCCGGCTTCCGCTCAACTCGCCGTGTCGAGGACTCCGTCCTGGAGCCGCACGACGCGGTGCGCCCGCGCGGCGAGCGAGGGCTCGTGGGTCACGATCACGAGGCTGGTTCCGTGAGCACGGTTGAGCTCGAGCATCAGCTCGAAGACGTTCTCGGCGGTGCGCCGGTCGAGGTTCCCGGTCGGCTCGTCGGCGAGCACGCAGGCGGGCTTCGTGACGAGGGCGCGGGCAAGCGCGGCGCGCTGGCGCTCGCCCCCGGAAAGCTCGGCGGGCGTATGTCTGAGGCGCTCCGCAAGTCCCACTTCCTTGAGCATCGCCGCCGCGGTCTCGCGCGCTTCACCGGGCGGAACGCGCCGGATGAGCAGCGGCATCGCCACGTTCTCGAGCGCGGTGAACTCCATCAGCAGATGATGGAATTGATAGACGAAGCCGAGCGAGCGGTTGCGCACCTGTCCCCGCTCCGCGTCGGAAAGGGCGTGCATCGGCCGGCCCAGGACGTCGACCTCGCCCGAGGTCGGCTCGTCCAGCCCTCCGAGCAGGTGCAGCAGCGTGCTCTTGCCCGAGCCCGAGGCGCCGACGACGGCGACGATCTCGCCCTCGCCGACCTCCAGGCGCACGCCGCGCAGAACGTGCACGGCGTCCGCGCCCTCGCGGAAGGTCTTGTGCAGGTCGCGGCAGGCGAGAACCTCACTCATAGCGCAGTGCCTCGGCGGGATTGACGCGCGCCGCGCGCCAGCTTGGATAGAGGGTCGCGAAGAGCGAGAGAAAGAGCGACACCAGAGCGATCGCGACGACATCGCGGCCCTGCAGATCGGAGGGCAGCTCGGTGATGTAGTACACCTCGCGCGACAGGAACTGGATGCTGAGCAGCCGCTCGAGGAACGGCACCACCACGTCGATGTTGAGCGCGAGGGCGACGCCGCCGGCGACGCCGATCAGAGTGCCGATCACCCCGATCAGGACGCCCTGGACGATGAAGATCTTCATGATCCCGCCGGGACTGGCCCCCAGCGTGCGCAGAATCGCGATGTCGGCCTGCTTGTCGGTGACCGCCATCACCAGCGTCGAGACGATGTTGAACGCAGCCACCGCGACGATCAGGAGCAGGATGATGAACATCATGGTCTTCTCGATCTGCACCGCGCGGAAGTAGTTGGCGTGGCTGCGGGTCCAGTCGGATATGTACAGGTCGCCGCGCAGGCGCGTGAACAGGTCGCGCGTGACCTCCCGCGCCTGGAATAGGTCCTTGAGCTTGAGACGCACACCCGACGCGTCCTCGCCCATGCCGTAGAGCTTCTGCGCATCCGCGAAGTGAATCAGCGCAAGCGTCGAGTCGTACTCGAACATGCCGACTTCGAAAACGCCCACCACGGTGAATTGCTTCAGCCGCGGCAGTATGCCGGCCGGGGTCACCAGTCCTTGCGGGGCGATCAGCGTGACCTTGTCTCCGACCCTTGCCCCCAGCGCGCGAGCGAGCTCGGACCCGAGCACGATCCCGAATTCGCCGGGCTGGAGCGCCTCGAGCTTCCCCGCGACCATGCGCAGGCCGATCTCCGCGACCTTCTGCTCGAGGTCCGGCACGATTCCCCGCACCACCGCTCCCCGGACGCTCGCCCCCAGCATCAGCATCCCCTGGGCGTTCACGAAAGGCGCGGCCGCGGTCACCGCCGGATTCGCGGAGGCTTCGCGCGCCACGCCCTGCCAATCGGCGAGCCGGTTTTCCGCCCCGGTGATCTGCACGTGCGCGACCACGCCGAGAATGCGCGCGCGGACCTCCTTCTGAAATCCGTTCATCACCGACAGCACCACGATGAGGGCCGCGACACCCAGGGCGATGCCGAGCATCGAGGTCAGCGAGATGAACGAGATGAAATGATTGCGGCGCTTGGCCCGCGTGTAGCGCAGGCCGACGAGGAGTTCGTATCGCACGCGCGCCAGTGTGCCACAAGCGGTGATAAACTCGAAATCGGATGCACTGCTCCCTGTTCATTCCGGATTTTTTCTCTTCTGAGAGTGCCGCATCTGCAAATCGACTCGCGGCCGCGGAGACGCTGATCGCGAGAGGGCGCCGCAAGCAAGCGGCGCCGATCGCGCCCGAGGCCTGGCTGTTCGGGCGCTTCGGAGCGCAGAAGGAGCAGCGCGACTGGCCCGTCGCGCCCTATACCCTGCTCGCCGACGGAGGATCGCCCGGAAGCCACTTCTGGATGCGCGCCGATCCCGTTCATCTGAGCGTCGGCCGCGACAGCCTGGCGTTCGACGGCGCCGCGCTCGATGTTTCGCGTTCCGAGGCCGAAGCCCTCGTCGCCGCGCTCAACCGCCATTTCGGCGACGCGCTGGCGTTCGATGCTCTGCACCCGGAGCGCTGGTACGTGAAATTCCCGGGAGCACCCGAGCTGCTGACCACCCCGCCGTCGGCGGCCCGCGGGACCGCGATCGGCGACAAGCTTCCGTCGGGCCTTGACGCGATGCGCTTTCGCGCGCTGATGAACGAAG
>JBGQKQ010000263.1:0-2591 GCA_041499655.1 Gammaproteobacteria bacterium
CGCGTGGTGATCGCGGCGCGCGGGCGCGAGCGCCTCGACGCGGTCGCGGCCGAGATCCGCGCCGCGGGCGGCACGGTCGCCGCGGTGCAGGCGGACGTCGGCCGCATCGAGGATTGCGAGCGCCTGGTGGCCGAGGCGCTGCGCGCCTTCGGCCGGATCGACATCCTCGTCAACAACGCCGGCACCTCGTCCACGGGCGAATTCGAATCGGTGACCGACGCGCTGTGGCAGGCGGACCTGGATCTCAAGCTCTTCGCCGCGATCCGGCTTTCGCGCCTGGCGATCCCGCACATGAAGAAGCAGGGCGCCGGGCGCATCGTCAACATCACCACCATCGGCGCCAAGCAGCCGCGCGCCCGCTCGATGCCGACCACGGTGACACGCGCCGCCGGGCTCGCACTCACCAAGGCCCTGTCCAAGGAGTACGCGCCGCACAACATCCTGGTGAACACCGTGTCGATCGGGCTGATCCGCGCCGGGCAGCACGAGAAAAAGGCCGAGAAGGCCGGCGTCCCGGTCGAAAAAATCTACGCCGACATGGCCAAGGACATCCCGCTCGGCCGCGTCGGGCGCGCCGAGGAAGTCGCCAGCGTGATCGCCTTCCTCGCCTCCGGCGCCGCGAGCTTCGTGACCGGCACCAGCATCAACCTGGACGGCGGGGCCTCGGGCGTGCTGTAGCCGCGGTCCGGACTACGTCGCGGGCTGGTCGACTTTCTCCCCGAATACGACCACCCGATCCCGGCCTGCCTGCTTCGCCTGGTAGAGGGCGATGTCGGCCGCCTTGACCAGCGCCTCCACCTCGGACGCATGGTCGGGGAACACGGCCATCCCCACCGAAATCGTGATCGTCCCCAGGCTCTTGCGGGCGTGGCGCACGGCAAGGAGCTTGACGCCGTCGCGCAGGGCCTCGGCGCGCATGCGCGCGCCTTCCAGCGTCGTGGGCGACAGGAGCAACAGGAATTCCTCGCCGCCGTAGCGGCAGATGACGTCGCTGCCGCGCACCTGGTTTTTCAGGAACACGCCCAGCTCGCGCAGCACGGCGTCGCCGCCGTCGTGGCCGGAGCTGTCGTTGAATTTCTTGAAGTGGTCGATATCGAGCATCATGACCGCGAGTTGAACGGACTGGCGCTTCGCGCGAAAGATCTCCTGGGCCAGCGATTCTTCGGCGTAGCGGCGGTTGAAGAGCCCGGTCAGCTGGTCGCGTATCGACAGGCTGCGCATCGCGTCCCTCAGCTTCTGGTTCGCGATAGCGAGCCCGATATTCTCGGCGAAATTCTTGGCCAGCCTGAATTTCTCCGTCATGCGGTCTTCGTCGGCCTTGCCGCGGCCCGACGGGCCGTTCGCGACATGCAATATGCCCAGGGTCTCCCCCTGCGCCATCAGCGGCAGGCAGGCGTACATGCGGGGGTCGTCGGCAACGTGCCGGCAGCGCACCTCGTTGCCCAGGACGAGATGCCCCTGCCCGCGCCGGAGCGCCCAGCAATCGTTGGGAGGGAAGACGACGTTGGCGGGGGGCGTCGCGCCCCAGGTCGCGCTCGCCTCCACCATGTTGCGCGAAGGACTGATGACGAACAGCGCCCCGGAGTCCTCGGGAAACAGCTGCGTTGCGGTCCTGGAGATCACCGAGTAGACCTCGGCCTCGGTATCGCTCGCCTGGAGAAAGTCGTTGATCCTGCTGAACAGCGTGATTTCCCGGTTGCGCTCGGAGAGCTCGGCCGTGCGTGCCGCGACCTTCGATTCGAGCTCGCGGCCGTGGGCCAGCAGGCTGTCCTGGGACTCCTTCAATCCGGCGGCCATTTCGTTGAATGCCCTGGCGAGCGCGCCGATCTCGTCCGGGCGGCCCGCCTCCACCTTGGTGTCGAATTTCCCCGAGGCCAGGTCCGCCGCGGCGCGGGTGAGCGCGGTCAGGGGTCTTGCGATGCGCCCCGCGACGATCAGGCTGACGAGCAGGGCCAGCGCGACGCAAGCGGCGGCCGAGGCGACGATCAGGCGGATCTTTGCCTTGGCGAGCTCGAGGAGCTCGTCGTAGATCGGGGTGTATTCCAGGATGATCGCACCGAGGATGGAACCGTTCCCCGCTGCCTGCTCCTCCCGGATGGGAACCACGATCTGCTTCGTCCCCGAAGGGAACAACGGGCTGACTTCGATGAAGTGCCTCGGCTTGCCGTCCTTGAGCGTCTGACCGACCTCGTTGCCCTCGTCGTGGTCATAGACGTTGCTGACGTCGCCCACGTCCGAATCCGCGATCCGGGTCTTGTTGAGACCGACGACGGTGGTGTCGCGGTGGTAGATGAGGTGCAGGCCGTCGACATAATTCTGCAGGGCCTTCCTGTCCTTCAGCCGGGTGACGCTGCTGTAGGCCAGGGTGGTCGCAAGGTGCTCGGCTTCGAGCCTGGCCGCGGCTTCGGCGGTTTTCAGCTGTTCCTCGACGGCCAAGGCCGCGATGAACACGACCAGGAGCGATATCAGGATGGCGCCGAGTATCAGCCTGGATTTGATACTGTGCACGCGCATCACTTTTTGCATTTCCTGGCCCCGGGATCTGTCCTCCCGCCGCAAGTCGTCGAGGGATTATAGACCCCGCGGTCCCG
>JBGQKQ010000264.1:0-2561 GCA_041499655.1 Gammaproteobacteria bacterium
GGTGCCGTTCGTGATCATGAACGCCGGCACCTCGGTGATCACCACGCGCTCGCCCTACATCGTGCGGCTGTCGTTCACCCTGTGGCAGTCCTGCTATCCCCTTGGTCAATGGGCGGGGAAGAAGTTCAAGAGGGTGTACACGATGGTGAGCGACTTCGGGCCCGGGCACGACTGCGAGGACGCCATCGTCAGGGCGACCAAGGAGTCCGGCGGAGAAGTCGCCGGAACCGTGCGCGTGCCGCTGGTGAACCCCGACTTCGTCCCCTATATGCAGCGGGTGAAGGACGCCAAGCCCGATGCGCTCGCGGTGTTCATCCCGGCGGGCAAGACCGCGACCGCGGTGCTGAAGGCCTTCGGCGACCTCGGCCTCGCCAAGTCCGGCGTCAAGCTGATCGGTTCGGGCGACGTCACCACCGACGAGGAGCTCGAGAACATGGGCGACGCCGCTCTGGGCGTGCTCACCGTGCACCACTACTCCGCTGCCGCGACGCGCCCCGCGAACCAGGCTTTCGTCGCCGCATGGAAGCGGGACTACGGTGCGAACGAGACGCCCAACTTCGTCGCGGTAGGCGGTTACGACGGCATGGCGGCCATCATGTACGCAATCAAGGAGCAGAACGGCAAGCTCGATCCGGATCGCACCATGGAGCTCCTGAAGAATTTCAAGGACCCGAACAGCCCGCGCGGGCCGATCTCGGTCGATCCTGCAACGCGCGATATCGTGCAGAACGAGTACCTGCGCGAGGTACGCCGGGTCGGCGGCAAGCTCGCCAACGTGGAGCTGGAAACCGTCGGCACCGCGGTGAAAGATCCCTGGAAAGAGCTGAACAAGAAGTAGGCAGGGCTGAGTTCGGTTCAGCATTCCGTAAGCAAAACATGGTGCATTGCGGTGCACCATGTTCCCTCATGGTGCGCGCCGGGTACGGCTAGGCGCGCCCGAGTTCCCAATCTAATCTTCTGTTTTAGATAAGTAATCTTTGCTAGTGGGTGCTCCCACTCGGGAGCGGCACGGAGCTTGCTGTACGGAAGGTCATGAAGACCAAATTCAGTTTGCCGATCGCGATTGTTCTGGGCGTGCTCGCCCCCTTTGCGTTGCCCGCCGGCGCGGCCGAAGCCGTCGCCGGAGCGGTGGCGCTGATCGGGGACCTGCACATCATGGAATTCGCGGTCGCCGCCAACGCGCTGACGATCGTGCCGTAGGGACGCGCGCCGGGCGGGCCCCCTTGCCCGCGCGCGCGTTTGTTTCGGCTACATCCTCAGCAGCCGCTTGCAGTTGCCCGAGAGGATCTTCCTCCGGTCCTCCAGACCCAGCGGCAGATCCTCCATCCACTTCGTTCCCGGCGGGTTGGGCACGAAGGGGTAGTCCACCGAGAACAGAATCCGGTCGACGCCCATTTCCATGATGCAGCACATCAGCGCCGGCGTGCAGAAGTTGCCGCTGGTGGTGATCCAGAAGTGCCGGTTGAAAGTCTCGCGAAAGTGGCTCGGCTGGCCGCTTCGCGACAGGCACATGTCGATGCGCCAGGCCGAAAAGGGCAGCGACTCGCCGAGGTGGCCCAGGATGATCTTCAGTCCCGGATACTTTTCGAACACGCCCGAAAGCACCATGCGTACGCCCTGGGTCGCGGTCTCGACCGTGTAGCCCCAGGCAGCGGCCTGCAACTGCGGGTACTTGTCGAGGTAATCCTTGTAGTAGGCGTCGACGACCGCTTTCATCGGCAGCGACGGGTGAAGATAGAGGGGCACGTCGAGCGCTTGGGCGCGCTCGAAGATCGGCCAGAAGCGCTTGTCGTCGAAGAACACCCCGTTCGTGGGTCCGTGCACCATTGCGCCTTTGAAGCCGAGCTTGTCGACCGTGCGCTCGAGCTCGTCGGCCGCCGCCTTGGGGTCGGCCGTGGGCAGCGCGGCGAAACCGGCGAAGCGGTCCGGGTGGGCGCGGACCGTTTCGTGCAGCCGGTCGTTCGCCCGCCGGGCGAGCGGGATGGCGGTCGCCGCGTCGATGCGCTGCGTCGAGGGCGCGGCGTGCGACAGCACCTGCATGTCGATGCCGGCCTCGTCCATCTCCTTGATGCGCAGCGCGCCCAGGTCACCGAGCCGTTTGAGCAGCTCCGGATTGCGGGCTTCGCCGCTTTCGAAATGCTTCGAGACCTCGGCGTCCCAGTAATGCTCCTCGAGGGCGATGACGAGGGGTCTGTTCTTGCTTGCCATGAGTGTGATGTCTCCAGGAGAAAAAGTTCTAGGCCGGACCTTTCGCGTACTTGCCGGAGAGTTGCGGCGTGCGCCCCGGCAATCCCTTCTGCTCGTGCTCCAGGCGCGTGTCGCGCGCCCAGGTGCGCTTGAGCTTGTCGCGCACCTTCACGCGAAGGCGCCCGACGCTCTCGACCTCGAGCTCGATCCGGTCGCCGTCCTGGAACGCGGAGAGGCCGCGGTGATTGGTGCCGGTGGCGAGCACATCGCCGGGCTCGAGCGCGTGGATCGAGGACACCCACTCGATGCAGCGCGGGATGTTGTGCGCCATGTCGCTGGTGTTGAAATTCTGCTTGAGCACCCCGTTCACCCAC
>JBGQKQ010000265.1:0-2557 GCA_041499655.1 Gammaproteobacteria bacterium
AGACAAGGTGAAGCAAAAAATTCTCGTCACCCGCGCCACTTTCGAAGACGTCATCGCCAAGCTGCGCGAGCGCTTCGACGTCGAGGACAACCAGAAGGACGACATGCCTCTGGTCGGCGATGAGATGAAGCGCCGGCTCGCCGACAAGGACGGGGTACTCTCGACGGGCTCCGATCGATTCGACGCCGCGATCGTCGACGCGGCTCCGCGACTCAGGGCCGTATGCAACGTCGCGGTCGGCTACAACAACATCGACCTCGCGGCGTGCAGCGAGCGGGGCATTCTCGCCACGAACACCCCGGAGGTGCTCGACGACACCACCGCGGACACGACCTGGGCGCTGATCATGGCGGCGGCGCGCCGCATCACCGAGGCCGAGCGCTGGCTGCGCGGAGGCAACTGGATCCAGGGCTGGAAGTACGACCGGCTCCTCGGCCAGGACGTGCACCACGCGACCCTGGGGATCGTCGGCATGGGCCGCATCGGCCAGGCCATCGCGCGGCGCGCAAAGGGCTTTTCGATGCGCGTGCTGTATCACAACCGCAGTCGCGCGCCGAAGGCGGTCGAGCGCGAGTTGGGCGCGAAGTATGTGACCATGGACAAGCTGCTCAAGGAATCGGACTTCATCAGCCTCAACCTTCCGTACTCGAAGGAGGCGCACCATCTCATCGGGTCGCGGGAGCTCTCGCTGATGAAGCCCACCGCCGTTCTCGTCAACGCGGCGCGGGGTGGCATCATCGACGACGCGGCGCTGGTGCAGGCGTTGAAGGAGAAGCGCATCGCCGCGGCCGGCCTGGATGTGTTCGAAGGCGAGCCGAAGTTCAATCCGGGCTTGCTCGGGCTGGACAACGTCGCCCTCATTCCGCACATCGGGAGCGCGACGCTCGCCACGCGCATGAAGATGAACCTGCTCGCGGTGAAGAATCTGACCGCGGCCCTCGCGGGCAAGCGCCCGCCCAGCCTCCTCAATCCCGAAGCCTGGGCGAAGCGGCGCCGCTAGGCCCGCGCGATGTCCTTCGGCACTTCGGCTGCGAAGCCCGCTCCGGCGGAGGAACTGAAAGCGACGGTCGAGGCTCTCGCCGACGGAACGCTGACGGCGCGGGCCTATTGCGACTCATGCCTCGCGCGCGTTCACGCTGACGAAGCGATAGTCAAGGCATGGGTCGCGCTCGACGAGGACCGCGCCCGAGGGATCGCCGCGACGCGCGACGTCAGGGACGCGCATGGCCCGCTGCACGGCATTCCGGTGGGTGTGAAGGATATTTTCGATACCGACGACCTGCCCACGGAGATGGGGTCGCCAGTATTCGTGGGGAACCGACCCAGCAGGAATGCCCGGCTGGTCGAACGGATCGTCGCGGCAGGCGGCTACGCGCTCGGAAAGACCGCGACCGCTGAATTTGCCTTCATGCACCCGGCGGAGACGCGCAATCCCTGGAACCCGAGGCACACGCCCGGCGGTTCCTCGTCGGGCTCGGCGGCGGCGGTGGCGGCGGGCCATGTTCCCGTCGCGGTGGGCACGCAGACCAACGGCTCGGTGATCCGCCCGGCGGCGTTCTGCGGCGTCGTCGGTTTCAAGCCGACTCCGGACACCCTGCCGATACAGGGTGTGCTGCCTTTTTCCGAAACGCTCGACCAAGTGGGCGTGTTCGCGCGCTCGGTCGCCGACGCAGCCTACTTCACTGCCTGTGTCGCCGATTCCGGCACCTTGACCGCGGACATCGAGGCGCTGTCGCGGCCCCCGAAGATCGCGGTTCTTCCGCGCTTTCCCTGGAACTCGGCGGAGCGGGGTGCGGCGGAGCAGCTGCAGGCGACCCTGGGCCGGCTCGCCGCCGCAGGAACCGAGGTGAAGGCCCTCGACCTCCCCGACGAATACGAGGACGCGAAACGCGTGCATCGCACGATCATGCTTTACGAGGGCGCTCGCGAGCACGCGCCCCGACAGGCCGTGCACAGGCGCATCATGAGCGCGGCGCTGAATGCGGCGATCGACGAGGGGCTGGCCATGTCGCACGACGAATACCGTGCCGCGCTAGCCAGGCGCGCGGTGCTCGCCGGGATCGCCCTCGACCTGTTTTCGGATTGCGATGCGATCGCGTCGCTTCCGGCACCGGGCCCGGCTCCCGCGCGGCTCGATATCACCGGCGACCCGAGTTTCTGCACGCTCTGGACCCTGGTGGGATCTCCCGCTGTCACGCTCCCCACCGGGCTCTCCGACGCCGGTCTGCCCTACGGGATCCAGCTCGCCGGGCCCGCCCACGACGACGGCCGGCTCCTGCGTGTCGCCCGCTGGTGCGAGGGGGCCATCGGCTTCGAGCGGCCTTCGCGCTGAGCGTCTTGGGGCACGTTGGCGGCTGCGCTCCTTTTCGGCTACGCTACGCGGCTCCGGAGCCGCTCCCCGTGAAGAAAAGCACCTTTCCGACGCCGCAGGATGCGGAGGCCGCTTTCTATGAAGCGCTCGAAACGGCCGATCTCGAGGCCATGATGGAAGTATGGGCCGAGGACGAGGAGATCGTTTGCGTGCATCCGGGAGGCCCGAGGCTCGCGGGTTTCGAGC
>JBGQKQ010000266.1:0-2553 GCA_041499655.1 Gammaproteobacteria bacterium
CATTGCAGCGCGTTACGCTCGTGGAATGCACGCTGCAGATCGGCGAGCTCGCCGGAATCCGACAGGCCTTCGATCGTCTCGACCCGGCAGCCATCGGTCTGCACGGCAAGCATCAGGCAGCCGCGCACGATCTCGCCGTCGACGCGCACCGTGCAGGCGCCGCACACGCCGTGCTCGCAGCCGACGTGGGTGCCGGTGAGCTCCAGTTCGTTCCTGAGGAAGTCGGCGAGGTTGAGCCGCGCGGGCACCGTGCGCTTCACCCGCTCGCCGTTGACGGTCAGGGTGATCTCCACCGTTTCGAGGGCAGCGTTCATGCGATCAACTGCTTGAGCACGCGTCCCGCGAGCACCTTGGCGAGGTGCAGCTTGGTCGCCGCCGTGGAGTACAGGTCTGCGCGCGGGGCGAGGTCGGCGTCGAGCTTCGGCAGCGCCGCATCGACGGACTTCGCCGCCGCCGGCTGTCCTTCGAGGGCGCGCGCGAAGTGCGCCGCGAGCTCGGGCCGGTCGCCGACGCCGAAGAATGCAACGCGCAAGTCGGAAAACTTCCCGCCTTGGGTCGAGCCGTGCATTGCAACGCCCACCATGGCGTAGTCGCCGTGCCGGCGCGCGAGCTCGCCGAAGGCCGAGGCGTAGCCCGGTTTCGGCAGGGGAAATTCCGCCGCGAGGAGCAGTTCGGTGCCCTTGAGCGCGGTGACGTAGAGGCCTTTGAAGAAATCCCCGGCCGCGATGCGGCGCTCGCCTTTTTTCCCGGCGACGACGAAGGTGGCGCCGAGCGCGAGCGCGCACGCGGGCAGCTCGGCGGCGGGATCGGCGAGGGCGCAGCTTCCGCCGAAGGTGCCGCGGTTGCGGATCGCGGGGTGCGCGACGTGCGGCATGGCGGCTGCGACGAGCGGCAGGTGCTTCGCGATGTCGGCCGAGCGCTCCAGGTCCGCGTGGCGGGTGAGCGCGCCGATGCGCACATGGCTCTTCGTCACCTTGATGCCGGCGAGCGCGGCGATGCGGTTGATGTCGACCAGGACCTTCGGAGAGGCGACGCGGAAGTTCAGCATCGGCACGAGACTTTGTCCGCCCGCGAGCACGCGCGCGTCATCCTTGTGCTTGTCGAGCAGGGCGAGCGCCTCGGAGACGCTCGCCGGCCTCGCGTACGCGAAGCGCGGTGCTTTCATCGCTCCTCCTCCGTAGGTATTATGAAGCATAGTCCCGCGAGCAAGGAGGACCCCATGGAGTTCCACGAGACGCTGCCGCGCCGCGGCATTTCCCGGAAGACGATGATGAAGCGCGTCGCGCGTTTCTCGAAGCTGAAAGGCTCGGACGGCGGGCTGCCCGATTCGAAGATGCCCGGCTGCGAGCGCATCCTCTACAACGTCATCGGCTTTCAGCCGCCCAAGGTCGAGGCGAACGGCAAGCAATCGCCGGTCGGCGACATCGCCGCGCGCCTGGCCGCGATCAAAATCTCCGAGGGCTTCAATCTCGGCTACTGCAAGGCGGTGCCGGGCAAGGGCCCGATGCTGCACAACCACGACACCAACGAGACCTTCATCTGCATGACCGGCACCTGGCGCGCGAGCTGGGAGAACGCGAAAGGCCGCCTCGAGCACGTCGACCTGAAGCCGCTCGATCTCATCTCCTTCCCGCCCGGCGCCTCGCGGCGCTTCATGAACGTGACCAAGGGACCCAGGAACAAGGCCTCGATCCTGATGTTCGTGATCGGCGGCGACGCGCCCAGCGCGGAGTTTACACGCGAGTCGATGCGCGAGATCGAGGCCGCGGGAGCGATGCCGCGCCAGGGCCGCAAAGCGCGCTAGGCAGTCCGATCCTTCGGACGGGGTAACGCCGGCGCGCGCCTGATGAGAGCGCGGCCCGGATAGTCGCGGCGGCAATGGGCCACGATCTCCTCGACGAACTGTTCCGCGTAGGGGGCCAGGAACCGCTGCGGATCCCAGCAGACGGTCGCCCATCTCCCGATCGATGCTCCGCGGTGAACCAGCGGCACGGCGCGGACCGTGCCTCGGGGCACTTGTGCGTTCGAGGGAACGATCGCGATCCCGTAATCGGTCGCGGCCAGTGCAAAGAGCGTGTGAGGGGCCGCGCTTTCCAGGAGCACGCGCGGCCGGACGTGCGCAGTCTGACAGGCGGCATCGAACCACTCGCGCGATGCAAAATCGCGGCGCAACAGCAACAGAGGCTCATCGGCCAGCTCGGCGATTTCCAGCGTGGCACGCCGACCCAACCGGCGTTCGGGTGACAGCACCGCGAGCACGTGCATGGGATAGAGCAGCCGGACTTGAAAGGGCGCATCGGTCGAGGCGAGCACCAGGTGAACGTCGCCGCGCTCGAGGCGGCCGGGAAGCCGGGTGCCGCCGTCCTCCACGAGATGGACCTCCACCCCGGGGTGGCGACCTCGGTACCGAGTCAGGAAATCCGCGAGCAAATTCTCGATCACCTGCGGTGTAGCGCCGACCCGGAGTATTCCTGTCTGCCCGGTCTTGAGCGAGCGAGCGCGTTCGCCGAGCGATTCGGCTTCCGCCAGCACGCGACGGCTGCGCCGGAGCAG
>JBGQKQ010000267.1:0-2549 GCA_041499655.1 Gammaproteobacteria bacterium
GCAGCTGCGCATGGCTTTCAGAGTGAAGAACGTGCGCACCCTGAACGAGTGGGCGAACACGCTCACCGGGAAAATCTCGATGGGCCTGGAATATCTCTTCTTTCGCACCGGGCCGCTCACCATGGCGCCTTCGCAGCTCGGCGGATTCACGCGCTCCGATCGGTCACAGCGCACCGCCAACCTCGAGTACCACGTCCAGCCGCTGTCCTTGGACAAGTTCGGCGACCCGCTGCATCCCTTCCCCGCGTTCACCGCCTCGGTCGCCAACCTGCGGCCGACGAGCCGCGGCAGCGTGCGCATCCGCTCCTCCGACCCGCACGCAGGGCCGGCGATCCGGCCCAACTACCTCTCGACCGAAATCGACCGGAAGATCGCCGCGCAATCGCTCAAGCTCACCCGCGGTATCGCGCGCAGGCCCGCCCTCGCGAAATACCAGCCCGACGAATTCCTCCCCGGCCCGAAATTCCAGTCGGACGAGGAGCTGGCCCGCGCCGCCGGCGACATCGGCACCACCATCTTTCATCCCGTCGGCACCTGCAAGATGGGCCCGGATTCCGACCCCGGCGCGGTGGTCGACGCGCGGCTGCGCGTGCGCGGCGTCGGAGCCTTGCGCGTGGTCGACGCCTCGATCATGCCGACGATCATCTCGGGCAACACCAATTCGCCGACCCTGATGATCGCCGAGCGCGGCTCCGATATGATCCGCGAGGATCGCAAGCGCCCTGCCTAGGAGAACCATGAAGCCCAGCCTGAAACCCGGTCTCGCTCACACCAGGAATCTCGTCGTCGACGACTCGCGGGTGATCGCATTCATGGGAGAGGACTGCCGCGTCTACGCGACCCCGCGCATCATCAGCGACGTCGAGTACACGTGCAGGGACTTCCTGCTCGGACACCTCGACCCGGGCGAGGATTCGGTCGGCACCAAGGTCAACTGGGAGCACGTGGGACCGGCGCTTCTCGGCGAAGCGGTCACCGTGTCGCTGAAGCTGATCCGGGTCGATGGCCGCCGCGTCACCTTCGAGGCGGCGGTCTCCGCCGGCGCGGACGAGGTCGCGCACGGCTCGCACGAGCGTTTCATCGTCGATGTGCAGAAAGTGCGCGAGCGGCTCCTGAAGCGAAAAGCACGGGTGAGTTGAGATGCGAGTCGCGCTCCTCGGCGGCGGCGTCATCGCGAGGCTGTTCCTGGAACACGCGCGCCGGGGCGAGATGGAGAACGCGGAGATCGTCGCGATAGCCGGGCGCAGCGAGGCTTCACGCGGCAAGGCCCTGGCCCGCGAGTTCGCCGTGCCGTTTGTCATCGGCGTGAAGAAGCTGATCGAGACGCGGCCCGAAGTCGTCATTGAAGCGGCCTCGCACGACGCCGTGCGCGAACAGGCCGAGACGCTGCTTTCGAACGGCATCGCCGTCATCGTGCTCTCCGGCGGCGCTCTCTGCGACGACACGCTGCGCGGGCGCCTCGAGCGCGCCGCGAAAGAGAATCGGGCGCCGCTCTACGTACCCTCGGGCGGGATCGGCGGGCTCGATGCGCTCAAGGCGGCCTGCGCGGCGGGCGTGGACGAAGTGAGCATCGCCGTCACCAAGCCGCCCGCGGCATGGAAGGGCATCCCCTACGTCGAGCGCATGAAAATCGATCTCGACCGCCTCGAAGCCCCGGTGACGCTGTTCGAGGGCAGCGCGCGCGAGGGCGTGCCGCATTTCCCCGCGAACGTGAACATCGCCGCGGTGCTGTCCCTCGCCGGCATCGGCTTCGACCGCACGCGCCTGAAAGTAGTGGCGGACCCGGCGCTCAGGTTCAACACCCACTTCATCACCATCAGGGGCGCGACCGGCACGATCGACCTGCGCTTCGAGAGCGTGCCTTCGCCCGACAACCCCAAGACGGCGATGCTCGCCTGCTACAGCGCCCTCGCCGCGTTCCGCCAGTTCAATTCACCGGTGCGCTATGGCACTTGATTCCCGGACTCGCGAAGCAATCCGCAAGCGTTACCTCAAAGTGGACACCGCGACCGTGGCCGACGTGCTCGACGTGCTCGGACTCCCGGACCAGGGGATCGCGCCCGGGTTCGCCCCGTATCCGTCTGCGGCGGGCAGGATGGGCGGCTGGGCCTACACCCTCCGCGGCAAGATGACGCGCTACGCCGCAGGCGGCGATCCGCGCAAGATGAAAGCCGTGGATCGCGTGGGCCCGGGCGAGGTCACGGTGTGGTCGGGCGAAGGCCGGGGTGTGTGCTTCTTCGGCGAGTTGATCGCGCTCGGCATGAAGCGCCGCGGCTGCTCGGGGGCGCTCGTCGACGGCGGCATCCGCGACATCGACTGGATCGCGAAGCAGCGGTTTCCGGTCTACGCCCGCTACCGAACGCCGGTGCAGTCGATCGGGCGCTGGAAAGTGACCGCATGGCAGGTGCCGGTCGAGATGCCCGGCGCGACCTCACGGCGCGTAAAAGTGCGGCCGGGAGATTTCGTGCTCGCGGACGTGGACGGCGTCATCGTGATCCCGGCACGCGTCGCGGAGAAGGTGCTGATCGAAGCCGAGCGCCTCACGAAAA
>JBGQKQ010000268.1:0-2444 GCA_041499655.1 Gammaproteobacteria bacterium
ACGCCCTGGATGAGCGTGAGGGTCACCATGTCGCCGTTGGAGACGTGGGTGATCTCGTGGCCGAGCACCGCCTCGACTTCCTCGCGGCTCATCGATTCGAGCAGCCCGGTCGATACCGCCACCAATGCGGAATTCTTGAACGCTCCCGTGGCAAAGGCGTTCGGCTCGCCTTCGTAGACCGCCACGTCCGGCCTGCCGATGTTGGCCTTGTCGGCCAGCCGGTGCACGGTGTCGACCAGCCAGCGCTCGTGCGCGCCTTCGGGCGAGGTGATGACGTGCGCGCCGGTGGACCAGAGCGCGATTTGCTTGGACATGAGGAGCGAGATGAACGCACCGCCAAATCCCATCAGGAGCGAAAACCAGAGCAGCGACTCCAGGTTCAGGCCGTTCTGCGTGAGGTAGCGGTCGACGCCGAGCAGGCTCGCGACGATCGAAAGCAGCACGACCACGGCGAGGTTGGTGGCGATAAAGAGAACGATGCGTTTCATGGTTCCGACTCCGTGTCAGCGGGGTAGCGCAAGAATGGGGCCGAAGGTGGGGAATTCAAGCGCGGCTGCGATTGTAGCCTCTACAAAAAAAGAAAGGCGGGAAGCCCCGCCTTTCCTGTGCTGCTACGGCACTTAGCCGGCCCGAAGGCCGCGTGCCTCTCTTAGCTCTTCGGTTCAGTCTTGCTCTTGTTCTCCTTGTGCTTCTTGTTCTGGCGCTTATGTTCCTTCGACTTCGCGGACGTGGCCGGAGCCGCGGGAGCGGTGGCGGCGGGCGCGGGCGTGGTCGACGTCTGCGCGGAAACGGGAAGCGCCGCGCCGGCGAAAGTGGCAACCATCAGAACTGCGATCAGCTTTTTCATGTGTGACTCCTGAGATATAAAGGGAATGCCCGTTGCTATGGACATGACTCAGTAACGCGGGTTCAACGCAGGGGTTGACTCCAGTGCCGGTTTGTCGCCTTGGGGCGACAGCGCCGTACAATTGGAAACAAATGCCGGGGAAAAAGCTCAAGCTTGGAATCATCGGCGCGGGACGAGTCGGCACGGGACTCGCGCTGAACTTCGCGCGCGCGGGCCGTAATGTCGTCGCGGTCGCCGGCCGCAGCGCGGCCTCCGCGCGCAGGCTCGCACGCCGCGTTCCCGGATCGCGCGTGTCCTCGCCTCAGGAAACCGCGGATCGCGCCGATCTGGTCTTTCTCACCGTGCCGGACGATGCGATCGAGACGGTCGCCTCCGGCATTCGCTGGCGCGCGGGCGCGGCCTGCGTGCATTGCAGCGGCGCAGGCGACCTCGATCTGCTCCGCAAGCCGGCCGCGGAAGGCGCGCGGGTCGGCGGTTTTCATCCGCTGCGCATGTTCGGCGAGCCCGGGAAATCCTTCGACATGCGCGGATGCGCCGTCGCGGTCGCGGGAACGGAGCCTCTTGCAGGGGAACTCGGGCGGCTGGCGCGGGCGATCGGCGCACGGCCCCTCAAGCTGCCCGACGGCGGCCGTGCCCTCTATCACGCTGCGGCCAACTTCTCCGGAGCTTTCATCGTCGCGCTCATCGCGGAGACCGTCGCGCTGTGGAAGAAAATCGGCATCACCGAGGGCGATGCAATGCGCGCTTTGCTGCCGCTCCTGCGCGGCTCGGTGGACAATGCCGAGAAGCTCGGCGCAGCGGGCGCCTTGGGCAGCGTGATCGCGCGCGGCGACGTGGGAACGATACGCAGGCACCTCGATGCGCTCGCGCGAACCGCGCCGGAGGCGCTCGACCTCTACCGGCTGCTCAGCCTGCGGACGATTCCCCTCGCGATCGCCAAGGGAACGCTCCGGCCCGCGGTCGCGGCGGAGATCGCGGCGCTGCTCAAGGCGCATGCTCCGGGGCAATAGAACGTCGGATCAAGGAGAAAACCTCATGCGCGCGCAAGTCGCCATCATCGGCTCGGGTCCGTCCGGCCTTCTGCTCGGGCAATTGCTGCATCTCGCCGGGATCGACACCATCGTCATCGAGCGTCGCAGCCGCGAGTACGTGCTCAGCCGCATCCGCGCCGGGGTTCTGGAGCAGGGCATGGTCGAGATGCTCGACCGCGCCGGCGTGGGCGCCCGCTTGCGGCGGGAAGGGCTGGTCCACGAGGGCTTCGACATCCTCTTCGGAGGCGTGCGACACCGCATCGATCTCTCCGGGCTCACCGGGGGAAGGAAGGTGGTGGTCTACGGGCAGACCGAGGTGACGAAGGACCTGATGGATGCGCGCGCCGCCACGGACGCCAAGACCGTGTACGAAGCCGACGACGTGAGCCTGCACGGCTTCGACACGGCGCGTCCCCGCGTCCGTTTTCAGGCCGACGGCCGCGATCGCGAGGTCGAGTGCGATTTCATCGCCGGCTGCGACGGCTTCCACGGCGTTTCCCGAAAGAGCGTTCCGGCCGCGGCGATCCGGAGCTACGAGCGCGTGTACCCGTTCGGTTGGCTCGGCG
>JBGQKQ010000269.1:0-2443 GCA_041499655.1 Gammaproteobacteria bacterium
CCCCTGGATGCGCAGGACCTGCGCGGCCTCCCACGCGGGTTTCTTCCGGTAGGACGCGTACTCGACCTCTTCCCCGGTGACCGCGCCGTCGACGAATATCGTCTTGCCGTCGACGTGCGCGACGCCGCGCCCTTCCCGGTCGAGGGACTCGATGCGTGCGATCGGCATGCCGCGCCAGGCTACTGGCTCCAGCGCCCGACGAACTCGCGCCAGTACTCCTCGCCCGATTTTTCGAGCGTCTCGCGGACCAGCTGAAGCTCCTTGCGGTACTGCCCCTCGTCGCAATGGCCGCGGATCAGCTGGAAGCGCTGAAACAGCAGGTAGGTGTTCGCGGCATCGGTCGCGCAATAGTTCCGGATGCTCTCGATCTCACCGGCCTGGTACGCTTCCCAGACCTTCGAGCCGTCCATTCCGAGTTTTCCTGGAAACCCGACCAGGCGCGCCATCTCGTCGAGCGGTGCCTGTCCCCGGTTCTGGTAGAGCGACAGGACATCCATCAGGTCCAGGTGCCGCATGTGGTAGCGGGCGATGTAGTTGTTGTAGCGGAAATCCCGGTCTTCGTCGCCCTGTTCCCAGTAGCGCGGCGCGCTCACCCCGTGGATCAGGCTGCGGTACTGCAGCACGGGGAGGTCGAAGCCTCCGCCGTTCCACGACACCAGTTGCGGGGTGTACTTCTCGATGCCGTCGAAGAAGCGGCGGAGCAGCCCGGCTTCGCTCTCCCCGGCGCTCCCCAAGGACCAGCAGCGGAACGAATCCTCGTCGCGCAGGGCGCAGGCGATCGCGACCACGCGGTGCTGATGCAGGGGCAGGAAATCGTGGCCCGCTCGCGCGCGCCGTTCGCGGAACGCGAATTCCGCCACGTCGCGGTCGGACGCCTGCGGATCGATGCCGTGCAGCAGGCGCAGGCCGGCGACGTCCGGCACCGTCTCGATGTCGAATGCGAGGATCGGCGTCATTCGGAGCGGCTCGCGCCGCCGATTTTCAGTCCGGAAACACGCCCGTGGAAAGATAGCGATCGCCGCGATCGCAGACGATCGACACGATGGTCGCGTTCTCGAGCTCGCGCGATATCCGCAGGGCGACGGCGAGCGCACCCCCGGACGAGATGCCCGCGAAGATGCCTTCCTCGCGCGCCATGCGGCGCGCCATGTCCTCCGCGTCGGCCTGGCTCACGTATTCCAGCCGGTCAACGCGCGACTTGTCGTAGACCTTCGGCAGGTAGGCCTCGGGCCACTTGCGGATGCCGGGAATCTGGGATCCCTCTTCGGGCTGGCAGCCGACGATCTGGACCTTGGCGTTCTTCTCCTTGAAGAAGCGCGAGCAGCCCATGATGGTCCCGGTGGTGCCCATGCTGCTGACGAAGTGCGTGAGCGTGCCCTTGGTCTCGCGCCAGATCTCGGGCCCGGTGCTCTCGTAGTGCGACAGCGGGTTGTCGGGATTGGCGAACTGGTCGAGGATGCGCCCCTTGCCCTCGCGCTGCATCTTCTCGGCGAGGTCGCGCGCGGCCTCCATGCCGCCCGACTTGGGCGTGAGGATGATCTCGGCGCCGAAGGCGCGCATGGTCTGGCGCCGCTCGGCCGAAAGATGCTCGGGCATGATCAGCACCATGTGGTAGCCGCGGATCGCCGCCGCCATTGCCAGCGCGATGCCCGTATTGCCGCTGGTCGCCTCGATCAGGGCGTCGCCCGGCTTGATCGTCCCGCGCTTTTCCGCGCGTACGATCATCGACAGCGCGGGGCGGTCCTTCACCGAGCCCGCCGGATTGTCGCCCTCGAGCTTCAGCAGGACGATGTTGGAGGTCTTGCCCGGCAGGCGCTTCAGCCTGACAAGCGGCGTGTCGCCGACCGTGTCCTCGATCGTCTTGTAGGTGAGCTGGGGATTGCGATCCATGCTCTTATGATATTCCCATGAAGCGGAAAGATCAGCCGCCGGCCCCCGGTTTTTCGTTACGGCTCTCGTCGAGGAGCGAACGGCAGTAGCGGCCGACGCCCTCCTCCACCGTGAGCAGGGGCGCGGAATAGCCCGCGCGCCGCAAAGCGCCGACGTCGGCCTGCGTGAAGTTCTGGTACTTGCCCTTCAGCGCATCCGGGAAAGGCGCGTAGTCGATCAGGTGCTGCCCGCGCGCTTCGTCGAGCGTGACCGGCTGCTCGCCCCTGGCCTTGCGGCAGCAGTTGATCGTGGCGAGCGCCACGTCGTTGAAGCTCTGCGCCCGGCCCGTTCCCACGTTGAAAATGCCCGACTTCTCGGGGTGGTCGAGAAAATGCAGGTTGATCCGACTCACGTCCTCCACCGAAATGAAATCGCGGCGCTGCTCGCCGTCGGCGTAGCCGCCGGATCCGGCGAAGGGCCGCACCCGCCCCTCGGCCTGGTACTGGTTGAAGAAGTGCCAGGCCACCGAGGCCATCCGGCCCTTGTGCCATTCGTTGGGACCGTACACGTTGAA
>JBGQKQ010000270.1:0-2437 GCA_041499655.1 Gammaproteobacteria bacterium
ACCCGTTCGACAACAGCGTCATCGACTCGGACGAGTTCGCGACCAGCTCGTGGTCGATGCCGACCTCGCCGAACTCGTTGATGATGACCGCCGCCCGGTTCATTCCCGGGTCGCGCAGCAGGCGCTTGAGCAGCGTGGTCTTTCCGCTGCCCAGGAATCCGGTGATCAGGCTGACCGGCAGCTTCCCCGCGAGTACGTCGCGCGCCTGAGCCGGCATCAAACGGTCATTTCGAGGGCGTACAGGCCGCCGGCGAAACGGTCGACAGTAAACACCAGCCCGCGGTCGTCGACGTAGACGTCGTTCAGCTGGATCGATCCGGCCTTGGAGAGCCTGGGGGCGGGCGGCACGTAATAGGCGATCTCCTCGGGCCGATAGGGATTGCTCACGTCGAAGGCGCGCACGCCTCCGCCGAAAAAGGTCCCGACGATGATGCTCTCCGAGCGCCACGAGCCCGGCACGGGCAGGTTCTCGTGCAGGTTGTGGGCGCCGAAGCGCCCGCCGTTGCTGGCGAAGGTCTGCACCGGCGGCAGCGGACAGGTGCTGATCGGAACGAGGTTGGTTTCCATGCGCGCGTCCACCACCCAGACGAGCTTCGGCCAGTCCTTGCCGTCGGTCTGGACGCACTCGTCGCTGACGATGAGGAGCTCGGGCCCGAACAGCGGCAGCACCGTGTGGGTGAAGCCGGTGTAGGGCGGCGAGTAGTGCCAGTGGGAGACGAGCTTGGGTCGAGACTTGTCGGCGATGTCCAGAATCACCGCGCCGCCCGAGATGTAGCCGATGTAGGCGCGGTCGGGCCGCTGCGGGAAGACGTTGGTGTTGTGCGCGCGATAGCCCGAGTCGAATTTCGGATGGCGCTTGAGCGGCGGCACCGAGTCGCCGACGCGCGTGCCCGGCAGCCACCAGCGCCCCGCTTCCACGGGCTTGGAGGGTTTGCGCACATCGATGATGCGGTAGAACTGGTCGTCGGACGGATGCGTCGGCTGGAAGTCGGCCGCGCCCGAGGCCATGTGGATGGTCTCGCCGTCGACGAACCACAGCGCGTGCACGCCGCGCGAGTACTTGCCCGAGGCGTCGAAATGGGAGATCAGCTTCGGTGCTTCGGGCGTGCTGATGTCGAACAGGTCGAAGCCCGCGGGCTTCATGTCGACCGCGCTCGTCTGGTACGCGACCGCCATCACGTCGCCGACCACGTCGAGCGAATTCGAGCGCACTTTCGCGTGGGGCAGCTCGGTCTGCACCACCACCTTCAGGTTTTTCGGATCGGTGACGTCGACCGCGGTGAAGTTCTTCGGCGCCGACTCGTGCGCCATCCACAGGATCCGCCGTCCGTCCTTCGCGAGCTGCATGCCCATGCCTTCGCCGATGCCGCCGAAGCCCTGCAACTCGTGGTGCGACAGCAGTTTCATATTGAACGAGAGCGCCTGGTCGGGGCGTGCGCCTATTCCGGAAAGCGTCGATGCCATCGTGTGTCCTGTGAAGTGGTGGACGAAAATGAGGGGATGAGCCGTGCCGCGAAGGCGTAATACTAACGCCTCGCGCCGGTGTCGGCCCGGGCGCGGCGGTTTGCGGGTACACTTTTTGAAAATAACCATCAACGGAGGGGACTATGCGCAGACTGTTCGGCGTGGCTCTTGGATTGATATCGGCGCTGCTCGCGGGCAGCGCGCTGGCGCAGGCGTACCCGGCGAAGCCGGTGAAGCTCATCGTGACCTACCCGCCCGGGGGAAGCTCGGACCTGATGGCGCGCGTCTTCGGGCAGAAGCTCGGGGAGGTCTGGGGCCAGACCGTGATCATCGAGAGCAAGCCCGGCGCGGCCGGTTCCATCGGCATGGATTACGCGGCGAAGCAGCCGAACGACGGCTACAGTTTCGTGGTCGGCAACATCGGGCCGGCGGCGGTCAACCCGCTGCTCTCGAAGGTGCCTTACAGCGTCGAGCGCGATTTCGTGGCGATCTCGCTCATCGCCACCGGCCCCAACATCCTCATCGTGTACCCCGGCGTGCCGGCGAAGTCTCTGCGCGAGCTGACCGACTACGCGAAATCCAGCTCCGGCAAGCTCAACTATGGCACCAGCGGTCCGGGCAGCATCTCGCATCTCGCCGGCGCCATGTACGCGAACCTCACCGGCGTCAAGGCGACCGAGGTGCCCTACAAGGGCGGGATCCTGGGGGTGCAGGATCTCGTCGCCGGCCACATCCAGTACATCTTCTCCGATTCGCTCCCCGCGATGCAGTTCATCAAGGCCGGGAGGGCGCGGGCTTTGTGCGTCACCGGGGCTGAGCGCAGCCCGATCATGCCGGACCTGCCGCCCTGCGCTGAATCGGTGCCCGGCCTCGTCGCCGTGAACTGGTGGGGCGTCTACATGCCGGCCGGGACCCCGAAGGCGATCACCGACAAGTTCCATGCGGACCTCGTCAAGGCGATGCAGGACGAGGA
>JBGQKQ010000271.1:0-2406 GCA_041499655.1 Gammaproteobacteria bacterium
CTAGAGCGCGACCTCGACGTTGTCGATGAGCCGGGTGCGGCCGAGGAAGGCCGCCGCGAGCACCACCAGCTGGCGATCGTCGTTTCCGGGCGGCTGAAGATCGGCTTGCCGGCGCACCGAGATGTAATCGGGGCGCCATCCCTTCGCGGCGAGCGTCGCCATCGCCTGCAACTCGATCCGCCTGAAGTCGCGCTTGCCGGCGAGCACCTCGTCCCTCGCGGTTCGCAGCGACTGATACAGGCGCGGCGCCTCGGCCCGTTCGGCCGGCGACAGGTAGCCGTTGCGCGAGCTGAGCGCGAGCCCGTCTTCGGCGCGCACCGTTTCGGCGGGCATGATCTCCACGGGCAGCGCAAGCTGCTTCACCATGTCGCGCAACACCACGTACTGCTGGTAGTCCTTCTTGCCGAAGATCGCGGTGTGCGGAGAAACCATGTTGAAGAGCTTCAGCACCACGGTCGCGACGCCGCGGAAGTGCCCCGGCCGGAACGCGCCCTCGAGAATGTGCTGGAGATCGGAAGGCTCGACCACGAAGGTCTGCGGCTCCGGGTAGATCTCGGTCTCGGTCGGGGCGAACACCACGTCGACGCCGACGTCCTTCATCATGTCCGCGTCGGCCTGCAGGGTGCGCGGGTAGCGCTCGAAATCCTCCTTCGGCCCGAACTGGATGCGGTTGACGAAGATACTGACCACGGTGCACGCGGCACGATGCTTCGCCAGGCGCATCAACTGGATATGGCCCGCGTGCAGATTGCCCATGGTCGGGACGAAGACGTTGTCGGGCTCGCGCTGCAGCCGCTCGCGCAAGTCCTTGACCGAGGTGACGATGTCCACTAGAAACTGTGCTCTTCGGCGGGAAAGCTGCCGTCCCGCACGGCGCGGACGTAGCGCTCCGCCGCGTCGGCGATGCTGGAGGCACCCTTCATGAAATTCCGCACGAAGCGCGCTTTTTTCCCGGGGAAGACGTCGAGCATGTCGTGCAGCACCAGCACCTGGCCGGAGCAGCCGGGGCCGGCCCCTATGCCTATGGTGGGAATGCGCAGCCGCCGGGTGACCCGCTCGGCGAGGCCGGTCGGGATCGCCTCCAGCACCAGCAGCTCGGCCCCCGCCGATTCGAGCTCGATCGCGTCCGCGAGCAGCTTCTGCTCCGCGTCCTCGCCCTTCCCCTGCACGCGGTAGCCGCCGAACTTGTGTACCGACTGGGGCGTGAGTCCGAGGTGGCCGCACACGGGAACACCGCGCTGCGCGAGGAAGCGCACCGTCTCCGCGAACTCCGTGCCGCCCTCGAGCTTCACCATCTGGGCGCCCGCCGCCATCAGCTCGGCGGCGCCGCGGAACGCCTGTTGCGGCGACTCCTGGTAGCTGCCGAAGGGCATGTCGGCGACCAGGAAGGCGCGCCTGCTGCCGCGCGCCACGCAGCGCGTGTGATATGCCATGTCCGCGAGCGTGACCGGCAGCGTGGTCTCGTGCCCCTGCAGCACCATGCCGAGCGAATCTCCGACGAGGAGGCTGTCGAGACCCGCGGCGTCGAGCATCGCCGCGAAGCTCGCGTCGTAGCAGGTAAGCACGGCTATCTTCTCGCCATCGTCGCGCTGCTTCTGGAGCGCCTTGATGGTCAGTCGGGTCATGCTAGTCTCCCCAGTTGAAAAACTCGCGGTTGCCCCGCAGGGCTCCGACGCGCTCGATCAGCAGGTCGAGATCGCGCTCTTCTCTCACGAAATCGAGCTTCTCGGAATTCACGATCAGCACCGGGACTCCGCTGAAATGGTAAAAGAAACGGTTGTAGCTGTCGGCGAGCAGGGCGAGATACTCCGCGGTGATCGGTCGCTCGAATTCTACGCCGCGCCGGCGCACGCGCTCGTACAGCGTTTCCGGCTGCGCCTGGAGGTAGATCACCAGGTCGGGCCGGGGAGCCTGGGGCTTGAGCGATTCGAAGATCTGCTGATACAGGTGCAGCTCGTCCCCGTCGAGCGTCAGGCGCGCGAACAACGGATCCTTCTCGAGCAGGAAATCGCACACGGTGACGCGGTTGAAGAGATCCAGCTGCGCGAGATCGCGCAGCTGCGCGATCCGCTGGAACAGGAAGAACAGCTGCGTCGGCAGGGCGAACCGGGCCATGTCCTGGTAGAAGCGCGGCAGGAACGGGTTCTGCTCGGGGCGCTCGAGGACCAGGTTCGACTGCAGCCGGGCAGCGAGGCGCCTGGCGAGGCTGGTCTTGCCGACGCCTATCGGTCCTTCGACGACGATGTAGTGGTACTTTGAGAGGGACATTCGCCCGGGGCTCGCGGAAAGCGGCGCCCATGATACAGCCCGCGTGAGTTAGCCGCGGAAGACGAAGTACACCGCGCCCATGATGCACAGGGACGCCCACAGATAGTCGAGCTTGAGCGGCTGGTTCATGTAGTACAG
>JBGQKQ010000272.1:0-2384 GCA_041499655.1 Gammaproteobacteria bacterium
CTGCATCCCGAAACCGTCCCGCGCGTGCTCGTCAGCGACACGGTCGGCTTCATCAAGAATTTGCCGCACGGCCTCGTCGCATCGTTCAAGTCGACGCTCGACGAAGCGCTCGAGGCGTCGCTGCTCCTCCACGTGATCGATGCGAGCGATGCCGGGTTCGGGCGGCAGCTCGCGGTGACCGAGAAAGTGCTGGCCGAGATCGGCGCGCAGGACGTGCCGCGCCTCCTCGTCTTCAACAAGATCGACCGCGGCGGGGACGAGACCGCGTTGCGCGCAAAGTATCCCGGCTGCATCGTGATGAGCGCGAAGAGGGAGGGCGACGTCGCGAAGCTGCGCGAGGCGATAGTCGCGTTCTTCCAGCGGCACCTCGTCGAGGCCGAGCTCTTCCTTCCCTGGGCGGCGCAGAAGCTGCGCGGGCAGATCTTCGCCACCTGCACGGTGCTGGAGGAGCGCGCCGATGCCGAGGGTGCGGTCCTGCGAGTGCGCGGCGAGCCGGAGGCCGTGGAGCGCCTGCGCGAGCAATTGGGCGAGGCTGCCGTAACCCGCCCTCGGAGTTAGTCCCTGCATCTAAGCTGAGCAAGCTGGCCGGCGGCTCGCTTTTTCCAGGACTCCAACTGATCATCCCGACCTCGCGCTTGCAAACTATAGCACTGAGTGGTATGGTTTCGGCGTGCGCTTGCCGACCTTCAAGACCCGGGTGTTTGCCCGCTGGGCGCGAAAGGAGGGTGTGACGGACCGCGCGTTGCTGGTCGCGGTCATCGAGATGGAGTCGGGCCTTGTCGACGCGCGTCTTGGCGGTGGCTTGTTCAAGAAACGCGTCGCGCTGCCGGGCGGTGGTAAGAGCGGCGGCGCAAGGACGATCGTCGCGGGCAATTTCCGGGATCGCTGGATCTTCCTCTACGGATTCGCGAAAAACGAGCGCGAGAACATCGACCAGAAGGAAGAGCGTGACTTGAAGCGCATCGCCGGCGTGATGCTGGCACTGGATCGCACGGCGCTCGGACAATTGCTCGAGTCGGGAAAACTGCTGGAGGTGAAGGATGGCTAAGCGGCGGCTGCGGAAAGAAATGGAGGAAACGGCCCGCGGGCTGTACGAGATCGGCGCGATCGACGGCAAGACCATGCGCGAGTTCGAAACCTTCAAACTCGAGTCGCCGCGCGTGTATTCCGCCTACGAGATCAAGCGACTGCGCCTGAAGGAACGCGCGAGCCAGGCCGTGTTTGCGGCCTATCTTAATACCAGCGTATCGACGGTGCAGAAGTGGGAAGTCGGCGAAAAGACGCCCAGTGGCACGGCGCTCAAGCTGCTCGATCTGGTGGAGCGCAAGGGGCTGAAGGCGTTGGCGTAGCGCGGGCAGCCTGCAGGAGGCAGACAGCTATGGCCCCAAAACGACTGAAGATCTGGTACGACAAGGAAGGAGACTTCCTGGAGGTCATGTTCGAGCAGTGTCCGGGGGTTTTCCGCGAGACGGCGAATCCGCACGTCATGGAAAAAGTCGATGACAAGGGCAACGTGCTCGGTTTCTCGGTGATGCTGGTGAGCGCGCTCCAGGACGTGCCGCTCGAAGTGGCGCTATAGCTCCTGCTATAATCCACCCTCGCAGTTAGACCACTCCAAAGCTGGCTGAAGCCGGCTTTTTTGTTTCCAGGACCTCAATGATCGTCGCCTCCGGCATCGCCATGCAGTTCGGGGCCAAGCCCCTTTTCTCGGATGTCTCCGTGAAGTTCGGCGGGGGAAACCGCTATGGGCTGATCGGCGCGAACGGCTGCGGCAAATCCACGTTCATGAAGATTCTGGGCGGGGAGTTGGAGCCGAGCGCGGGGTCGGTGGCGATCGACGCGAACGAGCGGGTGGGCAGGCTGCGGCAGGATCAGTTCGCCTTCGAATCGGAGCGGGTGCTGGACGTGGTGCTGATGGGGCATGCCGAGATGTGGGCGGCGATGCGCGAGCGCGACGCGATTTACGCGGATCCGGAAGCCGACGAGGAAGATTTCCTGCGCGCGGCGGATCTGGAGGCGAGGTACGCGGAGTACGGCGGCTACACGTCGGAGGCGCGCGCGGGCGAGCTGTTGTTGGGCCTGGGGGTCGCGATCTCGCAGCATGCCGGGCCGATGAGCGCGGTGGCGCCGGGTTGGAAGCTGCGGGTGCTGCTGGCGCAGGCGCTGTTCGGCGATCCGGACATCCTGCTGCTGGATGAGCCGACCAACAACCTGGACATCAACAGCATCCGCTGGCTGGAGGACGTGCTCAACCAGCGCACCAGCACCATGGTGATCATCTCGCACGACCGGCACTTCCTCTCCGCCGTCTGCACGCACATGGCCGACGTGGACTACGGCGGCATCAAGGTCTACCCGGGCAACTACGACGACTACATGGAAGC
>JBGQKQ010000273.1:0-2382 GCA_041499655.1 Gammaproteobacteria bacterium
ACGATGCCCGGGATCACGCCCGCGAGGAACAACTGCCCGATCGAGACGCCGGCCATCATCCCGTAGATCACGAAGGGCAGCGAAGGCGGGATGATGGGCCCGAGCGTCGCCGAGGCGGCGGTCACGCCGACGGAGAAATCGATCGGGTAGCCGTGGTCCTTCATCGCCTTGATTTCGATCGTGCCCAGGCCTGCGGCGTCGGCGATCGCCGTTCCCGACATGCCGGCGAAGATCATCGAGCCGACGATGTTCACGTGCCCGAGGCCGCCTTTCAACCATCCGACCAGCGCCAGGGCGAAATTGTAGATGCGGTTGGTGATGCCCGCGGAGTTCATCAGGTTGCCGGCGAGGATGAAGAACGGCACCGCGAGCAGCGGGAAGGAATCGATGCCGCCGTACATGCGGTGAATGACGACGAAGTCGGGAACCGTGCCCGAGAGCATCACGTAGGCGAGCGAGGCGACGATCATCGCCAGCGCCACCGGCACGCCGGCGAGCATGAGCGCGACGAATCCGAGCAGCAGCACCGCGGTCACGGCGTGTCTCCGTACTCTGGACGCTCGAGGGCACTGTATCCCTGGCGCCAGTGCTTCCATGCCACCTGCAAGGAGCGGCCGAACATCAGTGCAAACCCGATGAGCATGGCGCCGAACACCAGGCCGATCGGAAGCTCGATCACCGCCATGCGCTGGGTGCCGATGCGGTCGATGAGCAGCCAGGTGAGCCACACCGCGTAGCCGAAAAATGCGATGCGCACCGCGTCGACGAAAGTCGACATGACGCGCCCGGCCGCGCGCGGGAGGAAGCGGTAGACGAAATCCACCTGGATGTGGGTGCCCCGCCGCACCGCCATCGCCCCGCCGAGAAAGGTCACGGCGATGAGCAGGTAGCGGGCGATTTCTTCGGTCCAGCCCGCCGCGTCGTTCAGGACGTAGCGGGTGAACACCTGGTAGAAGACGACGAGGGCGAGAATCCAGAACACGGCGAGCGTGCCCCAGTCCTCCCAGGCGTAAACGGACAGCCGGACCGCCTCGTCCGCGACGTGGAAGCGGCCGTCGGGCCCGAGGACGTGCTCCTCCACGCCTGGCTTCGATCCGGATATGTCATCCCGAGCGGAGCGAGGGATCTCAGTACGCACGATGTGCCGTTGGAGATCCTTCGCTTCGCTCAGGATGACGCCGCTGGCGCGGCGTCACTTCAGGGCCTGCACCTTGTCGTAGAGCGCCTGATCCCAGGCCACGTCCGGGCCGACGAGAAATTTCGTGAACGCCTGTTTGAACGCCGCCCGGTCGGATTTCACCACGGTCTTGCCGTACTTGGTGGCGAATTCACCCACCAGCCGGTTCTCGGCCGCGGCGATCTCCACGGTCGCCTTGGCGCAGGCCTCGCGGAACACGTCCTGGAATATCTGTCGCTCGCCCACGGAGAGCCTGCTCCACAGCGGGCCGCTCACGATGGTGAGCAGCATCTCGGTGATATGGCCGGTGAGGTTGATGTGCGACTGCACTTCGTAGAACTTCTTCGCGAGGATGGTCGGCAGGGGATTCTCCTGCGCGTCCACCGTGCCGTTCTGCAGGGCCAGGTAGACCTCGGCGAAAGCGATCGGCGTCGCGTTCGCGCCCACGACTTTCGGATACATGATGTAGAGCGGCGCGTCGGGCACGCGCAGCTTCAGGCCCCTCATGTCCTCGGGCTTCACGATCGGCTTGTTCGCGGTCGTGTGGCGCACGCCGTAGTAGACGACCGCGATCGGCTTGTTGCCGCCCTTCTTGTAGTAGGCCTCCTCGAGGTCCTGGAGCACCTGACTCTCGGAGTATTTCTTCCAATGGTCGAAGTCGCGGAACATGTAGGGCGCGCCGCCGATCGCGAGGGGACCGTAGATGCGCCCTGCGAAGAGCTGCCCCGTGTAGATGATGTCCACGGTGCCGAGGGTGAGCCCCTGGTTGATGTCGGTCTCCTTGCCGAGCGTCGAGGCCGGGAACACCTCGATGTCGTAACGCCCGTCGGTGCGCTTCTTGATCTCCGACGCCGCCCACACCGCGGCCGTGTGATACGGCTCGCTCGTCTCGTACACGTGCGCCCACTTCAGCTTCGTCTGCGCCATGGACCCGGTCGCAACGGCCAGGATCGCGGCGCCAACCAACAGCCTCAATGCGTGCTTCATTCGCTCCTCCCTGTTTTGTCTGCGGTGTTCAAACGACAGCCCCGATGTACCAGGGCACGAACTCGTCCTGCCCGAATCCGTGCATCTCGCTCTTGCTGGGCTCCCCGGAAGCGGTGGCGAGGATGAGATCGAAGATCTTCTGCCCCGCTTCCTGCACCGTGACCGACCCGTCGAGGATCTGGCCGCAATTGATGTCCATGTCGTCTTCCATGCGCTCG
>JBGQKQ010000274.1:0-2375 GCA_041499655.1 Gammaproteobacteria bacterium
AACTCGGTGTCGTTGGCGAGTTTGATGGCTTCTTTTTCGTCCTTGAATCTGAATAGCGGGGCGACCGGGCCGAAGGTTTCTTCCCTGGTGACCTTCATGGTGGTGTTGACGTTGGCGAGCACGGTCGGCTCGAAGAAGGTGCCTCCGAGGGCGTGGCGCTTGCCGCCGGTCAGGACCTTGGCGCCTTTCGCAATGGCGTCCGCGATGTGCTCCTCGACTTTCTCCACTGCGGCTTTTTCGATGAGCGGGCCCTGCATCACGCCCGCCTCCATGCCGTTGCCGACTTTCATCGCCTTCACCTTTTCGGTGAGCTTGGCGGCAAAGGCGTCGTAGACCTTGTCCTGTACCAGGAGTCGATTCGCGCACACGCAGGTCTGGCCGGTGTTGCGGTACTTGGAGGCGAGCGCGCCCTCCACCGCGGCATCGAGGTCCGCGTCGTCGAACACGATGAAGGGCGCGTTGCCGCCGAGCTCCATCGAGGTCTTCTTGACCGTCTTCGAGCACTGCTCGAGCAGCATCTTGCCGACCGCCGTCGACCCGGTGAAGGTGACCTTGCGCACGATCGGATTGGAGGTGATCTCCCCGCCGATCGCGGCGGCGCCGCCCGTCACCACGCTGAACACCCCTTTCGGGATTCCGGCACGCTCGCCGAGCTCGGCCATGGCCAGCGCCGAGTAAGGCGTCATCGTCGCGGGCTTGAGCACCATGGTGCAGCCGGCCGCGAGCGCCGGGCCCGACTTGCGCGTGATCATGGCGTTGGGGAAATTCCACGGCGTGATCGCCGCGCACACGCCGATCGGCTCCTTCAGCACGACGATGCGCTTGTCGGCCTGGTGTCCCGGAATGGTGTCGCCGTAGATGCGCTTCGCTTCTTCCGCGAACCACTCGATGAAGGAGGCGCCGTAGGAAATCTCGGTGCGCGCCTCGGTGAGCGGCTTGCCCTGCTCGGCGGTGAGGATCCGGGCGAGGTCCTCCTGGTTCGCCATCATCAGGTCGAACCATTTGCGAAGGATGACGCTGCGCTCCTTCGCGGTCTTTGCGCGCCATGCCGGAAGCGCCGCATTCGCCGCCTCGATCGCGCGGCGCGTCTCGGCCGCGCCCATATGGGGCACCGTGCCGAGGATCTCACCGGTGGCGGGATTGTTGACGGGAATGGTCTTGCCGCCGTCGGCGTCGGCCCATCGTCCGTCGATGTAGCACTGCTGGCGGAACAGGGACGGGTCCTTGAGGTTGAGAGCGGCGATGCCGGAAATCTTGGGATCGTTCATGGGAACTCCGATGGGCGGGCGGCCGGAAACGGCCGGGAACGCGGAAATTTTACCGCAAACGGGGGGCGGTTACTTCAATATGCTGTACAGGTCCGTGTAGTCGTCGGTCCACAGCCTGACGTGCGGCTCCGTGATGACCCTCTGCGCCGCGATCCTCAGGAGCTTTCCCTCGAACGCGGCGGGCGCGGCGGAAAGCAGCACCCAGTCCGACCGGAAGACTCCCTTGTCGTCGTCATCGTCGTTGTCCACCTCGCGCAGCTCCAGGGAAAACTCCCGGGCCGCCTGCTGCAGCACCGGAACGAGGTCGAGGTAGCGGTTGGAGACATGCATGGCGATGACTCCCCGAGGCTTGAGGTGGCGCAGATAGGTGCGGAACGCCTCGACCGTCAGCAGGTGCACCGGAATGGCGTCGCTCGAGAAAGCATCGAGCGCGATGATGTCGAAATCCTGTACCGGCTCGCGTTCCAGGGACAGGCGTGCGTCGCCGAGCGCGACCTCGACCTTTGCGGGCGAGTCCTTCAGGAACGTGAATTCCGAGCGCGCGAGTTCCACGACTTTGGGATTGATGTCGTAGAAGCGGAACACGTCGCCTCGCCTGCCGTAGGCCGCGAGCGTTCCTGCCCCGAGCCCCACGACGCCGACCCGCAATGTGCCGCGGGTGCCCGCATCGCGAATGGCGAGCCCGATGCCGGACTCGGGTCCGTAATACGTCGTCGGCCAGTCGCGCCGGCCGGGGTCCAGGAACTGCTTGCCGTGGATGATCGTGCTGTGCATCCTCGCGGTGGTCGCGCTCCATCGGGATCCGCGGAGCCCGCTGCACGGCCGATGGCGCGCGCCCCTGGGAATCACCTTCCTGGCGCTGATGCTGGCGCTCAGCTTCGCCTTGACGCGGGTCTACCGCAACAGCTCGGCCGGGGCCCTCGTCCTTTCGCGCAATTTCTACGGGGTGCTGAACGTCAGCGACTGGGGAGAAGGTCCCGACGCGATGCGCATTCTCTCGCACGGCACGATCATCCACGGCAAGCAGTTCCTGGACCCCGGCCGGCGCGACTGGCCGACGACGTATTACGGACCCGAGTCCGGCATCGGGCTCGCCATTCGCGATGC
>JBGQKQ010000275.1:0-2355 GCA_041499655.1 Gammaproteobacteria bacterium
CGTCATCGACAACCGGCCGGGCGCCGGCGGCAACATCGGCACCGAGGCTGTCGTGAAGGCGTCTCCGGACGGCTATACGCTGCTCCTGGTCGCTACGAGTAGCGCGATCAACGCGACGCTCTACGAGAAGCTCAATTTCAATTTCATCCGTGACATCGCGCCGGTCGCGACCATCATCCGACAACCCCTCATCATGCTGGTGAACCCGTCGTTTCCGGCCAAAACGGTTCCCGAGTTCATCGCCTACGCCAAGGCCAACTCCGGCAAGATCAACATGGCGTCGCCCGGCACTGGAACCGGACCCCATGTGGCCGGCGAGCTGTTCAAGATGATGACCGGCGTCGACATGGTTCACGTGCCCTATCGCGGCGGCGGGCCTGCTCTGACCGATCTGCTCGGCGGACAGGTGCAGGTCACGTTCATCGGGTCGGTCGCGTCGATCGAGTACATCAGGACCGGCAAGCTGCGCCCGCTGGCGGTAACCACCGCGACGCGCTCGGAGGCGCTGCCCGACATCCCGACGGTGGGCGATTTCGTGCCGGGCTACGAGGCGAGCTCCTGGTTCGGGGTCGGCGCGCCGAGGGGCACGCCGGCGGAAATCGTCGACAAGCTCAACCGGGAAGTCAACGCCGCCCTCGCCGATCCCAAGATGAAGGCGCGGCTGGCCGACCTGGGCGGCATGGTGTTTGTGGGCTCGCCCGCCGACTTCGGCAAGCTCATCGCCACGGAAACCCAGAAGTGGGCCAAGGTGATCAAGTTCTCGGGCGCCAAGCCGGACTGACCGGAGTCCGCATGCAGAAAATTCCCGTTCTGATCGTCGGCGGTGGACCGGTCGGACTCGCGCTTGCGGGCGAGCTCGGCTGGCGCGGTGTCGCCTGCACGCTCATCGAGCAGGGCAACGGCGCGATCGTCACGCCGAAGATGAACGAGGTGAATGTCCGCACCATGGAGTTCTGTCGGCGCTGGGGCATCGCGGACGCCGTGCACGCCTGCCCGTTCCCGCCCGACTATCCCCGCGACGTGGCGTTCGTGACCAGTCTCTCGGGCCATGAGCTCGGCCGCATGGCGCGCCCACCACGCATGAGCGAGGAGCCCGAACCCTATAGTCCGATGCGGCAGCAAACCTGCTCGCAGATCTGGTTCGACCCGATCTTGCAGCGCTTCGCCCGGTCATTCGCGAACGTCGAGTTGCGCCACCGCACGCGGCTCGAATCGTTCGAGGCATCCACGGGCGGCGTGACAGCAGAGATCGTCGATCTCGAAAGCGGAAGGGGCGAGCGCGTCGAGGCCGACTATCTGGTCGCGTGTGACGGCGCGAACAGCATGGTGCGGCGCGCGCTCGGTATCGGACTCGATGGCCAGGGCGTGCTCGGGCATTCGCTGAATCTGTTCTTCCGTGCGCCGGACCTCCTGGAGAAATGCGGTAGGGAGCCCGGCACGTTCTTTCTCGCCATCGATCGCGACGGGCTGTGGGCCAACATCCGGACCATCGATCCGGCGAACGCGATGTGGCGGCTGATGGTGCTCGACACCGACGCCAAGCAAACACCGGACACGATGGACCGGGACGCCTATTTGCGTCGCGCGCTCGGCCGGCCAATGGAGGTCGAATGGCTCGGCACCAGCACGTGGGCGCGGCGCAGCGTGGTTGCCGAACGCTATTCCCGAGGCCGTATCTTTCTTGCGGGTGACGCGGTCCATCAATTGTCGCCGACCGGCGGGCTGGGCATGAACACCGGCATCGGCGATGCCGTCGATCTCGGCTGGAAGCTCGCGGCGGCGCTGGACGGATGGGGCGGCGATCGCTTGCTGTCGTCCTACGACGCCGAGCGGCGGCCGATCGGCACCCGAAACGTCAACTTGGCCGCAGAATTCTATCTCGAGCACGGAAAATTCGGCGATAGTTACGCGGCGATCGAGGAGGACAGCGCTGCGGGAGCGCAAGTGCGCCAGCGTGTCGGTGCAGGGCTCGTGCGCGAAGTGGGCCGGATGTTCCGCACCACCGGCCTCCAGCTCGGCTATCGCTACGAGGATTCGCCGATCTGTCTGTCCGATGGCACGCGACCTTACCCGGACGATCCGGAAACTTTTGTGCCCTCGGCTCGTCCCGGTTCGCGCGCGCCGCATGTGTGGCTCGACGACGGGCGCTCGATCCTCGACCTTTTCGGGCGCGGCTTCGTGCTGCTGCGCCTCGGTCCGGGCGCGCCTGATTTCACCGCGTTCGAAGCAGCTGCGACGGAGTGCCGGGTACCGCTCAAGACCATCGCTGTGACCGAACCCGAGGCGGTGCGGCTTTACGAGCGTTCGCTCGTCTTGGTGAGACCGGACGGCCATGTGGCCTGGCGGGCGAACCAG
>JBGQKQ010000276.1:0-2331 GCA_041499655.1 Gammaproteobacteria bacterium
GCGCATTGATCCAGATTGCAATGCTCGCGCTGCTGATCGCGAGCGGCATACGCGTGATGGACGCGCAGCTCGCCGAGCGCGCCCGGCTGCACCTGGAGGAGCAGAAGCTGCTGCTCGCCGCCGCGGTGGAGGGTCCGCTGCGCCGCCGGGATTACGCGGCCATTACGGCCGTGTTCGAGCGCGTGCGCCGCGACGAGGACATCTCGTACCTCATGCTATACGACCCCGGTGGGAAAGTGCTCGCCGCGAGCGGCCGGGACCCGGCGCAGGCGCTGCCCCCGCCCGATCGCGCGCTGGCCGATCCCGCGGTCGTCGCGAAGAGGCGATTCGACGCGGAGGTCATGATCACGGACGGTGCCGGACCGGCGACAAGCCTGCGTTTCGGGCTGTCCACTGCGTTCATGCAGCAGGCGCGGGAACAACTCATCAAGGACAACCTGGCGATCGGCGTGGTGGCGCTGCTCCTCTCGCTCGTCGCGATGGTCGCGCTCGCCTACTGGCTTACGCGCAATCTCACCCGGCTCACCGCTGCGGCCGGGACTCTCGCCGACGGCGATCTCAGCGTGCGCCTGGTGGTCGAGGGTGCGGACGAGGTTGCGAAGCTGACGCGCGCCTTCAACGCCATGGCGGCAGCGCTCCAGGGCCGGATCAGGGCGCTCGCTGACAGCGAGGCGAAATTCACGGCGATCGCGGACTACAGCTACGACTGCGAGTGCTGGATCAACCCCGAGGGACGGCTGATCTGGATCAATCCCCGCGTCTTCGACATGTTCGGCTACCGGCCCGCGGAATGCCTGGACATGGAGAATTTCCCGGCGCCCTTCATCAGCGAGGGTGATGCCGTGCGCACGGTGCGACAGGTCAGACGCGCGCTGCGCGGGGACAGCGGCCAGGATTACGAGTTTCGCGGCCGGCGCAAGGACAGCGCGGAGTTCTGGGCGGCCGCCGACTGGCGTCCGATCTACGACAGCCGGGGCGGCTATATCGGCATCCGGATCAGCATACGCGATATTACGCAGCGCAAGGAGGCGGAACGCCGCCTGGAGGCGACGGTGCAGGAACTGCGTCAGGCGCAGGCCGTGCAGCAGGAATACCTGGTGCGCGCCCAGGACGAGCACGCCCGTCTGACCGCGCTGCTCGCCGCGATGAACACCGGCATCATGTTCGTTTCCCACGACAACCGCGTCGTATACAGCAATCCCGCCTTCACCCGGATCTGGATGATCGCGCCCGGCACGCGGCTGATCGGGCTCACGCCGCAGGAGGCGATCGCGACCTCGGCGTGTCCGCTCGCGCGCCCGGAGGAGCAGGGCAGGCACCTGTTGCGAACGCCGGACGACCAGGAACTCGTCGGCACGCTGGAAATCCAGCTCTCCGACGGCAGGCTCGTCACGCAGCAGATGCACGCCGTGGACGACGTGTACGGCCGGCCGGTCGGCCGCCTGTGGCTGTTCGAGGACGTCACGCGCGAGCGCCAGACCGCGGATCAGCTGATCTACCTGGCCGAGCGCGACGCGTTGACCGGCCTCTACAATCGCCATCGATTCAACGAGGAACTCTCGCGCATGATCGCCGACGCCCAGCGTCACGCTTCACGCGTAGCACTGCTGTTCTTCGATCTCGACGATTTCAAGTACATCAACGATACCTTCGGCCACCGCGCCGGAGACGCGATGCTGATCCGGGTGGCAGGCGAGGTGGCGGGGCAGGTCCGGCGCAACGAGATCTTCGCGCGGCTGGGCGGAGACGAGTTCGCGATCCTGGTGCCAGAGATCTCGGACGACATGTTGCGCGTGCTCGCGGAGCGCATCACCCGGTCGATCGCCATGGTGCGGGCCCAGTTCGAAGGGCAGAACCTGCGCCTCACGACCTCGCTTGGCATCGCGGTCTATCCGGACCACGCGGATAACGTCGAGGACCTGATCGCGCGCGCCGACACGGCGATGTACCAGGCCAAGGAAGCGGGCAAGAATGCCTGGCGCATCTACCGCAGCGATCTCGACACCTCGTTCCAGATGGTGCGGCGGCTTTCCTGGAACGATCGCATCCTGCACGCGCTCGAGAACAACCTCATGGACCTGCAGTTCCAGGGGATTTATTTGTCGCTCGACCGGACGCTGTCGCATTTCGAGGTCCTGGTGCGGATGCGCGACAAGGACGATCCCAAGGTGCTGATCATGCCCGGGCAGTTCATCCCGGTGGCGGAGAAGTCGGGCAAGATAGTGGATATCGATCGCTGGGTCCTGCGCGAGTCCATCCAGATGCTGGCGGAGGTCAAATCGATTCCGGCGCTCGCTGTCAACATTTCCGGCCGCTCGTTCGACGAGCCGA
>JBGQKQ010000277.1:0-2314 GCA_041499655.1 Gammaproteobacteria bacterium
CAAGCTGATTGCCGCCATCGAGCGCGCCAACGGCGGGACGGTGCTGGTCAACGGCCAGAATGTTTCGTCGATGCGCCCGGCAGCGATACCCTACTTGCGGCGCAACCTGGGCCTGGTTTGTCAGGGACAGAAGCTGCTCTACGACAGGAGCGTTTTCGACAACGTCATGCTCCCGCTGATCGTGACCGGGCAGCCCTATCGCGAAGCCGCGCGGCGCGCGCGCGCGGCCCTCGACAAGGTCGGGCTTCTCACGCGCGAGAAGGCGAATCCCGTGACCCTGTCGGGCGGCGAACAGCAGCGCCTGTGCGTCGCGCGCGCCGTCGTGAACCGCCCCGCGATCCTCCTCGCCGACGAACCGACCGCCAGCCTCGACGCCGCCTACGCCGACGAGATCATGGAGATGTTCCACGCTTTCCACCAGGTCGGAGTCACGGTGCTGGTAGCGACGCACGACCAGCAGCTGATCGGCAAGTACCGCAAGCGCGTTTTGGCGCTCGATCACGGCAGGCTCCAATGAGGGCGTGGCTGCAGCACCATCGCCTGAGCCTTGCGCAGACTACCGCTCGCCTGGCGGGGTCGCCCTTCGCCACCACGCTCAACGTCCTCGCGATCGGCATCGCGCTGGCGCTGCCGTTCGGGGTTTACTGCGTGCTCGCGAACCTCGAGTCCCTGTCCCGCAAGGTATCCGTCGACCCGCAACTCACCGTCTTCCTCGCGAAAGATGCCGCAAGAGCGGATGTCGCCGCCGTCGAGACCCGGCTGAAGGGAGCGCGCGGCGTGCGCGCTGTGCGCTTCATATCCCGCGACGCGGCGCTCGCGGATCTGGGCCGCGCGGGCGGGCTGGAGGAAGTGATCGCGAGCCTGCCGCAGAATCCCCTGCCCGACGCCTTCGTGGTTACGCTCTCGGCGAGCGACCCGGTGTTGGCGGACCGGCTCGAGCTCGATTTCAGATCCTTGCCCAAGGTCGCCTACGTTCAGGCCGATTCCGCGTGGGTCAGGCGCATGGACGCGCTGCTTCGTCTGGGACGGACCGGTGTCGTCCTGCTCGCGGGATTGCTCGGCATCGCCCTCGTGGCCGTGACATTCAACACCATCCGCCTGCAAATCCTCACGCAGCGCGATGAGATCGAGCTGTGCCGTCTGATCGGCGCGACACACGCCTACATCCGCCGGCCGTTTTTCTATCTGGGCTCCGTGCTGGGCCTGCTGGGAGGACTCGCGGCCCTGGGGATCGTGATCGCCGGGCTCGCTTTTCTGAATCGCGATCTCGGGACGCTGGCGCAACTGTATGGCACCGACCTTCGCCTGAGCTTCCCCAGTCCCCGCGAGATGGGTGCCGTGCTGGGCTCGGCGGCGGCGCTGGGTTGGCTGGGAGCCTACTTATCAGTGAGTAGACACTTACTTGAAAGAGGCCGAAAATAGGGTATCTATAGCCCTTTGTCTTGAGGAAGGCCACGGAGTGAGGCCTTGCGGAACCGGACCTACCCCTTAGCACTCTAAGTTCGAGAGTGCTAAAATCGCGACCTCTAGGGGAACAGCAAATGATCAGCACCAAGACCATGTCACTCCCGGTTCCGGTCGGGAGCCTGGAAAACTACATCCAGGCGGTGAACCGCTTTCCGCTTCTTTCGCCCGAGCAGGAACGCCAGCTCGCCCGCAAGTTCAGGGCCGAGGACGACGTCGAGGCTGCGCGCGAGCTGGTGCTGTCGCACCTCCGCCTGGTCGTAGCCATCGCCCGCGGTTATATGGGTTACGGCCTGCCGCACGGGGACCTGATCCAGGAGGGCAATATCGGCCTGATGAAGGCAGTCAAGCGTTTCGATCCTGAACGCGGGGTACGCTTGGTGTCGTTCGCCGTCCATTGGATCCGCGCCGAAATCCACGAGTTCGTCCTGCGCAACTGGCGCATGGTGAAGATCGCAACCACCAAGGCGCAGCGCAAGCTGTTCTTCAATCTGCGCAGCATGAAGCCGTCCCTCGGCCCCTTGACGCAGTCGCAGATCGGCTCGATGGCCAGGCAGCTCAAGGTCAAGCCTGAAGAGGTTGCCGAAATGGAAATGCGCCTCGCCGGCCAGGAGATCGCGCTCGAGCCTTCCAGCGACGAGGACGACTCTTATGCTCCTATCGCGTATCTGGCCGATCGCTCGCCCGAGCCTTCGGAACTGGCCGAGGTGAAGCAGGAAGAAGATCTGCGGACGCGCGGTCTGGAGAACGCCCTTGCAAGCCTCGATCCACGCAGCCGCCGCATTATTGAAACGCGCTGGCTGCGCGAGAAGGATCCGGCAACCCTGCACGATCTCGCCGCAGAGTTCAA
>JBGQKQ010000278.1:0-2308 GCA_041499655.1 Gammaproteobacteria bacterium
GGAACGCGATCGAGCGCCTGCCCGACGAGATCGAACGCCGCCTTCGGCTGGTTGGCGTCGCGCAGGAGCTGCGCCTCGGCGAGGACCAGCTGGATGCGCTGCTGGCTGTTCCTTGCCGCCGCCTGCTGCAGGCCCGCCCGCGCCTCGGCGAGCTTGCCCTGCTTCGCCAGCACCTGGGCGTAGCGGATCTGCGCCTGGACATATTGCTCGCCTTCGCCCACCTCGCCGTACCACTTCAGCGCCTCGGGGAGGTCCTTTCGCTCTTCGGCGACCTGCCCAAGGTAGAGGCGCACGCCGTCCTTGTCGCGATACGGAGAGTTGAGCAGGCCTTTGAGATATTTCTCCGCGGAGTCGTAGTCCTTGAGCTGCAGCGAGAGCAGCGCCACCGCAAACGCCATTTCGGTGCTGTCTGGCAACCCGGTCATCAGCTTCTGGAACTCGGCGCGGGCTTCAGTGAAGCGCTTTTGCGCAACCAGGGTCCGCGCGTAGGCGAGGCGAGCCTCGCGCGCCGGCGGATATTTCTGCAGATAGGCGGCGAGCACCGCGGCGGCCTGATCGGGCGAGGTCTTCTGGAGGATCTGCGCTTCGAGCAGAACCGCCGGCTCCGAATCGGGCCGCAGCCGTCTTGCCTTCCGGACTTCTTCCAGCGCGATCCGATCTTCGCCGGCGGCCGCCGCCATGCGCGCGACCGCGAAGTTGGCCTCCGGAACCTTGGGGTAATCGGCGGCGAGATTCTGCGTAAGCTTGAGGGCGGCCTGCTTGTCCTGGGCGTTGGCAAGCATGCGCGGGAGCAGCGTGAACCTGTTCGCAGGATCGGCGCCCGAACCGGCCAGCAGCTCCTTGAGACGGGGGAGGGCTTCGTCATAGCGACCGACCGAGACCAGCATGCCCGCGAGGGCCTCGAGGGCGCGCGTCGAACCCGGGTCGGACTCGTGCCAGATGGTCGCAGCGTCGATCGCCGCGTTGTTCATGCGCGCGAACAAGGCGACTTCGGTGGCGCGGCGCGCGATCCGCGGATCGCGGGTGCGCTTCGCGAGATCAAGGTACGCCTGCGCGGACAGCGCGACGCTGCCGCGCTGCACCGCGATCTCCGCGAGCAGGTATTCGTAGAGCAGGTTCTCGGTCAACTCCTGCTTGGGATACGCCGAGCCGTTCTCGGGCTCCGAGGCGATCGCCGGAGTCTCGCCCGAACTCAGGTCCGGGTCGGATTCCTCCTGCGCCTCATTTCCCGGGGAACCCGGTTGGGGCGGGTTCGCCGCGCACCCGGCGACGAGGGCGAACGCTACCGCGACGATCAGGCGCAACCTATTGGAGAAAGGGGACAAAGCGGCCTGTGAATTGAACATGGGAGGGCTTGCTGTCCTGAGGGGATAGTTTAGGTATATTTAAGAGGCGAGACAAGGACGCCGAGTTCCCTCTGTGCCAGAACTTCCGGAAGTCGAGATCACCCGCCGCGGCATCGAGCCGTTCGTGCTCGGGAAAACCATCACCGGCGTTACGGTGCGCAATCCCAACCTGCGACAGCGCGTGCCGCGCAATATCGCGCGGCTCGTCGTCGGCCAGAGGGTAGAGCGCCTGCGGCGGCGCGGGAAGTACCTGCTGTTCGAATGCGATGCCGGTTGTCTCATCGTGCACCTGGGCATGTCGGGAAGCCTGCGCGTGATCGAGCCCCAGTCAGCTCCCAGTAAGCACGATCATCTGGACCTCGTCTTCGGCGGCTCCGCTCTGCGCTTGCGCGACCCGCGCCGTTTCGGCGTCGTTCTCTGGAGCCGGGGCGATCCTTCGCGCCACCCGCTGCTCGCGCGGCTCGGGGTCGAACCGCTGAGCGAAGCGTTCTCCCCGGAATTCCTGTACGGGGCCACGCGAGGCCGCGATGTCGGCATCAAGCTGCTGCTGATGAACGCGGGGGTGATCGTTGGCGTCGGCAACATCTACGCGAACGAAAGTCTTTTCAAGGCGGGAATCCATCCGCGCTCGCGCGCCGGACGCCTGTCGCGCGAGCGCTGCGGGCGGCTGGTCGACGCCGTGAGAGAAACACTTGTGGCCGCGATCGCGGCGGGCGGATCGAGCCTGCGCGATTTCGTGCACTCCGACGGGACTTCGGGTTACTTTCAGCAACATTATTACGTCTACGATCGTGCCGCGCTTCCCTGCCGGGTCTGCGGAGCCGGAATCCGGGTGGCGCGCCTCGGCCAGCGTTCCAGCTTCTACTGTTCGACCTGCCAGACCTGAGCGGGCCCTACTTCCTGCGCTTGCCCACTCTTTGCGCGAGCGCGCGGACGACGAGCGGCTGGACGAACGTGCTCAC
>JBGQKQ010000279.1:0-2308 GCA_041499655.1 Gammaproteobacteria bacterium
CCCTGGTGCCGCAGGCGATCACGCTCAGCCATATCGAGCCGATCTCCCAGCCGGCGTCCTACGACGACATCAAGCTCGAGCGCTGGTAGAACGTGAAACACATTCTCATCGTAGGCGCCGGCGCGATCGGGGGCCTGTACGCGGCGTACCTGGCCAGGCTCGCCGAGGTCGTGGTGCTCGATACGAACCATGCGCATGTCGATGCGATCCGGCGGCACGGCCTGACGCTCACCGGCCTGAGCGATTCCGTTGCGAAGGTCGCGGCCTTCGCGCACGCGGCCGAAATGGGCTCGCACTCCTTCGATGCCGTCATCATCCTCGTGAAATCGCAGGCGACCGAAGCCGCGTTCCATGCGATCCACCCGGTGCTCGACGGGCGGCCGGTGCTGGTCACGTTACAGAACGGCATGGGCAACGACGAGCTGCTGATGCGCATCAGCAACCTCGACGTCGCGCACGGGGTTTCGTTCGAGGCGGCGCGCTACGAAGGGCCGGGACGCATCCACCACCTGGTCCACGGCGAAGACTCCTGGCTCGGGCCCGCGCGGGGCAAGATGGAGTCGATCGCGTGGCTGGGGGAACTGATAACGCGGTCCGGCCTGCCGACGAAAGTGGTCGCCGATCCGCGTGGAGCCATCTGGGGCAAGTTCATCTTCAACAGCGTCATGAACCCGATCGGAGCGATCGTGCAGGGCGTGAACGCGGCGCGCTACGAAGTGGCGGAAATGCGCGCGCTCATCGACGACATGGCGGCCGAGTGCATCCGCGTCGCCGAGGCGCTGGGGATCAAGCTCGAATTCGATCCGATGTACCTAGTGAAGAAATTCCGCTCCGGCGAGGTGCCGCTCAGCAAGCACGCGGGCTCGATGGCGCAGGACATCGAGGCCGGGCGCGAGACCGAGCTCGAGGCGATGACCGGCTACGTCGTGAAGAAAGCGAAGGAGCTGGGCGTGCCCGTGCCGGTGACCGAGAGCGTGTATAGAATGGCCAGGGGCGTAGAGTACGCGGCGAAGATCAAGCGCTCCGGCTGAGGGGAGGAAGAGATGAAAAGACTGGCGACGTTCCTTGTCCTTTGCGCCGCTGCGGCCGGCGCCCTTGCGCAAGTCTATCCGTCCAAATCCATCCGCATCGTCGTCGGCTTTCCGCCCGGAGGCGGCAACGACATCATCGCGCGCATGGTCGGCGCGAAGATGCAGGAGAGCTGGGGCCAGCCGGTGGTGATCGACAACAAGCCCGGCGCCAACTCGATCATCGCCGCCGAGTTCGTCGCGAAGAGCGCCCCGGACGGCTACACGCTGCTCGTCAACGCGACCGGCGGCATGTCGGTGAACCCGGTGCTCTACGCCAAGCTGCCCTACGATCCGCTCAGGGATTTCGTCCCGATCAGCATGGTCGGTTCGTTTCCGCTGGTGCTCGTGGTCAACCCCGCGGTTCCGGCGAATTCGGTGAGTGAGCTGATCGCGTACGCCAAGGCCAATCCGGGCAAGCTCAACTACAGCGCGGGCTCGACCGCCTTCCAGGTCGCGAGCGAGATGTTCAAGCAGATGACCGGCACCGACATCAAGCACATCCCGTACAAGGGCAGCGTGCAGTCGATCAGCGCCGTGATGGCCGGGGACGTGCAGATGACCATCGTCGATTCGCCGCCCCTCGTGCCGCAGCTCAAGTCGGGCAGGGTGAGGGCGCTCGCGGTCACGACGGCGAAGCGCGCCGCGGCGCTGCCCGATCTGCCGACGATCGCCGAATCGGTGCCCGGCTACGAGATGGCGCTCTGGATCGGGGTGTTCGCGCCCGCGGGCACGCCGCAGGACGTCTCGGCGAAGCTGAACGCCGAGGTCGTGCGCATCGTGAACCTGCCCGACGTCCGCGAGAAGCTCGACGGCATGGGCGTGGAGCCGCTCGGCAATACTTCAGAGCAGGTGGCCGAATGGATCCGGCGCGAGATCGCGAAGTTCGGCCCGGTGGTGAAGGCCGCGGACATCAAGGCCGAGTAAACCTCAGTTCAGGCCATCACTTCCCACCAGTTGCGGTCGGGGTCGGCAAAGACGAACGAGGAATGCCCGTCCCGGGACTCGATGGGCCTCGTTTCCGTGGAAGAAAGCCGGGAAAGCTCGCGGTGCGCGCGCTCGACCTCCTCGGGCGAAGCCACGGTGAGCGTGAGGCGGTTCGCGGGGGTGAGGAATTTCTTTCGCTTCCGGATCGGCAGGACGACGAGGTACCAGGGCGTGGCGGGATGCTTGACGTACACCGAAATCCGGCCGCCGCCCGCGATCTCGAGTCCGAGGACGTCGCGGTAGAAAGCCGCGGA
>JBGQKQ010000280.1:0-2306 GCA_041499655.1 Gammaproteobacteria bacterium
GAGCGGCCCGAGGCGCGGTATCAAACCCAGATTTCCCAGGAGGAACAGGACGCCCAGGACAATCAGAATCAGGGCGCCGATCTTGGATCCAGATCGCATTGAGATCTCCTTGCGCAGGTTGAAGCGTCGAGGTCGAGCGGCCGGGCCGTCGCCGCCTAGGCGGGCACCCGGTAGACCACGTCGTGCTCGCGCGCGTGCTGCGTAACCTTCAGCCCGATTTCGTCGCCGCCGAGGGCTTCCTGCACCATTTCGTGTTCGATCTGTATCGAATCGACGCGCTGGCGAAAGTCACTGGTGTGGCCGAGGATGCGGATCGTTTGCCCGACCGAGAGAACCACCTCCAGGCGCACCGCTGCGACCGACAGGTGTCCGTAGTAGTGGGTCACGACGCCGACCCGTACCTCGCCCGGCAGCGGGCCGCGAGCCGGAGCCGGGGCGGGTTTCGGTGCGGGGCGGGCCGCGGCCTTTTTCTTCGGTGCCGCGGGTTTCTTCTTCGGTGCCGGCGCCTTCTTCTTCGGCGCCGGCTTGTTCACCGGGCTCTTCTTCGGCTTCCTGACGGGCGATTTCTTCGCCGGGGCTTTCTTCGCTTTGACTTTGGCCTTGCGCTTCTTCACTGCAGCCATGGCTCCCTCCGATGGAGATGGGACGCGCTAATCCTAGCCGCGACCAGGGAACATATCAACGACCGTCCGTACGGCCCGCGCACGTCTCTCCCTAGGAAAGCAGCTCGGCCACCGCCCGCTCGACGTGCAGGTGCGCGGTGTCGAGCAGCGTCACCCCGATGTCGATCGCGCCGCGCAACAGCAGCGGCAGCTCGGTTCCGCCGAGGACCAGCGCCTCGATCCCCTGCCCGGACTTCATCCGCCTCGCGATGGCGATGTAGCGCTCACGCGTCTCCGTGCGGACGATCCCGTTCACGAGTTCGCTCAGGTAGGTGTCGTGGATGAACTTCTGGTCGTCGGACTCCGGAATGACGACCTCGATGCCTTCGCGCGCGAACACCTTCTGGTAGAAACCGCCCTGCATCGTGAAACGCGTGCCGAAAAGTCCGACGCGCTTGAGCTTGCGCTCGGCGGCCGCCCGGCAGGCGGTCTCGACGATGCTGATGAGGGGGATGGGCGAGGCGCTCTCGATCTCGTCGAACACGATGTGCGGCGTGTTGGAGGAGAGCAGGCCGTAGGTCGCGCCCGCCCGCGCGAGGCGGTGGATCTCCTCGAGCATATACGCCGCCAGGCCCTCCAGATCGCCCGAGCTCACGAGCTTCAGCGCCCTGGCGAGGTCGATGCTGTTGATGAGCAGCGGCGGGTAGCCTCCGTCGGGCCGGTGCTCCCTGTAGATCGACACGAACAGCCGGTAGTAGTCGATCGTCGATTCCGGGCCGATGCCGCCGATGATGCCGATGAGCTTGGTCTTCACCGCTCGAAGATGAAAAGCAGGTACGCGAAGAACACCACCAGGTGCACCGCGCCGAACAGCACGTTGGTCCGCGGCGCCGCGAAGGTGATCGTGCTGAGCGCGAGCGTGAGCAGGAGGAGCGTCATGTCGGTCGCGCCCAGACCCAGGACGATCTCGTGCCCGGTCACGAAGCCGATCGCGAGCACCGCGGGAATCGTCAGGCCGATGCTCGCGAGGACCGAGCCGAGCAGGATGTTCACCGAGCGCTGCAGCTCGTTCGCCAGCGCCGCGCGCGTGGCGCTGAGCGACTCGGGCGACAGTATCAGCACCGATACGAGCAAGCCCGCGAGCTCGGGTGGCGCGCGCAGCACCTGGATCGCGTGATTGATCGGCACCCCGATCTGCTTCGAAAGGATGACCATCGGCAGCACGTAGACGACCAGCAGCGCCGCATGGTACGGGATCGAGCGGACGCCGTGGGCCGCGGCCGGTTTCTTGCCGCCGTCGCGCCCCTTGGGCGCGACGAAGTAGTCCCGATGGCGCGAGGTCTGGATGCCGAGGAACACGCCGTAGAGCACCAGCGACATGACGATAAGAAAGGCCGCCTGCACCGGCGAGTAGACCGGCCCCGGCGTGGTCACGGTGAAATTGGGCTGCACCAGGCCAAGCACCGCGAGCGGCAGGATTACCGCGAGAAACGCGTTCGCGCCCTGGAGATTGTAGGCCTGCTCGTGGTGGCGCAGTCCGCCGAGGATAAGCGACACGCCCAGCATGCCGTTCAGCACGATCATCACCACCGCCATCATCGCGTCGCGCGCGAGCGCCGAGTTGCCCTTGCCCGTGTACATGATCGCGGCGATCATCATCACCTCGATGCCGGTGATGGCGAGCGTGAGGATGAGCGTGCCGTA
>JBGQKQ010000281.1:0-2275 GCA_041499655.1 Gammaproteobacteria bacterium
GAGCGCTCCAGGCGCTCGATAATGCGCTCGACCTCGGTCTTGAGCTCGATCACGGCGAGCCTGCGCTCGGGGTGGCGCACGAACACCGTGGCCATGAGCGGCACCGGCACCACCGGCACGATGCTCCCGACGGCGCGCATGAGATGCTCGCCCAGGGCCGCCGTCTCGCGCCTGCGCTCCTCGCCCGCGAGCTTCTCGAAATCGACGCCGCGCGCGCGGCAGTAGGCGCGCATCGAGACCGGCGAGCCGAAGTTGACGCAGGCGTAGCCGAAGCGGTGCCACTCGCTCTTCCACATCAGCCTCAGGTTGCGCGCGGCGAAGGCGAGCGTGTTCCACAACGCCTTCGAGCGCCCCACGCGCCGCGCGTCCGGGTCGAGCGCGCGCAGCAGGCTCCGGTCCTCGAGCACGCGGTCGTAGTTGATGCCGAGCGGCACGAACACCAGGTCGTGCCCGGCGTCGGCCCTGAAGCCGCGCATCATGTAGTCGATCACGCCCAGCCGCGGCTCCCGGATGAGGCCGTCGCGCGTGAGGCCTCCCTCGGGAAAGAGCGCCTGCGGCACGCCGGCCTCGGTCGCCATCGCGATGTAGCGCTCGAGCACGCGCCGGTACAGCTCGTCCTTGGAATTGCGGCGCACGAAATACGCGCCCATGGCACGGATGAGCGCCGACAGCGGCCAGATGCGCGCCCATTCGCCCACCGCGTAGGAGAGCGCCGCCTGGTCGGCGGCGAGATACGCGGCGAGGATGTAGTCCATATTCGAGCGGTGGTTCATCACGAACACCACGGTGGCATCGGGCCCGATCTTCGCGAGGCCCTCCGCGTCGAGGTAGCCGAGCCGCACGCGGTACAGGGAGCGCGCGATCCACCGTCCGAGCAGGTAGCCGACGCGGAAGTAGAAATAGGCGTTGAACGCAGGGACGATCTCGCGGGCGTAGCGCTCGACGCGGCGCAGCGCCGCGGGCACCGAGATGCCCTTGTCCCTGGCGAAATGCTCGGCGGCGACCTGCACCCGGGGATCGGTCAGCAGCCGGTGGATGAGCGCCTGGCGCTTGGTGCGCTGGAAAGGCCGGATGCCGATGCGCAGGCGCTCGCCCAGCTCGTCGATCACCTGGTTCGCCGGGTGCGTGTAGAGAAAACGCAGTGCCGGGACCACGGCATGCTCGTACAGCGCCCAGACGGCGAGCGCTGCCATGAGCACCAGCAGCCAGGCCGGGACCGCGACGCCTTCGCTCATCGCGGCCGTGCCGGGACGCTCAGGGTTCCTGCGAGTCCATCAGGATGAACGCGACGCGGCAGGGCTTGCCGCTGCGGTTCACCCACGCGTGGTTGGTCGCCTGCTGCACCAGGACATCGCCCGCCTTCAGGTGCACCTCGCTGTCGTCGAGCAGCATGTCGATCTCGCCCGAAAGGATGATCACGTAGTCGAGGCTGCGCGTGCGGTGCATCATCGGATGCCGCGGCGGCAGTCCTTTCTTCGGCGCTTCGGCGCCGACGATCTTCATCATGTGGTTCATGTCGGTGGGCTGCTCGCTCTGGGAGTCCGGCGCGAAATCGACGATCCGGAAGACCGTGCCCGACTTCGGGGGCACCAGCCCGATCTTGGTCTTGCCGCGGTCGTCGGCCGCCGAGAAGTCCGGCAGGCTCTTGTCCGTCACCCAGATGTTGGCCGCGTAGTTCGGCGGGCGCGGTGCAGTCAGGCGCGCGCGCTCATCGATCATCACCACCGCCTTGCCCGAGGCATCGAGCTTGGTCACGACGCGGCGCACCTCGGGCGCCTGCTGCGCGGCGGCGGTGCTTACAAGCAACGCACCTGCAACCACCCACCACAGATTCCTTCTCATCGGCATCTCCCAAAAAAAGTGGATCTCACGCGGACTTCGCGCCTGCGCGCGTCCTGTCGAGCACCGTCATCGCGGAGGCCACCACGCTCGCCACGTCCGAGAGGTTGGTCGGGACGATCATGGTGTTGTTGGTCTTGGCGAGGTTGCCGAGCGCGCTGATGTAGAGTTCCGCGACCTTGAGGTTCGCAGCCTGCTGGCCGCCTTCCTTGCCCATCGCGATTGCGACCGCTTCCACCGCCGCCGCGGTCGCGTCCGCCACGAGGCGCAGTGCCGTTGCCTCGCCCTGCGCCTTGTTGATCGCCGACTGCTTCTGTCCCTCGGAGGTGAGGATCGCCGCCTGCTTCTCGCCCTCGGCGAGGTTGATCTCCTGCTGCTTCTCGCCCTCGGACTTGGCGATCAGCGCGCGCTTCTCGCGCTCGGCGGTGATCTGCGC
>JBGQKQ010000282.1:0-2268 GCA_041499655.1 Gammaproteobacteria bacterium
CTTGCCGGCCTCGCGCGCGTGCAACAGCGTGATCGCGAACGGCGACAGCATCGCCAGAAATAGGGCGGGCAGGAAAAACATCAGGAAAGATACGATCAACGGGCCATTGATCAGGGATAGCTTGTAAGCTATGCCCGGCAACACGACCGCATTCAGGAATTGCAGCAGCAGGACCGAGAAGCCCGCGATGACGATCAGGGAGAAAAACCACACTGCCGACGGCCTGCGGTCCGCCAGCGAACCGCCGAGATAGTAGCCAAGGCCCAGCGCAGCTAGGATAATGCCGATGACGCTCGATATCGTAAAAATGGAATTGCCGAAAAAAGGCGCCAGCATCCGTATGGCAGTGATCTCGATGATGAGGACGGCCATGCCGGCCAGCGTAACGGACAGCAACAGTCCGAATCTGTGACTGCGAGCGCTCATCGGCGGAGTGTCGGGTGCCGCTCGGGTGAAAGTCAAGGAGACACGAAATGAAACTCCACTCTGTCGGCATGAGCGTGATCGCTCTGGGTCTTTTCCTTGTGGCGGCGGTCGCCGAAGCCCAGACTCCCTCCGTCGGGCGCGCGTCGCGGCTCACGGGCGACCAATTGAGTACTGCGCAGGCGCCGGGCGGCCCCGTGCGGAAGCTCGCGGAGGGAAATCCGGTCTTTGCAGCAGAGCGCATTCGCACGGGCGCCGGGACGGTCCTGGAGATCGAATTCAACGACAAGTCCCGTTTTACCCTCGGGCCGAATACGGAATTCGAAGTGGAGCGGTATTTCCAGGCGGCAGGCGGTTCCGGCGAGGAGGCCTTTACCTCCAGGGTCTTCAAGGGGGCGTTTCGATTCGTGAGCGGGCTCATTGCGCGCAGGAAGCATGAAAACGTGCGAATCACCATCGCCGTCGCCACCATCGGCATTCGCGGTACGCATTTCGAAGGCGAAGTGACCGAGCGGCAGGAAAAGGGCGGGAAAACGGTGGATGCCTCCGCCAAAGTGGCGTTGCTGGAACCGGAAGGATCGGACGCCGGCAACGCCATCGTCGTGGAAAACAAATTCGGCAGCGTGGTCATCGACAAGCCCGGCTTCGGCACCGAGATACCGGACGAGAAAAGCCCGCCTTCGCCGGTGAAGAGAATGCAGCTGCGCACCATCGAGAACCTGCAACGCTCGCTGCGTCCGCCTGCAGGAATGGGCGGCCCGGCCCGGAGGTTTTAGCCGCAGGAACAGGGGAAGGCGGTCAGAGCAGGTCCAAACCCAAGGAGGAACCATGAGCAAACTGCAAAACCGCCGGCGCCTGGTCGCCGGCATGGGCGCCGCTTTCGCGACGGCGACGTTCGGCCCGGCGGTGCGCGCCGCGATGGGGCCCGACGACAAGTTCGACCTGGTGATCAAGGGCGGCGAGCTGCTCGATCCGGGGCAGAAGCTGCGCGGCAAGCGCGACATCGGCATGCGCTACGGCAAGATCGAGGCGGTGGAGGCCGACATCCCCGCGGCGCGCGCGAACCGCGTGCTCGACGCCTCCGGGAAGATGGTGCTGCCGGGCCTCATCGACCTGCACTCGCACGTTTATCCGTACGGCTCGGCGATCGGTATCCCGGCCGACGAGCTGGTGCCGTTCCAGGGCACCACCACCATGGTCTCGGCGGGCGACGCCGGGGCGAACAACTTCGCCGCCTTCCGGCGCCACATCATGGCGCAGACGCGCACGCGGCTGTACGCCTTCGTGCACATCGCCAACATCGGCCTCACCGGATTTCCCGAGCCCGAGCTCTACCACCTCGGTTTCGCGCATCCCGAGGAGGCCGGCAAGACGGTGGCCGAGAACGCCGACGTCGCCATCGGCGTCAAGGTGCGCATGTCGGAGAACGTCATCAACCAGGCCGGCATCGAGCCGCTCAAGCGCGCGATCCGCGCCTGCGAGATCGCCGGCGGCGGCGCGCGCGTGATGTGCCACATCGGCGGCGTCGCCACGCCGCAGCTGATGGCCGAGATCCTCGACACGCTGCGCCAGGGCGACATCCTCACGCACTGCTACTCGGGCTTCCCCAACAACGCCGGAAAATTCACCAACATCGTGCAGGAGGGCAAGCTCCTGCCGCAGGCGCTCGCGGCCAAGAAGCGCGGCGTTGTGTTCGACGTCGGCCACGGCGGCGGCAGCTTCGACTTCACGGTGGCCGAAGCGGCGATGCAGCAGGGCTGCATGCCCGACACGATCTCCTCCGACATCCACGTGTTCTCGGGCAACTCGCCCGGCATGCCCTACCTCACCTGGGTGATGAGCAAG
>JBGQKQ010000283.1:0-2242 GCA_041499655.1 Gammaproteobacteria bacterium
CGGAGCTCAAGTCGCTCGCCGAGTGGGTGGACCTGAAGAAGAAGGAGAAGACCTGCGAGGACAAGGATCTCATCGTGGTTGGAGACTTCAACATCGACAGCCCCGCCCAGCTCGCGGCCCTGACCTCGAAGGGGCTGCAGATGCCGACCGCGCTCAAGGGCGAGACCTACGGGACCAACCTCGCGCAGGACAAGCGCTACGACCAGATCCTGCACTACCCGGACTATCCGCAGAACTTCTCGAACCAGGCGGGGATCCTCGATTTCTATAGCGGGGGCACGAAGGATCTGTTCCCGGACCTGGACAAGACCGCCTTCACCTTCCAGATGTCCGACCACCTGCCGCTGTGGATGCAGATCAACACCGATATCGAGGGCGAGCAGCTCGACGAGATCATCAAGGCGGGAAAGTGATCCGGGTTTTCCCGACACGAGGTGTCAGGCTTACCCGCTGTTGACGCGGCTGCGCGACGGGCGCATAACGTCCCTGAGACCCACGTTCAAATCCAGGGGAGGGTGCCATGGCGGACAAGCGTGTCGCAGGCATGCGGCTGAAGCGCGGGTCATATAAGTCGGTTCCCGGCAAGCACTACGGCACGCCCAAGGAAGTCTGGGGTTTCCGCACCGCGCCGGCGCGCGGCTCGCCGCGGGCCGCGGCGCGAAGCTACCTGTCCTCCAACACCGATGTCTTCGGGCTCGAGGAAAATCTCGCCGGTCTGAGCGTGCAGCGCGTCATTCGCAGCCTGGGCGGCGCGCACGTGATCCTCAAGCAGGTGCACGCCGGCTTCCGCGTGCACCGCGGCTACGTCACCGTGCACATGGACCGCTCCGGGCGGGTGTACCTCGCCAAGAACCGCTCGGTGCCCGCGCGCCTGCTGCCGAAGGCGTTCCACGCCGAGATCGACCGCGCCGCGGCGGTGCGAAAGGCCCGCCGCAGCCTGCCGAAGAAGGATCGCGCGGCCACGGCGCGCCCGCCGGAGCGCCTGTGGTTTCCCTCGCACGACCGGCTCGTGTCCGCGTGGAAAGTGCGCCTCACGCGCGAGAAGCCGCGCGAGGACTGGATCGTGTACGTCAACGCGCGTTCGGGCGCGATCCTCAGCAAGTACGACAATCTCTCGCGATCGAAGGCAGGTCTGGGCCGCGTGTTCGACCCCAACCCGGTGGTCGCGCTCGGCGACTACCGGCTGCTTATCGACGCGAAAAAGCGCGCCCGCCGGCCGCCGCCCATCGCGTACAAGGACGTCGAGCTGCCGGGCCTGGACGGTAGCGGCACGCTGTCGGGCGAGAACGTCACCACCGCACCCACGCACAGGCGCGTCCGGCGCCCGAAGCTCGATTTCCTGCTCGAGTCGAGCCAGCGCGGCTTCGAGGAAGTCATGGTCTATTACCACGTCGACGCGGCGCGCCGCTATCTCGAGAGCCTCGGCTACCGCGGCCCGCGGGCGATTTTCAGCGAGCCGGTGCGCGCCAACGTCAACGGCACGCCCGAAGACAACTCCTGGTACAGCCCGAGCGAGAGGATGCTCACCTTCGGCACTGGCGACATCGACGACGCCGAGGACGCCGAGACCATCCTGCACGAGTTCGGCCACGCGATCCAGGACGCGATCTGCCCCGACTTCGGGCAGTCAAAGGAGGCCGCGGCGATGGGCGAGGGCTTCGGCGACTACTGGGCCGCCAGTCTGTGCGAATCGAAAAAGCCGAAGGGCTACGCGGCTGCGGTGATGAGCTGGGACGGATTGCTCTCGGGGCTCGCAAGCCACCTCGATCCGCCGTGCCTGCGGCGCGTGGACGGCAAGCTCACCTACGCCGATTTCGACCAGAGCGGCGACGAGCACGACAACGGCGAGATCTGGTCGGCGACCCTGTGGGAGGTGCGGCGGCTCCTCGGCCGCGAGAAGGCCGACCGCGTCATCCTCGAGAGCCACTTCCAGCTCGACGGGTTCACCACCTTCGCGCGCGGCGCCCGCGCGATCCTCGACGCCGACCGCAACCTCGAGGGCGGCCGGCACGTGGAGGCGCTGAAGCGGATTTTCCGGAAGCGGAAGATCGGGCCGCTGTAGGGCCCGCACCGGCGTTTAACCCCGTTTCCTCTCGCCCGTCGTTTACGACGGTGTGGTCCCACCTACAGGAGAGGAACGTGAAAAACCCCCTTATCGCAGTCGTTGCCACCCTGCTGTCCGCCTGGACCGGGGCGGTCCATGCCGGTGCGCTGGTCGATCTCGCCGTGGTCAATCGCGCCA
>JBGQKQ010000284.1:0-2229 GCA_041499655.1 Gammaproteobacteria bacterium
CTCGCCACGCCGCTCAAGATCTGCGCCGAGGTGGTGCTGCGCGTGCAGCAGAACCTGATGGCGAAGAAGGCCACCTTGAAGACCATCAAGAAGGTCTACTCGCACCCGCAGTCGCTCGCACAGTGCCAGGGCTGGCTCGGACAGAACCTGCCGCGCGCTTCGCGCGTGCCGGTGGCGAGCAACGCCGAGGGCGCGCGCCTCGCGGCCAGGGAAGGGAGCGCGGCGGCGATCGGGCCGGAGATCGCGGCCGAGCGCTACGGCCTGAAGATCCTCGCGCGCTCGATCGAGGACGATTCGAAGAACCGGACGCGCTTTCTCGTGCTGGGATCTCACGACGCCGCGCCCTCGGGCAAGGATCGCACTTCGCTGGTGATGACCACGCACAACAAGCCCGGGTCGCTGCTCGAGCTGATCGCCTCCTTCTCGGCCGCGGGCGTCAACATGACGCGCCTGGAATCGCGCCCGGCGCGCACCGGGCAGTGGGAGTACTACTTCTACGTCGACATCGAGGGCCACCAGCAGGACGCCCGGGTGGCGAAAGCCTTGGCTGAGTTGAAAGACAAGGCGCCCTTCGTGAAGATCTTCGGCAGCTACCCGGCTGCCGTGCTCTAGGACCGCCGCGATGGATCTCTGCGAGCAGTCCCCGTCCTACGTGCGCGCCATCGCCCCGTACCAGCCGGGCAAGCCGATCTCCGAGCTCGCCCGCGAGATGGGGCTGAAGGAAAAGAACATCATCAAGCTCGCCTCGAACGAGAACCCTCTGGGGGTGTCGCCGAAGGCGAAGTCCGCCATCAAGAAGGCGATCGCGGAGCTAGGGCGCTACCCCGACGGCAACGCCTTCGACCTGAAAGCGGCGCTCGCGAAACGCTACAACGTTCCGGAGGAGTGCATCGTCGTCGGCAACGGCTCGAACGACCTGCTCGAGATGGCGGCGGCGGTGTTCCTGGGGCCGGGACGCTCGGCGGTGTACTCGCAGCACTGCTTCGCCGTTTACCCCCTCGCTACCCAGTCGCGCGGGGCCCGCAGCATCGTCGTGCCGGCGCAGGACTACGGGCACGATCTCGAGGCGATGCTCGCCGCGATCGCCCCGGACACGCGCGTGGTGTTCATCGCCAACCCGAACAACCCGACCGGGACCTTCGTCCCGGGCGGAGAGCTCGAGCAGTTCCTCGAGCGCGCGCCGCGCGAGGTGGCGGTGGTGGTCGACGAGGCCTACACGGACTATTTGCCGCGCGAGTTGCGCTACGACAGCATCGGCTGGCTCAAGAAGTACCCTAACCTCATCCTCACGCGTACCTTCTCCAAGATCTACGGGCTCGCGGGCCTGCGCGTGGGCTTCGGGCTGATGCAGCCGGCCGTCGCCGACCTGCTCAACCGCGTGCGCCAGCCCTTCAACGTCAACAGCCTCGCCCTCGCCGCCGCCGCCGCGGCGCTCGAGGACCGGAAATTCGTCGCGAAGAGCACCCGGATGAACCGCGCGGGCATGGTCAAGCTGGAGCGCGCGCTCAAGACGCTCGGGCTGGAAATCATTCCGTCGTGCGCCAACTTCATCACCTTCCGCGTGTCGCGCGCGGGGACGGTGTACGAGAAGCTGCTGCGCCAGGGCGTGATCGTCAGGCCGCTGGCGGGGTACGAGATGCCCGAGCACCTGCGCGTCACGGTGGGCACGCCCGGGGAAAACGAGAAATTCCTCAAGTCGCTGACGGCAGCGCTGGACGATTGATGGCAAAAATCGACAAGCTGGTGGTCGTCGGCGTCGGCCTCATCGGCGGCTCCTTCGCGCTCGCGCTGAAGCAGGCGGGCGCCGTGCGCCGCGTCGTGGGAGTCGGTCGCAGCGCCGCGTATATCTACCGCGCCCAGGAGCTGAAGATCATCGACGCGGCGGGCGCATTCGACCGCGCGACCTTCGGCGACGCCGATCTGGTGCTGCTCGCCATGCCCGTCGGCCAGATGCGCGACGTCATGCGCAGCATCGCGCCGCTGATCGGGGAAAAAACCGTGGTCACCGACGCCGGCAGCACCAAGGAGGACGTGGTCGCCCTGGCGCGGAAAGAACTCAGGAAGTCGCTTGCGCGCTTCGTCCCCGGCCATCCCGTCGCGGGCACCGAGAAGAGCGGCGCCGAGGCGGCGTTCCCGGAGCTCTACCGTGATCGCAAGGTGGTGCTCACGCCGCTCAAGGGAACCTCGCCGCAGGCCAAGGCCCTGGTGAAGCACGCCTGGGAGGCCTGC
>JBGQKQ010000285.1:0-2180 GCA_041499655.1 Gammaproteobacteria bacterium
CCCGCGAGATCGCGTGCAAGGACCCGGTTCGCGTCGGCGAAAATCACCGACAGGGCGAGCGCAAGCGCCGGCAACGCCGAAGCGACGACCAGGAGGATCAGCTTGCTGCGCGTGCTGAGATTTCTCATTCCCTCGCCCTGCGGCCTATACTGGCCGCCCAGCCCGATCCTCGCGGCAAGCCGCGCCAATCTCAGAACATGATAGCTCGCCGCCCTTGGGAATGAAAAGCAAGGCCGAAACTGCGACGCGCGACAAACGCGCCCGGCTCCGGGCGCGTTATCTCAGTGTGGACACGGCGACGGTCGCCGACGTGCTCGACGTGCTCGGCCTCGCGAACCAGGGGCTCGCGCCCGGGTTCGCCCCGTACCCCTCTGCGGCCGGCAAGATGGGCGGCTGGGCCTACACCATCCGCGGGAAGATGGCGCGCTACGCCGGGAGCGGCGACCCGCGGAAAATGAGAGCCGTGGACGCCGTGGGTCCGGGCGAGATCACGGTCTGGTCTGGAGAAGGCCGTGGAGTGTGCTTCTTCGGCGAGCTGATCGCGCTCGGCATGAACCGGCGCGGCTCCTCGGGGGCGCTGGTCGACGGCGGAATCCGCGACATCGAATGGATTGCGAGACAACGCTTTCCGGTCTACGCCCGCTATCGAACGCCGGTGCAGTCGATCGGGCGCTGGAAGGTCACCGCGTGGCAGGTGCCGGTCGAGATGCCCGGAGCGACGAAGAGGCGCGTGAGAGTCGATCCCGGCGACTTCGTGCTCGCGGACACGGACGGCGTGATCGTGATCCCGGCGCGGGTCGCGGAGGAGGTGCTGGTCGAGGCCGAGCGCCTCACGAAGAAGGAAGTCCGCATCCGCCGCGAGCTCGACCGCGGCGCGAGCCTGGAGGACGTGCTCGCCAAGTACGGCCACGTCTGAAGCGGGCCTTCAGGACGCCGACGCGGTGGTCATCACCGGCTTCTCCCGGTACTGCCCGGGAAACAGCCGCTTCAGGTTCGCGATCTTCGGCAGATCGTTGATCACGATGTAGGGATAGGACGGGTTGAGGATCAGGAAGTCCTGGTGATACGCCTCGGCCGGGTAGAACCCCTTGAGCGCATCGACGCGCGTCACGATCGGCCGGCGGTAGGCCCGCGCCTTGTCCAGCTGGGCGATGTAGGCCTCGGCGATGCGCCGCTGCTGTGCGTCGGCGTAGAAGATCGCCGAACGGTATTGCGTGCCCACGTCGGGCCCCTGCCGGTCGAGCTCGGTGGGATCATGCGCCACCGAGAAGTAGATACGCAGGATCTCGCCGTAGGAGATCTCCTTCGGGTCGAAGACGACCTGCACCGATTCCGCATGGCCGGTCCTGCCGCTGCCGACTTTCTCGTACTGCGCCGTGCTCTTGTCGCCGCCGGAATAGCCCGACAGCACCTGCTTCACGCCCTTGGTGTACTGGTACACGCCCTGCACGCCCCAGAAGCAGCCGCCCGCCAGGACCGCGGTTTGCATAGGACCCTCGGCCCTGGGATTGTCGAGCGCGGGCGCGGGCAGGACCACCGCGGCCTCGCCCGAGCGGCCCGGGGTGTTCCACAGGGCGCCGACCGCGGCCAGCGCGAGCAGTGCGATCCACACGCCTTGTTTCTGGGTCTTGGACATCCTGGACTCCTTTTCCATGATCACGCGACTTGGTCGGTAGACAGTCCCGGAACCTTACGGGTTCCGCCTGCGCATCGCCTCGAGCATCGGCGTGATCAGATCCATCGGCACCGGGAAGACGATGGTCGAGGCCTTGTCCCCGGCGATGTTGCTGAGCGTCTGCAGGTAGCGCAGCTGCATCGCCTCCGGCTGCTTCGACAGCATCTGCGCCGCCTGCAACAGCTTCTCCGAGGCCTGCAGCTCGCCCTCGGCGTGGATCACTTTCGCCCGGCGCTCGCGCTCGGCCTCCGCCTGGCGCGCGATCGCGCGCACCATCGTCTCGTTCAGGTCGACGTCCTTGATCTCGACCGTGGAGACCTTGATGCCCCAGGACTCGGTCTGGGCATCGAGGGTCTTCTGGATGTCGAGGTTCAGCTGCTCGCGCTCGGCGAGCAGCGCGTCGAGTTCGTGCTTGCCGAGCACGGCGCGCAGCGTCGTCTGCGCCAGCAGGTTGGTGGCGGCGAGGAAGTCCGCCACCTGGATCACGGCCTTCTGCGGATCGACG
>JBGQKQ010000286.1:0-2120 GCA_041499655.1 Gammaproteobacteria bacterium
GAGACGCTGCTGCGTCCGACGGCGATGCTGTATCGCAATCTCGCCAGCATGGACGTCGAGGAATCGATCCGCGCGAATCCCCTGGACGGCGTGGTGCTGCTCATGGGCTGCGACAAGACGACGCCGTCGCTCCTCATGGGCGCGGCGAGCGTCGATATCCCGGCGATCGGCGTCTCGGGCGGCCCGATGCTCTCGGGCAAGTACCGCGGCACCGAGATCGGCTCGGGCACCAACACCTGGTCGATGTCCGAAGATCTGCGCGCCGGCAAGATCACGCTCGCCGAATTCCACGAGGCGGAGTCGTGCATGAACCGCTCGCACGGCCACTGCATGACCATGGGCACGGCCTCAACCATGGCCTCGATGGTCGAGGCGCTCGGCGTGGGCCTGCCGGGCAACGCCGCCATCCCCGCGGTGGACGCGCGCAGGTACGTGCTCGCGCGCACGGCGGGCCGACGCATCGTGGAGCTCGTGAAGGAGAAGGTGCAGCTCTCGAAGATCCTCACCCGCAAGGCCTTCGAGAACGCGATCCGGGTGAACGCCGCGATCGGCGGGTCGACCAATGCCGTGATCCACCTCATCGCAATTGCGAGGCGCATTGGCGTCGAGCTCGAACTCGAGGATTTCGACCGCCTGGGCCGCGGCGTGCATTGCCTCGTGAACCTCATGCCCTCGGGCAAGCACCTGATGGAGGACTTCTACTACGCGGGGGGGCTGCCCGCGGTGATCCGCGAGCTCGGTGCGAACAGGCTCCTGCACAAGGACGCGCTCACCGTGAGCGGCCGGAGCATCTGGGAGAACAACAAGGGCGCCCCGTGCTGGAACCGCGACGTGATTTTCCAGCTCAGGAAACCCTTCAAGAAGAACTCGGGCATCGCGGTGCTGCGCGGCAACCTCTGCCCCGACGGCGCCATCATCAAGCCCTCGGCTGCGACGCCCAAGCTCATGAAGCACAAAGGCCGCGCGGTGGTGTTCGAGAACATCGAGGATTTCCACAAGCGCATCGACGATCCGAAGCTGGACATCGACAGGAACTGCGTCATGGTGCTGAAGAACTGCGGCCCCAAGGGCTACCCGGGCATGGCTGAAGTGGGCAACATGCCGCTGCCGCCGAAGCTTCTGAAGAAAGGCGTCACCGACATGGTGCGGATATCGGATGCGCGCATGAGCGGCACCGCCTACGGCACGGTGGTACTGCACGTTGCGCCCGAGGCCGCGGCGGGCGGAACTCTCGCGCTGGTGGAAGACGGCGATATGATCGAACTCGATGTCGCAAAGCGCCGCCTGGAGCTGCTCGTGCCGCAAGACCAGCTCGCGCAAAGGCGCAGGAAATGGAAAGAACCCGAACCGCCGCTGGAGCGCGGCTACTGGCGTCTCTATTTCGATCACGTGCTCCAGGCGAACGAAGGCGCCGACCTCGATTTTCTCGTCGGAAAAAGCGGCGACTTCGTGCCGCGGGACAACCATTGACCACGATGTCATTCTGAGCGCGAAGCGCGAAGAATCTGCTGTTTGTCGAAAAGCAGATCCTTCGCTTCGCTCAGGATGACAACACTCAAGGAGGAGATATGAAAACAGGTTTTATCAAGCTGATCGCCGCTGCGCTGCTCGCCGCATTGCCCGTTGCCGCGCCGCTCGCGCAGCAGAAGCTCAAGTTCGCGCACGTCTACGAGACTTCCGAGCCCTACCACGTGTGGGCGCTGTGGGCGGCAGCCGAGATCGCCAAGCGCACCAACAACCGCTACACCATGGACGTGTTCCCGGCGTCGTCGCTCGGCAACGAGACCCAGACCAACCAGTCGCTGTCGCTGGGTACGGTCGACGTGATCTACACCGGGCAGGCGTTCGCCGCGCGCACCTATCCGCCGCTGGGGATCGGCGGCGCGCCCTACATGTTCCGCGACTTCGACCACTGGAAGAAATACTCCGAGAGCCAGGTGCTCCAGGACCTCGAGGAGGCCTACTACAAGAAGGGCGGCAACAAGCCGATCGCGGTCGTCTACTACGGAGTGCGGCACACCACCGCGAACAAGCCGATCGTGAAGCCCGAGGACATGAGGGGCCTGAAGCTGCGCGTGCCCGACGCGCCGCTCTACATCATGTATCCGAAAGTCGTGGGC
>JBGQKQ010000287.1:0-2067 GCA_041499655.1 Gammaproteobacteria bacterium
CGCTTGCCCGACCCGGGGAGCGCTTCGAAGAGCTTGCGCGAATACGGATGCTGGGGTGCGCTGAAGAAGCGCTCGCGCTCCGCCACCTCGACCATCTGCCCCGCGTACATCACCGCGACGCGGTGCGCCATCTGCGCCACGATACCGAGGTCGTGGGTGATCAGCAGGATCGCCATGCCGTTCTTCTTCTGAAGGTCGCGCAGCAGCTCGAGCACCTGCGACTGGATGGTCACGTCGAGCGCCGTCGTCGGCTCGTCGGCGATGAGGAGGTCCGGGCCGGCGGCGAGCGCCATAGCGATCATCGCCCGCTGCTTGAGGCCCCCGGAAAGCTGGAACGGATACTCCTCGGCGCGCCGCACCGCATCGGGAACGCCGACCGAATCGAGCAGCGAATGCACGCGCGCCTGGATTTGCGCCCCGCGCAGATCCGTGTGGCGCTCGAGCACCTCGCGTATCTGCGTGCCGACGGTCAGCACCGGGTTCAGGCTGGTCGCCGGTTCCTGGAAGATCATCGCGATGCGCCGGCCGCGGACAGTGCGCATCGCCGCCTCGGGAAGCGAGAGCAGGTCGACGCCCGAGAGCTCGACCGAGCCGGAGACGATGCGGCCGCTCTCGGGCAGCAGGCGCATGAGCGACAGCGCCGTCATCGTCTTGCCGCAGCCCGATTCCCCGACGATCGCGAACGTTTCCCCGCGCCGGATCTCCAGGTCCACTCCGTCGACGGCGCGCACTGCCCCGCCGGCGCCTTGCAGCACCGTTCTCAGGTCACGGGCGCGAAGCAGGATGTCGCTCATGCGACGGCCAGCCCTCCCACCCTGACGCGCGGGTCGAACGCGTCCCGCACCGCGTCCGCGAACAGGTTCGCCGACAGAACCAGCGCGAACATGAAGACAAAAGCCGCCGCGAGCGACCACCAGACGATGGGCTCACGCGACATCTCCAGGCGCGCCGCGTTGATCATGGTGCCGAAGCTGATCATCGAGGGATCGACGCCAACCCCGACGTAGGAGAGGACGGCCTCGGCAAGCACCAGTCCGGAGAAATCCATCACCAGGCTGATCAGCACGATGTGCATGACGTTGGGCAGGATATGTCGGGTGATGATGCGCAGGTCGCGCACGCCGAAGGCCTGCGCCGCCTGGATGAACTCGAGCTCCCGCAGCTTGAGGGACTCCCCGCGCAGCAGGCGCGCGAGACCTGTCCAGCTCGTGAGGCCCAGAATCGCGCACAGACAAAGCAGGCGCAAGTCGGCGCGCTGCGCGGCGGTCTGGAAGAATTCCGGATGCTGGTCGAGCTGGACCTGCACGAGCAGGATCGCGGCCGCGATCAGCAGCACGCCCGGGATCGAGTTGACGGTGGTATAGAGATACTGGATCAGGTCGTCGATCCAGCCGCGGAAATAACCCGCCATGATCCCGAGGAGCACGGCGAAAGGCATCATCACCAAGGTCGTCAGCGTACCGATGACGAGCCCGGTGCGTATGCTCTTCAACGAAAGATAGAGGACGTCCCGGCCGACCTTGTCCGTCCCGAGGACGTGATAGAAGGCGCACAGCACCAAAGCCGGACCGGCAAGCGCGAGCAAAGCGCCCGCGGCAATCAGGATGGCGCGCCACGGCGTGCGGGTTTCGGCCCGCCAGATCGCGCGCCACGCCTCGGGGAGGCGCCGCTTCGAGAGGTGAGCGTGCCGCCAGGCTACGGCTCCGGCAAGCGCGAGCCAAGCAAGGGTCGCCAGAGCGATCCCCTGACCGGCTCGGCCAAAGACGTCCCGGTCTCGCCCGGCCTCGTCCTCGAGATGCGCACCGCCCCAAGTCAGCCTGGGAAATTCCCTCACCTGCCGGACCTTGCCGTCCGGACCCGGGATTTCGAGCGTTTCGCGAGCGTAGGCCCGTGTCGCAAAGGGCGCGGAGTAGGTACGCTCCCTGCGCTCGCGAAGCGGGCTCGCGATGGCGTCGAAGACCGACGATACTTCGGTCGAATAGGCTGCGCCCTGCCCCGCCTTGCTCTCGAGCGCCGGCCGGTAGTGAATCGAATCCAGCAGGCCGATCGCGATGAACGCCGTGAGCA
>JBGQKQ010000288.1:0-2067 GCA_041499655.1 Gammaproteobacteria bacterium
CTCCCATTCCGGAGCGGCTGCCGAGCATCTGCATGCGCTCGGCCACGATCTCGGTGGTGTAACGCTCCTTGCCCTCCTTGTCCTGCCACTTGCGCGTGCGCAGGTTCCCTTCGACGTAGACCTGCGAGCCCTTCTTCAGGTATTCGCCCGCGATCTCCGCGAGGCGGTTGAAGAACACCACGCGGTGCCACTCGGTGCGCTCCTGCTTCTCGCCGCTCGCCTTGTCTTTCCACTGCTCCGTGGTGGCGATCGAGATGTTGGTGATGGCGCCGCCTTCCGGGTTGTACCGGGTTTCGGGGTCGCGCCCGAGGTTTCCTACCAGTATCACTTTGTTGACCGATGCCATGATTTCGCTCCTCAGATAATTTTTTCCCGACCCGTTTCGAACGGGTGAGGATACACCTTCAGCGGCGGGGGGCCTCGCCCGCGCGCGACAGATTCACGGCACTGACCGGGAGACGCATGCCAGAGGCCACAACCAGCCATAACGCAACTACCGCGAATCCGAATACAAAGACCGATTCCTCGCCCCAGTGCTGCGCCAGCCAGCCGCCGGCGGCGCCGCCCGCGAACAGGCCGAGGGCCTGCGTGGTGTTGTAGACGCCGAGCGCGGTGCCGCGCGAGGCGGCGGGCGCAAGGCGCGACACCAGCGAAGGCAGGCTCGCCTCGAGAAGGTTGAAGGCGACAAAGAACGCGAGCAGCAGGGCGACCGTCATGGGAAAGCTGGACAGGCACACCGCGAACCCCAGCTCGACCGCGAGCAGCAGGCCGATCGCCGAAAGAAACAGGAACTTCATGCGGCCGCTGCGCTCGGCCTGGATCAGCGGCGGGGCCATCAGCGCGAACGAGCCGAGGACCACGGGCAGGTAGACCTTCCAGTGCTCGCTCAGCGGGAGGCTCCCGTAGCGCACCAGCGCCCCGGGAACGACCACGAAGATCGCCATCTGCACCACGTGCAGGCAGAAGATCCCGAGGTTGAGGCGCAGCTGCTCGGCGTTGCGCAGCACCTGTTTCAGCGCGCCCGGGATGAGCCGGCGCCCGCCGGTTCCGGCAACCGGCTCCGCGGGCACGACCGCGAGGGTCACCCAGATCGCGGCGAGCGCCAGCAGGCCGGTCATGCCGAATATTCCGCCCATGCCGATCAGCGGGTACAGGGCCGGCGCCGCGACCAGCGATACCGCGAACGTGAGGCCGATCGAGCCGCCGATCATCGCCATCGCCTTGGTGCGGTGCTCCTCGCGCGTGATGTCGGCGGCGAAAGCCGTGACCGGAGCCGCGATCGCCCCGGCGCCCTGCAGCGCCCGCCCCAGTATGACGACCGCGATGTTCGGGCCCCAGGCCGCGACGAAGCTGCCGAGCGCGAACAGCAGCAAGCCGATCACGATCACGCGCTTGCGCCCGTAGCGGTCGGAGGCCATGCCGTAGGGAATCTGCAGGAGGCCCTGGGTGAGCCCGTATGCACCCAGGGCGATGCCGACCAGCGTCTGGCTGTCGCCCCCCGGCAGGTGCTGCGCATGCACCGCGAACACCGGCAGGATGAGAAACAGGCCCAGCATGCGCAGGGCGAACAGCGACGCGAGCGACAGGCTCGCGCGCAATTCAAGCGGGGACATCCGCCCCGACGACACCGGGGACGTCATGAAAGTAGCGGGGATACCACGGAATTTCGTATAGTAGCAGGTTTAGTTTCGCTCTCTGCCTGGCGATGGAACAAAGAGTGGATCAAATACGAATACGCGGCGCACGCACGCACAACCTCAAGAATCTTAGCGTCGATCTGCCGCGCAACCGGCTGATCGTGATTACGGGGCTGTCGGGCTCCGGGAAGTCCTCCCTGGCCTTCGACACGCTCTACGCGGAGGGGCAGCGCCGCTACGTCGAGTCGCTCTCGGCCTATGCGCGGCAATTCCTTCAGCTCATGGAGAAGCCCGACGTCGACCTGATCGAGGGGCTGTCCCCGGCAATCTCGATCGAGCAGAAAGCGGCGAGCCACAACCCGCGCTCGACGGTGGGCACCATCACCGAGATCCACGACTACCTCCGGCTCCTCTACGCCCGCGTCGGCAC
>JBGQKQ010000289.1:0-2044 GCA_041499655.1 Gammaproteobacteria bacterium
CGCCGAGCAGATCCTGAACAGCCTCTTCGGCAGCTTCGTGCTGATCGCCGTGCCGATGTTCATCTTCGCCGCGAACGTGATGAACGTGGGCGGCCTGAGCGAGCGCATTTACGGGCTCGCGCATGCGCTCATGGGGCGGTTCCGCGGCGGCCTCGCGCACGTCAACGTGCTCGCGAGCGTGATCTTCTCGGGCATGAGCGGCAGCGCGATCGCCGACGCAGTGGGCCCCGGCATGGTCGAGATCGAGATGATGTGCAAGGAGGGCCGCTACACCCGGCCTTTCGCCGTCGCGGTGAGCGCCGCTTCCGCGACCATCGGCCCGATCATCCCGCCCTCGATCCCGATGGTGCTGTACGCGCTGGTCTCGGGCACGTCGGTGGGCGCGCTCTTTCTCGGCGGCGTCGTGCCGGGCCTGCTCATGGCCGCCTCCATGATGCTGGTGATCGTGTGGATCGCGCGGCGGCGCAATTTCCCCATGGAGGCGCCCGTGCCCTGGCGCGAGATCCCGCGCATTTTCATCGACACTCTGCTGCCGCTCCTCATGCCGGTGGTGCTGCTCGGGGGCATCTACTCCGGCGCGTTCACGCCGACCGAGGCCGCGGCGGTGGCGGCGGCCTACGCGCTGGTGCTCGCGCTCCTGGTCTACCGCGTGCTCGACTGGAAGGGATTGGTGACGGTACTCGCCGAGAGCGCGCGCTCCACCGCGGTGGTGAGCGTCATCATCTGCGGGGCTTTTCTCTTCAACTACGTGCTCGCGACCGAGCAGATCCCCGCGCGCGTCGCGGAATGGTTCGCCGCGCTCGACGTGGGCCCCCTCGGGTTCCTCATCGTCGCGAACCTCGTCTTCCTCGTCCTGGGATGCCTGCTCGACACCACCACGCTGCTGCTGGTGCTGGTGCCGCTGCTCCTGCCGGCGGCCAGGGCGCTGGGGGTCGACCTGGTGCATTTCGGCGTGGTGATCGTGGTGAACATGATGATCGGCCTGCTCACCCCGCCCTACGGCGTGCTGCTGTTCGTCCTTTCCGGGCTGTCGGGAGCGCCGGTGAAGGACATCGTGCGCGAGCTCCTGCCCTTCATCGCGGCGCTGGTCGCGGTGCTGGTGCTCCTGATTTTCGTGCCCTCGCTGGTGCTCGCGCTGCCGAGGCTTGCCGGCTACGCGGGCTGATCAGTCGCAGCGCGCGGTCATCCCTCCGTCGACCACGATCTCGGTTCCGGTGACGAAGCGCGCTTCGTCGGAAGCGAGGAACAGCACGGCGTTCGCCGTGTCGCGCCCGTCGCCTTCGATTCCGAGAGGGATGCGCTTCTGGCGCTGCTTGAGGAGCTCGGTGACGTCGCCGCCCGCGCGCTGCCGTGCGAGACGCGCTTCGACCATGGGCGTGTGCAGCTGGCCTGGCACGACCGTGTTCACGCGTATCCCGCGGGGCGCGTGCTGCACGGCGACGACCCGCGAGAGCTGGATCACTCCGGCCTTGGTCGCGGCGTAGCCGACCTGCGCGTTGCCGGTAAAGCGGATGCCCGAGGTCGACGCGATGTTCACGATCGCGCCTCCACCCTGCTTTTCCATCACCGGAATGACGTACTTGCAGCCGAGAAACACGCTTTTCAGATTGAAGTCGACCTGGGCGTCCCAGGTTTCCTCGGACATTTCCACCGGGCCGCCCGCGGCGGACCCGCCGACGTTGTTCACGAGGACATCGATCCGGCCATAGGCCTTCACGCAGGCATCGACCATCGCGGCGACGTCCCCGGCGCGGGTGACGTCGCAGAGGTGGGTGGCGATGGCTCCGCCCGCCTTCTTCACGCCTTCCACGGTTTCGCGCAGCCGCTCGGTGTCGCGGTCGACGGCGAAGATCTTTGCGCCTTCCTCGGCGAACCGTACCGCGGTCGCGCGCCCGTTGCCCCAGCCCGGACCTACCGAGCCGGCACCGGTGATGATCGCCACCTTCCCTTCGAGACGCCGCGTCATCGCCTGAACCGGTAGAAGTTCCCCGGGTTGTCGACCAGGAGGGCCTGGCGCTGCTTCTCCGAGGGCGCGATCTCCGAG
>JBGQKQ010000290.1:0-2040 GCA_041499655.1 Gammaproteobacteria bacterium
CGATCACCTCGCCTTCAGGGAAGTTCTCGAGAACGACCTTGAGCGGCCTCAGGACCGCCATGACACGTGGAGATCGCGCGTTGAGATCCTCGCGAAGCGCGTGGTCGAGCAGCGACACGTCGACATTTCCGTCACGCGTCGACACGCCGATCCGGTCAGCAAACCGCCGAAAGCCTTCCGCCGTATACCCGCGCCGCCGCGCCCCGGCCAACGTCGGCATGCGCGGATCGTCCCAGCCGTCCACATGGCCTTCCTCGACCAGTTGGAGGAGTTTGCGCTTGGACAACACGACATGGGTCAGGTTGACGCGCGCGAACTCGATCTGCTGGGGCAGGGGACGCTTGAGCAGGTTGCCATCGGCGAGCCTGTTCAATAGCCAGTCGTAGAAAGGCCGCTGGTCCTCGAACTCCAGGGTGCACAAGGAATGGGTAATGCCCTCTACCGCATCCTCAATGGGATGCGCATAGGTGTACATCGGATACATGCACCACTTGTCCCCGGTGCGGTGGTGTGTCCCGCGCTTGATCCGATAGAGAGTGGGATCGCGCATGTTGATGTTGGGCGATTTCATGTCGATTTTCGCCCGCAGCACATGCGCCCCGTCCGGATGCTTGCCCTCGCGCATCTCGCGCAACAGGGAAAGATTCTGGTCGGGCTTGCGCTCCCGATAAGGACTGTCGGTCCCCGGCTGGGTGAAGCTGCCGCGGTTGAGCTGGACTTCCTCGGGCGTCTGGCTGTCGACGTAGGCGTTGCCGGAGGTGACGAGGTATTCCGCCGCCTGGTACATGAAATCGAAGTAGTCCGAAGCGTACAACGCCGTGCCGTACTCGAACCCCAGCCACTCCACCATCTCGAGGATGGAATCGACGTACTCCTGCTCCTCCTTCTCCGGATTGGTGTCGTCGAAGCGCAGGTTGCACTTGCCGCCGTACAACTGCGCCAGCCCGAAATTCAGCGCAATGGCCTTGGCATGCCCGAAATGGAGGTACCCGTTGGGTTCCGGCGGAAACCGCGTGACGATGCTCTTGTGCTTCCCCGCAGCGAGGTCCGCCTCGATGATCTGCTTGATGAAGTTCGAGGTGGAGGGCGGTTGGGGCTTGTTCACGAAACCGATTCTAACGGCGCTTCGCCTACCAGACGGCCTGCAGCAGGGAAAAGCGCCGCAGCCGCGCGTCCGCGCTCACTAGCTTCGCCCCCAGGACGAGCGCCGTCGCCGCGATGATCCGATCCGCCGGATCGCCCGGCGCCGATTCGCCGAACGCGCCGGCCATCGTGGCGATTTCGGCCGTGACCGGCTGGACCTGCAGTTCCGGAAGCCGCGCAAGATCCTCGCACCACCGCTCCAGCGGAACTCCCAGCGCAAGCCGGCCGCGGCGCACCGCGGTTGCAATCTCCAGCAGGCTGATCGCCGACGCTCGCAGGAGGCCGGCGGCCTGCGCGGAGCGCACCTCGCGCTTCGCGCGCGCCGAAAGAGGTTTGCTGCCGCTGACCCACCAGACCAGGACGTGGGTATCGAGGACGATCAACGGTTCATGTCCCACTCTTCCGGCGCCAGCACCGGCTCGAGCGGGTGGTCATACCGAAGCACGCTGCCTTTGAGCCGCGCCCGGGCCGCTGCGGCCTCGTCTTGCGGCGCGGCCGGCGGGGTGATCTCCGCGATCACCCGGCCCCGCGACGTGACCCGCAGGCGCTCGCCGCCCCGCACCCGGGCAAGGTACTCGGGCAGCTTCTGCCGCAACTCGGTGACGTTGACCTCTTTGGCCATGGGCGATATGTACAGAAGAAGTGTACACATGCCGGAGCGCCGTTTCAAGCGCGCCCGGCCCGCACGGGGTATGCTCGGCGAATGAAGCGCTCCGACCTCGAGCCGGCCGTGCAAGCTGGAATCCTGAACGCAGACCAGGCCGACCGCCTGGTCGCCTTCTACGCCGAGAGCGCACAGGAGTCGCCGCGCTTCTCCTTCGTCCACGTCCTCTACTACCTCGGCGGCATGATCGCCATCGGCGCCATGTCGCTGTTCATGACGCTGGGCTGGGCGAC
>JBGQKQ010000291.1:0-2034 GCA_041499655.1 Gammaproteobacteria bacterium
CCCTGCCGGTTCAGTGCGCTCATCGTGGCGGCGGGCGCGGTGCTGCTGCTCTCGGACCAGGCTCGCGAATTCACCGTGCGCCTGCCCGCGGACACCTGGGCCAAGACCGCATGGTTCGACGTGTGCGTGTTTCTCTGGGCATTTCAGAGCTGGTATTGGGCACGCCTGCTGCTCGACCTGACCTTCGGCGACCGTGATGCTCCGCTCGTCCATCCCCGCGCCGGGCGCCTGAAGACGATCATCATCGAGACGCCCCGCGTGCTCGCCGCCGGGAGCTACCTGGTCGCCGTGGCCGTTTCCCTGTTCGCCGGGACCTGGCTGATCGGTGCGTTCCTCGCCATCGAGGGGATTCTGTTCTACGCGTTCCTGGTGCTGAGAAAGGGTCTCATTCGGACATTCGCGATCGATGCCGTGGGCTGGAAGCGCGCGCTACTCGCGCGCCGCGAAGGCGATCCGCGAAGCCTGCGTTCGTTACCGCTCTTCTCGATCCTCATCCTGGGGTTGACAGTCACCTGCGCCCTGGGGCTGACCGTGTGGGTGTGCCTGGATGCGGTCGGCTTCGGCTGGTATTTCGGGGCGGCGGCCGTGCCCTTCCTCGGGTTTTCGATGCTCGTTCCCGTCGGCAGCCTCCTGGTGCTGTGGTCGGGTGCAGGCGGGAGAGCACGCCTCGGTGAATCTCCCGGCGCCTTCCCGGACACGCGCGCAGGGTATCCGGTCATCAGCCTGCTGCTGCTCGTTGCCGTCGCATTCAGCTTTTTCCCGGCGCTGGACAATCATGCGATCAGGACGCTGCCGCAAGCCGGGCCGATGAGCAGCCCGGCGTCGCTCGATCAGGCCCTGTCACGGTGGCGTGAGCAGGCACCCCGGATGCCCGACGGCCGGTCGAACCTGGTGGTCGTCGCGACGGCCGGCGGCGGGCTGCGCGCCGCGTTCTGGACCGCTACGGTGTTGGGAACCATCCAGGACCGGTCGAGTACTTTCAGCAGGCAGCTGTTCGCGATCAGCGGCGTCTCCGGAGGGAGTCTTGGCGCGGCGGTATTCGTCACGCTCGCAAGCGGACAGGTTTCGCTCTCCGACAGGCGAGGGAATTGCGGTGAGGGCGACCAGCGGGCAGGTCGCGTGGAATGCGCCGGACAAGCCGTGCTCTCGCAGGACTTCCTGGCGCCCGCGGTCGCGGCGCTGCTGTTTCCGGACCTGATGCAGCGGTTTTTCCCCTTCGGTTTCCCGGATCGCGCGCGGGCGCTGGAACAGAGCTGGGAGCAGGCGTGGCGCCGCGCCGGTTTCGCCGAAGACGTCTGGGGGGATCGCGGGTTTCGCGCGCTCTGGTCGGAGGCGCGCTTCGTCCCGGCGCTGCTGCTGAACAGCACTCACGTTGAGACCGGCAAGCGCGTGATCGCGAGCAACCTCGGCATCGCCTCCGAGGCCAAGGTGTTCCGCGACGCCTACGACCTCTACGCGCTGCTTTCTCCGAACTCCGAAATCAGGGCGAGCACGGCGGCGCACACCAGCGCGCGCTTTACCTATGTGTCGCCGGCGGGCACGCTCCGGGACGGGAGCCATCTGGTGGACGGCGGCTACTTCGAGAACTTCGGAGCCGTGACGGGGCGCGAGGTGCTCAAGGCAGGCTTCGACCGTATGGGCTCGAAGGCCGTCCTGCCGATTGCGATTCTCATCAGCAACGATCCGGATCTCACCGTGGAGGATCTGCCGCTGGCCGCGCCCAAGACGCCTGAGAACAGAAAGCGCGAGACCGGAGCGAGCGAAATCCTAAGCCCGCTGCGGGCGCTGCTCCACACGCGCGACGCCCGCGGCCTTCTCGCCGCTTCGGAATTGCGCGTCCTCGCCGAGCAGAACGGCGGAAAATACTTTCAGTTTCGCCTTTGCAGAGAGCCGGGGCGCGCCGATCCGGCGCTCGGCTGGGTCTTGTCCGGGGAGTCCGAGAATCTCATGCGACAGCAGCTGCGCTCGGACGCGTGCGGCAACGCCGAGCAGTTGAGAGCGCTCCTGGAGACGCTCCGGGGCGGCTAGCGGCGC
>JBGQKQ010000292.1:0-2009 GCA_041499655.1 Gammaproteobacteria bacterium
AGATGCGCTGGTACTGGAAGGACGAGGCGCGCGGGTGGGTGCTCCAGGACACGATCCCGATCAAGATCGTCGGCGGGCGCGCCGAAGGCTTTCGCGGCTACGGTTTCAAGTCGAATTACCAGGCAGGCGAGTGGAAGGTGCAGGTCGAGACCATGGACAACCGCGAGATCGGCCGCGTGTACTTCAGCCTCGAGACGCGACCCGAGTGGCCGCGCACCTTCGAGATCGAGCTCCAATAGTCATTCGCCCGCGGCGGCGAGCGCGGCGAATCTGCGCTTGAGCTCGTTGAGTTGGCGCAGATAGCCGCGCAAGTCCTGCGCCCCGCAACGCTCGCCTCGGTCCGGTCGGAAGCCCCGGCGCGCGAACGCTTCGCCCCGCGCCGTCCCGCACAGGTGGATGACCGCGGCCAGGTCCTGCTTCTGCGCGAGACCGGCTTTGGCGAACTCGCGGCGCGCGACGCTGACGTGGAGGAGGGCCGAGGTCATCTCGATCGCGTGGCCGGGCAGCACGCGCGTATACAGGCCGTTGAACCAGCACGAGCCCGGGTCGTACCACGCTCCCTCCTCGGCCACCGCGTGGTCGTGGATGCAATAGCGCCTGGCGTCCCGGAACGCCGCGTCGGTGATCTGGAACATGCCTACCGCGCTGGAGGAGGGGCGATACCACTCGAACGGATTGCGGCTCCAGCGCCAGGTCCACTGCGGCAACGCCACCGGATTGCCCGCCCCTTCGATCTGCGCCAGCGCAGCGAGCAATTCCGGCGAGATCACCGCAGTCGAGTGCCGGCGGAAGAGCGGCCCGTACTCCCGCCAGGTCGCGGCCGGAGTCTTCACCAGCGCCTGGCCGACGGGGAAGAACATCCCGGCGGGCTTGCGCCAGGTCTGCACCACCCAGTTCGCCACGGCCCAGACGATCGCGACGGCGACGAATATCACGGCGACGCGCGCCGCGACTGGCGCCGTCCGGAACATGCGCGCTGCCTGCTGGATCCTGGTACGGAGTCGATTCATGCTCTGTGTATCCTATCCGGGTAGAATCGCCCCTGAGAGGCCACCCATGCAAGAGAACGAAGTCACCGCGGAGAAGCTGGCCGCCGACCTGAAGCTCGTGATCTCCGACGCCGAGGCGCTGCTGCGCGCGACGGTCGGAGAGACCGCCGCGGCTGGGCGCGCAAAGCTGCACGAGGGACTGGATGCGGCGAAGCTCAAGCTCGGTCCTCTGGCGGAGGAAGCGGCGGAGCAGGCCCGCGCCGCCGACGGCTATGTGCGGGAGCATCCCTGGAACGCGGTCGGGATCGCCGTGCTTGCCGGAATCGCGGTCGGGCTGCTGATCGGCCGGAAGTAGATCCGCACATGCCCGAAGAAGCCGGCCACGCCGAAGGCCTTCTCGAGTCGCTGCGCGGTCTGGCGAAGACCTTCGTCGCGCTCGTCCAGACGCGCCTCGAGATCTTCGCGAGCGAGTTCGAGGAGGAGAGGACGCGGCTGGCGAGGATCGTGATGCTCGCCGTGGTCGCGGCCTTCTGTCTCGGGCTCGCGATAGTGCTCCTGGTGCTGCTCGTCGTGGTCGTCTTCTGGGACAGCAACCGGCTGCTCGCGATCGGCGTGATCGCGGGGCTTTTCGCGCTCGGAGCGCTCGCCGTTCTGGTCAAACTGCGCGCGGTGTCGAAGCATCGGCCGAAGTTCCTGTCGACGACGCTCGCCGAGCTGCACAAGGACGCAAAGGAGCTGGAGCGGTCATGAGAACGCTCGAAGCCATCCGCGAGCGGCGCGCGTGCCTGGTGGCGAAAGCCGACAGCCAGCGCCAGGCGATCGCCGGGCACCTCGCGGCCTGCGGCAGCGTACTGACGGTCGTCGACCGCGGCATCGCCTGGGCGAGCTGGCTGCGCGCGCGGCCCTACCTCGTCGTCGCCGCAGTAACGGCCATCGCGGTGCTGAAGCCGAGGCTCGCGCTTGCCTGGAGCGCGCGCATCGTCACCCTGTGGCGCGCCGGGCGCTTTCTCTATGAGGCAG